>CAIQUD010000122.1 GCA_903874965.1 uncultured Actinomycetes bacterium | reverse complement strand
TGACGGTCGAAGCAACCACTGTCGGCGAGGCGCTCCATGCGCTTGAGGCCGCCTATCCAGGGTTTGGCGAGCGCCTCTTTGACGACGCTGGCGGCCTCCGACGCTTCGTCAATGTTTTCCTGGCTGACGAGGACGTTCGATTCCTCGGTGGCCTTGAGGCACCGATTGAGCCGGGGCAAACCCTCTCAATCGTCCCTGCGGTCGCCGGAGGCTGATCCCCCTTCGAAATCGTCACTTTTCACTGCAGCCGCCCCTCGGCTGGCTACCTTTTGGCACTCGGACACTGAGAGTGCTAACAGCAACTAGAGTGGACCGGGCCAGCGGCAGAACGCCGCGTTGACGCAATTACCGGAAGGAAGGCAGCGATGGCAAAGCTCATTGCATTCGATGAAGAGGCCCGCCGCGGACTCGAGCGGGGCATGAACAAGTTGGCCGACGCGGTGCGAGTCACCCTTGGACCAAAGGGACGCAACGTCGTTCTCGACAAGAAGTGGGGAGCTCCCACGATCACCAACGATGGTGTTTCCATCGCCAAGGAGATCGATCTTGAGGACCCCTACGAGCGGATCGGCGCTGAGCTGGTCAAAGAAGTCGCCAAGAAGACCGATGACGTCGCTGGTGACGGAACGACCACGGCGACCGTCCTTGCATGGGCGCTTGTCCGTGAGGGTCTCAAGAACGTCGCTGCTGGCGCAAACCCAATGTCGCTGAAGAAGGGCATCGAGGCCGCTGTCATTGCTGCAACGAAGTCCCTCAGTGACCTTGCTGTCGCCGCCGACACGAAGGAGCAGATCGCACAGGTTGCGTCAATCTCCGCAGCCGACAACGAAATCGGCTCCCTCATTGCTGATGCCATTGACAAGGTTGGCAAGGACGGCGTCATCACCGTTGAAGAGTCCAACACCTTCGGAATGGACATGGACCTCGTCGAAGGAATGCGTTTCGACAAGGGCTACATCTCTCCCTACTTCGTCACTGACCCAGAGCGCATGGAAGCCTCCTTGGAAGATGCCTATGTGCTTCTCGTTGGCAGCAAGATCACCGCTGTTCGTGACCTCGTTCCAATTCTCGAAAAGGTCATGCAAACTGGCAAGGCACTCGTGATCATTGCGGAGGACCTCGAAGGCGAAGCACTTGCGACGTTGGTCGTCAACAAAATCCGCGGAACCTTCAAGTCAGTCGCCGTGAAGGCTCCAGGCTTTGGCGAGCGCCGCAAGGCCATGCTTCAGGACATCGCAATCCTGACCGGTGGTCAGGTCATCACCGAAGAAGTTGGCTTGAAGCTCGAGAATGTTGGTCTGGAACTTCTTGGAACCGCTCGCAAGATCGTCGTTACCAAGGACGAGACCACCATTGTTGAAGGTGCTGGCGACGAAGACGAGATCAAGGGCCGTATTAACCAGATCAAGGCCGAAATCGAGAACACCGACTCTGACTACGACCGCGAGAAGCTCCAAGAGCGTCTTGCCAAGTTGTCCGGTGGCGTGGCCGTCATCAAGGTTGGTGCGGCAACTGAAGTCGAACTCAAGGAGAAGAAGCACCGGATTGAGGACGCGGTCTCAACGACCAAGGCCGCAATTGAAGAGGGTGTTGTTCCCGGCGGTGGTGTTGCCTTGCTGCGCAGCCAAAAGGCCATCTTGGAAGTTCAGGCAACCCTGAAGGGTGACGAGGCAACCGGTGCCGGAATTGTTGCTCGCGCCGTTGAAGAGCCGCTGAAGCAGATTTCGGTGAACGCCGGACTTGAAGGTGGCGTCGTTGTGGACAAGGTCCGCAACTTGAAGGTCGCAACCGAGGGCCTCAACGCTGCCACTGGTGTCTACGAAGACCTCATCAAGGCTGGTGTCATTGACGCTGCCAAGGTGACCCGTTCAGCACTCCAAAACGCTGCATCAATCGCTGCGCTGTTCTTGACCACTGAGGCAGTCATTGTCGACAAGCCAGAAGAGGCCGGCCACAGCCACGGCGGCGGCATGGGAATGGACGACTACTAAGTCGACCTCAACCACATTGGTAGTTGACGAAGGGGCGCCTACCCGGCGCCCCTTCGTCGCGTCCTGATGACAGATCCGAAGTGAGCAACGGTTCACCGACCGAGGGACGCCTTCTCAATGCCTGAAGAACGACTTAGGTGGTTGGCTCCTCGAGCGCCAACTCCAGCGCAGACTCATTTGGGTTCTTATCCCACGCACTATTGCGCTCGGTGTGGCGAGGCAGGAACAGCGTAGGAATCACTGCCAACACTGAGCACCCAATCGCCCACCAAAACGTCGTAGCGAAGCCGTGAGCAAGGGTGACCGATGCCGCTTGCTGATCGGGAAGTTTCGCGTGAGCGAGATCGAATTGCTGCTGAAGCAGGACGGCTAAGACCGCCGTCGCAACCGACCCTCCGATTTGGCGAAGGATTGATGTGGTGGTCGTTGCTCGAGGGACATCCGAATGCGCGAGACCTCGGTAGCTCGCAGCGGTCAGCGGCATCATTGAAAGACCCATGCCGACACCGCGAACGACCATCGACAGTGCCAACGTCCAATAGGGAGTCGTCGGCGTCAAGAAGGTAAACGGGATCGTCCCAAGAACAATGATTGCTGAACCAATCGGGACGACAGCCCGTGCTCCCTTTCGATCGGCCAGGGTTCCAGCCCATCGCATCACTGCCATCGCTCCAAGTCCCTGCGGACACATCAACAGCCCAGCAACAAGAGCCGTTTGTCCTCGAGCAACTTGGTAGTAGAGGGGCATCAAGAAGAGTCCGCCATAGAGGGCTGCACCCATGAGGAAGATGCACAGACTCGCAATGGAAAAGGTCCGATGACGAAAGAGTCGGAGATCAAGAAGCGGCACCTTTGCCCGAAGTGCCCAGAGGCAGAAAGCAGTGAGCATCCCAACGCCAAAGATCAGGAGCCACATCACCTTTGGCGTGGTGAAGGTCTGACCATTCACACCGGTTTGTGAGAGTCCGTAGACAAGTGCCGCCAGACCGGGCGAAATGAGCATCAGGCCAACGACATCAAGCTTGTGTGCGTGATTCTCTTCACCCTTGGGCAATGCCTTCCAGGCGACGGCGAGCGCCACGATGCCAATGGGGATGTTGACCCAAAAGAGCAATTGCCAAGCGGCATACGTGATGATGAGTCCGCCCAAAACGGGGCCAAAAACTGGGGCAAGAACTGTTGGGACACCAACGACCCCCATGACTCTTCCCATCCGGGCGGGTCCGGCAGCTCTTGCAAGAATGGTCTGCCCAATTGGCATGATCATGCCGCCGCCAAGCCCTTGGATGAGTCTGAAGAAAATGAGACTCTCGGCCGACCAGGCCATTCCACAGAGGGCAGAACCAACAACGAAGAGGGTCAGCGCAACCAGCCATGACCGTCGCGCACCAAATCGATCAACTGCCCAACCCGAGAGTGGAATGACAAGAGCAAGAGCAAGGAGGTAGCCGGTCGTTACCCACTGAATCGTCGCAAGAGTGGTCCCGAAGGTCTTCCGCAGATCATCGAGCGCAACCACCACAATGGTCGTGTCGAGGATCGACATCATGGTCCCAAGCACGACCGCTGCGGCAGTCCACTTGAGCGCCGAATCGAATGGCTCGTGAGCGGTTTGCACTGCCGAGTTCGTTCCAGTCACTTCCCCACGCTACCGGTCACGCAAGGTTGGTCACGATGGGTGCGTTCCCTCTCGAGTTCGTAGAGGCAAGGCCTGCCTACACTGGAGCCATGGCGACACCCAAGCAGGAACTCTCACCACTCGAACCATTGATCGGCCAAGCCGTTCTCCATTTGTTCTGCAAGCCCGATGGCCCGGTCGATCACCGAAAGGTTGTTGCGGCAGAACGCGCACTCGTTCGTGCTGGTGGCCAAATGGTCGCCATTTCAATTCTCGGGCACAAAGCTGACGTGTGTTTCATGGTGCTCGGCCATGATCTCTGGCAATTGAGGAAGTTTCAGACGGCGATCCAAGCAGCCGGCCTCGCAGTGGTCGACTCGTACTTCTCGCTGACGGAAATTTCTGAATATGCGAAGGGTGTCCCTGAGCAAATGCGGCAAGCACGTCTCTACCCGCAGCTTCCGCCTGAGGGCATGACGGCCTTCTGTTTCTACCCAATGAGCAAGCGCCGCTCGGAGAACCACAACTGGTTTGCCCTTCCCTTTGAGCAGCGCAAGGCACTCATGATGGGCCATGGAAAGTCTGGTCGTGAGTTCCATGGACGCGTCCTGCAGGTCGTGACGGGTTCTACCGGTCTTGACGACTGGGAATGGGGCGTGACCCTCTTCGGCGTGCATCCTGATGACCTCAAGGACTGTGTCTACACGATGCGCTTTGACGAGGCGTCAACGCTATATGCCGACTTTGGCCCCTTCTACACCGGCATGGTTGGCACCATTGCTCAAGTCGTCCCCCACTGATTCTGTTCATCGAAGGAGAACCCATGACTCGACCACATGTGAAGTTGACGTTCCCTGAAGACTTGATTCGCACCCCGGTCTTGGCCGAAATCGTCCGCCGATTTGATGTGGCTCCCAATATTCGGAGGGCCGCCGTTGAGGAACACTCTGGCTGGATCGTGTGCGACCTTGAAGGGACACCGGAGCAGGTGGCCGAAGCCACTGCGTGGCTTCGAACACAGGGGGTTGGCGTTGATCTCCTCGGTGACGTACTCGAGAGCTAATCGAGCAGACCTTTAGGTTTGCGCCCAGCCAGTCGTCGCAATCCCACGAGGCTCGTAAAAGAGACATCCCTCTGGACACGCAAAGGGGAGCGGTTCGTTCGCCCCAAGTTTGCAGCGTTCGACCTTGTCGCCTTTGCTGGTCGACTGCATGACGTAGTGCTTGCAGTCTTCATTCACGGCCATGTCCCATTCTGCCTCGTGTTGGGGGTGAGACCGCCTACTAGCGTGGGCCTGTGGAACGCGACGTACCTCTCAAGACTTTGCACCGCTGGGCTGAAGCGCTTTCAGGGATTGCTCGCACAGGTCTTGGTTTCACCCAGAGCCAATATGAGCGCGAGCGGTTCGAAGAAGTCCTCAAGATCGCAGCAGACATCAGAGTTCATGCTGATCACGGTGTTGACAATGACGATGAGTCCCGGGGCATCGTCACCGAATGGCTGCAGTCGGTTGGCCGAGGCGTGCCTGGTTATGTGACCCCCAAAGTTGCTGTCGGTGCAGCTGTCTATAACGACGCTGGCGAATTGCTGCTGATGCAACGCGCTGACTCGGGCTTCTGGCTCTACCCGACCGGATGGTGTGACCCGGGGTACTCCGCTCCAGAAGTCGTGGTCAAAGAGGTCGAAGAAGAAATTGGCCTCCAAGTTGTGCCGGAACGATTGATTGCGGTGCTTGATGGCGCACGCATGGGGATGACTCGCCTTCCCCTCTACTCAATGCTCTTTCTTTGTCGCGTCGTTGGAGGATCCATAAACCTCCATCCACTCGAGGCTTCAGATGCCGGATGGTTTCGCCCCGAGAACTTGCCTTCGCCGCTCATTGGTTATGAACGCTGGGGTGAGCACGTGTTTGGCATCTTGGATGGCGAAGACCGACCACTCCTCTACGACACCATTCGTGATCCCATTTGGCGTGGAGATGGAGAGACCTCGTCGTGAGCGAGATTCGGATCGAAGAAGTCACCGAGGTGACGAGTGATCTCATGGAGGCACTCAACCGGCTCATTCCGCAACTCTCCAGCTCATGGACGGGAATTTCCGATGAGGAACTCGTCAATGTGGTGCACGATGAGGCCACCTGCCTGCTCGTTGCGAGAGACGTGAACGATCGCATCATTGGGACGCTCACACTCGCGACCTTCTCCATTCCAACTGGTACGAGGTCCTGGATTGAAGATGTTGTTGTTGACGAGGATGCACGCGGTCTTGGTGCGGCAAAAGCACTGGTCACTGCCGCCCTCAACCAATCGGCCGCTCTTGGAGCCAAGACTGTCGACCTGACGTCACGACCCACTCGAGAAGCAGCAAATGCGCTCTACGTAGCGATGGGTTTCACCGAACGAGTGACCAACGTCTACAGGTTTGCTTTGGACGCTGACTGATCGAGCAACTCCTCAACGTTATTTCTCCTCGTTGAGTGAAGTGTTCTCAATCTGGATCGGGCGATTGCGATCTGAGGTTCCTATCATCACGATCAATGGGTTGCTCCCTTCTCAGTTAGATGGAGGCGTTCTTCGACGATCGAGTTCGAATACGCTCTCGATGTGAGAACAGCAAAGTTTCCGGGCGGAACCGTGCACGAGCTTCCCCCGGATCTTCTCGATGGACTGAAGACAAGCGCCGTTGCGAGCGAAGCCTGGCTCGACATCACTCCCTTGGCTCGCAATGAGTTCATTTGTTGGGTGGAAGACGCAAAACAGCCCGCAACTCGCGAGCGACGTATTCGCCGAACTCGGGAAGAACTTGAAGAAGGTATGCGGAGACCATGCTGTTGGCCAGGTTGTCGTCACCGAGAGCGGAACAGGAAGTAGCCCAAAGGGTTCAAATCTTTGAGCAGGCGCCGGGGTCAACCACCAACTTTCCTAAAGAAGCGAACGTACCCTCACCGTTCAACTTGGATGCGCAATGAAGATCTTCGAAATGGCTCCATGTTGCTCAACCACCACGACGAGCGGTCCGGCCGTCGACGGCTTCTCACCTTGATTGAGAATCTCGGAATCCGGTGGTTCGAATCCCTTGGTCGTTAGGAGGTATTCCATGCCAAAGAGTTGTGAAGCAGATTCCAGCGTCACCTTGCCGTCGATCAACACGGCAATCCTGACTGGCCCTCGAGGTACATGAGCCCCAATCCACGAGACGGCGGAACTGACCGCTCGCATCGAGCCTCGTTGCTCTGATGGGACCGAGGAGGTGGCAACCGCAAAAATCGCCGAACACGTCGTTGCGAAGGTGAACACCAGAACAAACAGCCGATTGAGTGGTTGAAGCGGTCGATCCAAGTTCATCAGCGGCTTGCGAAGCAACAATCCAAGATCAAACACCAATGCCGCCGCCAAAGGCCAGAGGAAAACGGTCGTGTAGCTAAGGCCAAACACCACTCGGGTCTTGACGGAAGAAAACGCGACAACCTCACCAACGGCGAGTGCCAACGTCAAGGAACTTGCACGTGCAAGCAGGAGATCCTTTTGGCGAATCGCCCACATCGCGACACCGAGAAGCAAGGCAAAGATGACTACTCCAAGAATGGGAGACCGGTTGTTGAGAAAGGCGACGCTGTCATCTCCTCCAGCGAGATGAGGAAAGTGAACGAGCAATTCCGGAGTCGCATGTGCAATGGCTGACAGACCAAAACCCATTCCCATAGAGGCACCTGTTTGAACGGCTCGAAAGAGTGCAGACAGATTGGGTTTGGCACCAAACAGTTCTTGAAGAAGCGGAGGCAGCCAACAAAGAACGCCCACCGCAACACTCAACAACAACCATCGACGAATGTTGGCTGGACGAGCCAGCCAACACCATGTGGTTGCAACCGCCAGGAGCAGGACCAGCGGCACGGCAAGCATCGTGTGCGCACATGCACCAATGGAACAGAGGACGACCAGAAGAGGCAGGAGTCTCCCTGAGCCGCTCGCAACGACCAATGAGGTCACCATCGCGGTCAGAACAACGAAGAGACCAAGATACGGATTCCAAACGAGATGCAAACCAACGACCGGAATAGCCGTGAGAAGGAGCGCTATCGCTCCTCCGATGACAGCCGCGGCTTGCCAGCCGAAGTTCCTTCCACCAAGTTCAACACTCAGCGAGCCAAGGAGTCCGGCGACAAGTGCAGATCCCCACAAAATTCCAGTTGCTGGATCAATCCTCACTGGCACCGCAAGGAGGTAGGTGAACAGCGGTCCAGGATCAAAGATGGGGTGGCCAATGGGACTCAGCATTGACACGGAGCCAAACAGCGGTGGATGCCCCGTGAACACTCGATAGGCCCAGAGTGAAAGGTGTGCATCGTCTGCAAGTGGCACCCACGGAACTCGGAGGTTCCGAATCGTGGCGAACAGCACCGGAAGCCAAACGGCCAAATGTCCCGCAACTCTCAAGAGTGACGCTGGAATGAGTTCACGGCCTACGGCCACATCCGTTGAAGGTATTTCGTGAGGAGCAATTGAGGTTTCGCTCGATAAGAAACCCTGTCCAGGAACGGCGGCGGTCACGACGAGATGCTAGGTCGTGTTGCTCTTCTCTAGGCCGAAGGACCCTTCATCCGCGAACTGGGAGACTGAACGACGTGCAGTACAACCACCGATCCGTGCGTCTCAGCCTGAGCAACCCCACCTCCGAAGCGGAGAGTGATGCAATCGACCGTTCAGCGAGACCTCCGCTTCCGTTCCTCACCTCGCTCGGTACGTCATGAATGCCCTCATTGCCGGGTTTCTCTCTGGCTTTTCACTCATTGTCGCCATTGGGGCGCAAAATGCCTATCTCCTACGGCTTGGCCTTTCGCGTTCGCATATTGGCATCGCCGTCGCGATCTGCGCGCTGTCAGACGTCATCCTCATCGTGGCGGGGATTGCTGGAGTTGGAAGTCTTGTCCGTGCCATCCCTCACCTCTTAGAAGTCTTCCGCTGGATTGGCGTCTCCTACCTCACCGCGTATGGGATTCGCTCGTTTTGGCGGGCCTACAAGGTCTCGACGCTCACTCCTTCCGAAGTTGCACAGCCAACACGCCGTGCGGTCATACTCACGACCCTTGCCTTCACGTTCCTTAACCCCCACGTCTATCTCGACACCGTCCTTCTTCTTGGTTCGATTGGGAATCAATACGGCAGCCATCGTTGGTTCTTTGCCCTCGGCGCGTGTTTGGCGTCAGTGACGTGGTTTGTGAGTCTTGGCACCGGCGCGAAAGCGCTAGCTCGCGTAATGGGTCGTCCCGCAACTTGGCGAGTTCTCGATGTTGGCATTGGCATCGTCATGCTGCTCGTCGCCTGGAGTATCGCGACGACCCACGTCTAAGGAAAGTCTGCTCGTAGCATCGTGCCATGACCACACCTGAGACCTCTGAAGAAATCTTGACGGTGTTCCGCAGTCGACTTCGAGCATCGGGAGCCTCTGCATACGGTGACGTAGCCGGAGAGATGCTTGAGCTTGCCAGGTCAATGGCAGGATTCCTCGATGCCAAGACCTTTGTTGCTGACGATCACGAGCGCGTCACCATTGTTCGGTTTCGGGATCGCCAGTCGCACAATGCATGGCGTGACCATCCCCGCCATCGAATCGCTCAAGGCCGAGGCATTACGGAGTTCTACAGCGAGTACCAACTGCATGTTGCATCGATTACTTCATCGTCAGCCTGGTCGCTCGAAGGCAGTGGTGAGGACAACGAATGAAGGCAGATCGCTGGCCGATCGCAATCTGACGAATGAGAAGTGTCATAAGGCTGAAACGGTTGAGAAATACTGCACTGGTTCACTAGAGGTATGGAACTTTTCCTTATCACCCCCACCACCAATACCAACCTGGTCGAACCGCACACACCAGATGTTGATGCCGGGTTCTGCCTCGTCTGTCGGACGAGAGTGCGACGCGAGGGACTGTTGAACTGGGTTCACGAAGCTTCCTAAGAGAAGCCTTCGAAACCAATTGGGCGACGCATAGAGCAACGCGTCGCCACTGAAGCACTCAAGACCCAGGCGAGCAGTGAAGCAAAAGCTCGTTCATCACGCGACTTGGAGAAATCAGTCCATTTCCGTCACACTGCGTGCGCCTTCAACGTCGCCGACATCAACGAGGTGATGGACCAGATCGTGGAGGAGGTACTGCCCGAAGGTCAGGGTGGTGAAGACCGCACCATCTGATCGGTGCCCAGTTCTTTCCCAAGCTCCTCCAGAAACTTCGCCAAAATGTTGTCCAAGGTTCGTTGCTGCCACGCCCAGTTCACGCGTTACAACCGCTGGATCTTGAAGGTCGTAACGGGCTTCCACTGCGGTCGCGTCTTGATCCCAATTTTGAAATGCCGCGTTCTCGACAGTGAGCATGATGGATAGCCGCTCGTCATAGAGCACGAGGACGTCACGAATGTGACAGCCATACTCAAGGACGGACCAGCGTTCAGGAGTCTCTCGTTTGGAAGCGTCGGCCAAACGCAGCAGTGCCTTCCAACGCGGCCCCATCGAAGCAATTGCTGCCCCAAGTTGCTCCTTGGGAAACCTCGAAGCTACGAATCCGCATGCTTCGCAAGGGCGGCTCAGCACCCAGGTCCAGTCCTTTTCGTCAGGTTCTAACTCCATAAATTGAGGCTAGCGAGTGCGCTGCTTGGTCACGATGCCCCTGTGTTGTAAGCGGCGATGGTGTCCTTCAACACCGTTGCCCATGGTGTGGGCTCAAGGCCAAGCTCACTGCGAGTTGCCGAGTCGTCGATCACGAAAGGTGCAGTGAATTGGTACTCAGTCTTTGGGAGTTCGCGCATGAGTGGGCTGAACAATCCAAGGAGTCGAAGCATGGCTGACGGGAGCACCTTGACCTTGACGTGAGGGAGTCCAGCGGCGTCCGCCACATCATCAATTGCTTGGTGCTGGGTGCGTGGTGGATTCGTTGGGACGTGCCAAACGCGACCCCAAGCGTCAGGGCGCTCGGCGCAACGAATGAGCGTTGCTGCCACGTCATTGATGTAGGTCCAGGAATGAGGTTGATCTGCCGCACCAAGGACGGTGCAGGCCTTTCCTTTGAGGACATTTGGGATGACCCGTTCACCGAGAAGGCTCTGCGACCGAGGTCCAATGAAATCGGAAGCCCTCACCTCCGTCGCGCGAATTCGTCCCGATTCGTGCGCTGCAAGTGCGTCGTTCCACATCTTCGCCCTGACCTGCGCCTTTTCATAGTTGGCGAGCATCGGTGTCGATGGAGTCATCGGCGCAGTGACGACTCCATAGGGGTAGAGGTTGCTCAAGGTGACAAGCACGGCGCCCGACGATTCGGCAGCTGCCAACAAGGCATTCGCCACTGGGGGCCAGTCGCTGGCCCAGCGGTGATAGGGCGGGTTCACACAGTTGAAGATCGCACTGGTGTTCTCCGCTAATCGAGACAGCACAGTCGAATCGCCTGCGTCGGCCGCGACTGCGGTCACGCCAGGAACCTTTGGGTCGGTTCCACTCCTCGAGACCAAACGGACCGCGTGTCCCTTATCGGCCAACTGGCGTGCGACCAAGGTCCCAATTGCTCCTGCTCCTACAACGAGAAACTCTGACATTTTCACTCCGATCTTTGAGAGAGCACCGCTCTCGCAAACAGTTTGCACCATTTCTCGACTAATTGCAAGAGCAGTGCTCTCGTTTCTGTCAGAATGGTAAAATGACCGGAGAACAGGGTGTTCGAGCAGCAGCGCGAGTTGCTCAAATTGAAGCAATCAAGACCACTGCTCGAGAACTCCTTAAGGAAAAGGGAGCGGCTGGTCTTTCCCTCCGAGAAGTCGCGCGCGAGATGGGACTTGTTTCTTCTGCGCTCTACCGCTATTTCGCGACCCGAGATGAGCTCCTCACTGCACTCATCTTCGATGCGTACAACGACCTTGGATCTGCAGTTGAGCGCGTAGCGACGAGCGATGAGGGGGCGTCGACGACTCTTCGCTGGCGAAATTCCTGTCAATCAGTTCGGACCTGGGCACTTGCCCACCCAAATGAGTTCGCTCTCCTCTACGGCACGCCAATTCCTGGGTACAACGCCCCGACTGGAACCATTGCCGCAGCGACCCGAGTGGCAGCGGTCTTTGGTTCCATCCTCAATGACGACCGCGCGCAAAAGGCGGAGATGGCTGAGGGAAGGGGCGTCGATGTGCGGCCATTTCTCAGTGTGCCGAACTTGGCAATCGTCATGCCCGCAGTTGACCCGGCGGAATACCTTCGGGGCATCATGGCCTGGACCCACATCTTTGGACATCTCCTCTTCGAACTCTTTGGCCACCTTGTCGGGTCGGTAACGGATCCAGATCTCGCCTACAGCGCTGTCGTCGACGAATTGGCGGAATGGCTCCAACTGAGCGAGTAGTTCAGCGCCACCTCATCAATCAGCGTCAAAAGCACGGTGGCGCTACGATCCGGCCATGTACGACCTGGTCATTCGTGGGGGATTGCTCATCGATGGAACCGGGAAACCCGGACGCCTCGCCGACGTAGGTATCACCGGAGACCTCATCGTCGCCGTTGGTCCTCCAAATTCGCTCGGTGACGCGCATCGTGTTCTGGAGGCGGAAGGTCTCCTCGTCACTCCGGGCTTCGTTGACGTCCACACTCACTATGACGGCCAAGCATCGTGGGATCCGTGGCTGACTCCATCGAGTTGGCATGGGGTAACGACGGCAATTGCTGGAAACTGCGGCGTTGGATTTGCTCCAGTGCATCCAGACCGCCATGACTGGCTCGTCCAGCTCATGGAAGGCGTCGAAGACATTCCTGGCTCTGCGCTCGCCGAAGGGATCTCATGGGATTGGGAGTCCTTCCCAGAATTCCTCGACGCGATCTCCGCACGCCCCCACGCAATTGACTGCGGCTTCCAGTTGGCGCATGGCCCCCTTCGGGGTTACGTCATGGGAGAGCGTGGTGCGGCCAATGAGCCAGCACGACCCGAAGATCTTGGAGAACTTCGGCGGCTCGCGAGCGAGGCACTCGCTGCCGGAGCCATGGGAATTTCAACGTCGAGAACGTCGCTCCACAAGTCACGTGACGGCGAGTTTGTGCCCGGCACCTTTGCCGAACTCGACGAACTCCTTTGTCTGGCCGATGCACTCGCTGACGAGAAGGCTCGCTCTGGACGATCGGGTGTCTTTCAACTGGCTATGGAACACACCGATGTTCCGACCCAGTTCGACTGGATGCGTGAATTCGTTTCCCGCTCCGGTGGAACCGTTTCCTTCAACTTCAGCCAAACTCGGCAAGCTCCAGAGATTTGGCGCGACGTCGTGGAACAACTCGACCGCGCCAACGAACAAGGATTCTCGATCGTCGGTCAGGTTGCTGGACGTTCTATTGGAGTTCTCGAGTGCCTCGACGGAACCGTCCACCCATTTGCCCTCCATACTGCGTGGCAGCCACTCGCCCTCTTACCAACAAAGGAAAAACTCCTCGCACTGAAAGATCCTGAAGTCCGGGCTGCCTTGCTGGCAGAAACCCTTCCTCCCATCACGCCGGTTGTCGACCTTCTCACCTCCGGGTGGGAGCGGATGTATCCAGTTGGTGCGGGAGCAATTGATTACGAGCCAGACCCTGAGACGGACTCTTTGGCCGCCTTGGCTCGTGCTTCTGGGCTCACACCTGCCGAACTGGCACTTGACGCCCTGTGTGCTGATGAAGGAACGGGCATGCTCTACGTCCCGCTCTTCAACTATTCAGGCGGAGACCTTGAGCTCCTTCGTGAACTCCATCAAAATCCGAATACCCGAATGGGATTATCCGATGCTGGTGCGCACTGCGGTTCAATTTGCGATGGCGGTATGCCTACGTTCATGTTGACCCACTGGGGCAGAGATCGTCGTCGTGGTGAGCGACTCCCGCTCGAATTCCTGATCCGTCGCCAAACCTCGGAGACGGCAGCGCTGTTTTCACTGTTTGACCGAGGCATCGTTGCACCTGGCATGCGAGCCGACCTCAATGTCATTGACTTTGACCAGCTTGGCTTTACCAATGCGACGATGGCCTATGACCTGCCAACCGGAGCACGAAGATTGGTGCAACGGGGAACGGGCTATGTCGCAACGATCGTCGCAGGAGTCCCGATCGTCGAACATGACACCTTTACCGGCGCCTTGCCAGGAAAGGTCTTGCGTGGTGGGACGACGGCACCTGTTTGAGGTGCGCGTTCGTTGCTGATTTCGTCTTGGGACGAGTGACAGACTTTCCTCTGTGCTTGTCCCGCCAAAATTCTTTCTCCGCGAAGACGACGCTTGGAGTGCCCTCCAACAACGGGTGTTGGGGACCGTGGTGGTTGGATCCTCATCAGGCTTTGAGGCCACTCCTCTTCCCTGGATCGCGAGCCGAAATACCAGCGAACGAAGCCTTCGTGGTCATGTCAGTGCGGCAAACCCTCTGGTGAAGCTTCTCCAGTCACCGGTTGCCGCAGTCGTCTTGTTTGAGGTGGCCGATGCCTACATCAGTCCAAGCTGGTATCCATCGAAAGAAGTGAGCGGCAAAGTTGTTCCTACGTGGAACTACGTGAGCGTTCACTGTCACGGCACACTCGAGCGCTTTGATGATCCCAATGAGCTTCGCAGGAACGTCGAAAAGCTCACGAGTCGTATGGAAAACGAGCGGGCAGAGCCTTGGGAAGTAACGAATGCCCCGAGCGAGTACGTTGACCAGCTTCTTGGAGGGATTGTTGGCGTTTGTCTCCGAGTCAACCGAATAGAAGGCAAGGCAAAACTCAGCCAAAATCGATCAACGGTCGATGCAACAGGAGCCCTCAATGGCCTCTTGCAAGAAGCCCCGCAGAACGCACTGCTTCCTTATCAACGAAACGCGCTCAGCCGTCCATCTGAGTAATCAAGCAACTGGCTCGATTAGTCCATGACGTTGAGCATCCACCGCACACCAAATCGATCAAGTGTGCAGCCCCAATACGCGCCCCAGGGCATTGCTTGCATGGGCACGGATTCAGAACCGCCTTCAGAAAGCGCTTTGTGGAGCGCTTCTGCTTCTTCTCGAGTATCAGGCTCAAGATTGAAGGTTGAGTTGTTCCCAATGCGAAGGGTTTGGCCCATTGACTGAAGGACGTCCGTTGCCATGATGACGTGACCTCCGAGGATTGGAAGTTCGGCGTGCATCACTTTTGACTTCTCGTCTGGACCAAGTGGCGGTTGACCCGGTGCCTCCGGAACGTCGCCAAAGCGCATGATGGGACCTTGCAATTCGGTGCCGAAGATCTTTGCGTAGGTAGCGAAGGCTTCTTCGGCATTGCCATCAAAGTTGAGGTAGGTGCTGGTGCGGGCCACGAGAATCTCCGTTCTCAAAGGGAAGTTGCTGAAGAGCACATCTGAGCACCGACTTGGAACGTGATCAAGCAAGCCCTGATGAGCGCAAGAGCACGTTCTTTTCTGCATCACCTAGGTGGTGTTCGAGTTCATGAACGCCTTGGGCTGCGACCCACGTGACCGGACGCTCCATTGGAGAAGGGAATCCATAGTTCATAGTTCGAGTTTCCAACCCTGAAGGTATCGACCGAACGGTCTTCACGAGCAGTCCGCTCGCGGCTTGGAGTTCAACGGCAAGCTCCATAGGGGTATCAAGACGGTAGTAGCCAAGTGCCACGCGCTCTTCACGAAAAATCGGGAGACCAGTTGGTCGATCGGCAATTGTCGCAGCGATCATGCGCTCACGAACCGTCAGCAAGACGTCTCGGACATGACCCGCATACTCAGCAATTGACCATCGGTCGAACGACGGGCGCACACTGACGACCGCGTCGTCTTGAGCAAGCAACTCGACAAATGATCTCGTCCCTAGCTCCAACCGTCTCGGAACGTCATTGATGAGGACGTGATCCCAAACAAATCCGCAATCAGGACAGGATTCAATCTCGCCAGCTGTCATGGATCCATCTTGACGTGAGAATTCATCAAAGGTGGTGTGCAAACAAAAGTTAGACGTTTGTTAGTCCACAGTTACCAATGCATCATCAACTGAATTTTCCCTTTCCCCCGCGCCACAAAGTGCATAGGATTCGTCTATGGCCAATTTCATTCGTCGTTCGTCAGCCGCGCTCGCCTTCGCCACCGTTCTTGGTGGCATGGGACTCGCTTCCGCACCCGTATCCGCAACTGCGGTTCAACACGGTTCCGGAAAGGTTCCGTTCCTCACCCAGGGCGCTTGGAAAACGGCACATGCCATTTCGATGAAGGCTCGCCACGCTCATGCCGTGACGAACCTCACCGCACACGGAGGCATCGACGGTATCGAGGTCACGACGGGTGCTCCAAAGGTCTATGTCGTGTTCTACGGCTCCCAGTGGGGAACCCAGGGGACCGATAGCAACGGTTATGCAACCTTCACTGGTGACCCAAAGGGAATTGCCCCTCGAATTCAAGCCATGTTCAAGGGCATTGGAACCAATTCTGAACTTTGGTCTGGTGTACAAACTCAGTACTGCGACGGAGCCCTCAATGGGGCAACATCATGTGCTGCTGGCCTCACGCACGTTGGCTACCCAACCGGTGGCGCGTTGGCCGGGGTTTGGTATGACAATTCCGTCGCCTCAGCTACTCAGTCGACCGGTAATGCACTTGCCACGGAAGCCGTTCTTGCCGCTGGTCACTTTGGCAACACGACCGCGACGCTCAACCGTTCTGCCCAGTACGTCATTGTCTCCCCAACCGGAACCCACCCTGACGGCTTCAACACGACCGGCTCCAACTTCTGTGCGTGGCACGACTACAACGGTGACACCACCCTGACCGGCGGCGCAGCAGCTTCGTCCTATGGCGACATTGCCTTCACCAACATGCCCTACATCACCGACCTTGGGACGAGTTGTGGAGCGAACTACGTCAACGCAGGCACCGCTGGAGCCCTCGACGGTGTGACCATTGTTGGTGGCCACGAATACGCCGAAACCATCACCGACCAGAACCCTGGCGGAGGTTGGTGGGACAGCGTCACGGGCATGGAGAATTCCGACAAGTGTGCATGGAACGGCACTGGCGGAACGACCGGTGCACAAAATGTGAACTTTGCGACTGGAAGCTTCGCCATGCAGGCCAACTGGTCCAACGAAGTCTCGGGATGCCAGATTGCACACGCCATTGTCGGCGGCCCAGTCACCAATGACTTCTCCGTTGCACTCTCACCCACCTCAAGCACGGTGACTGCTGGTGGATCAGCAACGTCGACGGTTTCAACCGCTACGACGTCTGGAACCGCTCAGACCGTTGCACTCACCGTCACCGGTGCACCAACTGGCGTGACGGCGACACTCTCACCAACGTCAGTCACCTCGGGTTCGTCGTCAACGCTTTCCATTGCGACAACTTCAACAACCGCAGCTGGTACCTACACCTTGACGATTACTGGCACAGCGACCTCCGGTTTCCACACCGCGAGTTACTCACTCAAGGTCAACGCTCCGACGACAACGAATGACTTCTCCATTGCACTGTCGCCAACATCTGGCACGGTGACAGCCGGAGGTTCCACGACAACTTCGGTCTCAACTGCGGTGACGAGCGGATCGAACCAGAAGATTTCGTTCAGTGCCCAGAGTTCGTCGAATAACTTGTCGGTTAGCTTCTCACCGAGCTCAGCCACTACGGGAACCTCGGTCACAGCGACGATCACCGCCAGGAGCAGGATTTCCAAGGGTACGTACACGGTGACCATTACTGGCAAGACCTCAACGAAGAGTCACTCGGCCACCTACACCGTCACGGTCTGAGTACTGACCGCTTCAAGCTTCTCCTCTAGGTTGGCTGTTCCTTTGGCGTCCCCGTGACTTCTGACGGGTCGACGACGGGTCAAGGGGAGACTCCAGTCGAACGATATTCACACGGCCATCACGAGTCGGTCCTTCGGAGCCATCTCTGGAGGACTGCGGAGAACTCAGCTGCATTTCTCTTGCCACATCTGAAGCCGTCTGACCACTTGCTCGATGTCGGGTGTGGGCCGGCAACAATCTCCGCCGATCTCGCCCGCCTGCTCCCGCTCGGTGCGGTTAATGGTGTTGATAACGCCGATGGAGCCGTCGCCGCAGCCGCTGAGGCTGCAGCACAGGTACCCAATCTCACCATTCAGCAAGCAAATGTCTACGACCTCCCTTTTTCGGACGGATCCTTCGACGTGGTCTTCGCTCACCAGGTACTTCAACACCTCGTTGATCCAGTGGCAGCACTTCGGGAGCTCAGGAGAGTTCTCCGCATTGGTGGACTCCTGGCCGTCAGAGACAGTGACTACGGCGCCTTCACTTGGACACCTCCAACACCGCTCTTCGACCGCTGGCTCGAGATCTACAAAGCGGTGACGACGGCCAACAAGGCTGAAGCAGATGCCGGTCGATACCTTTCCTCCTGGGTAGGAGAAGCCGGATTTCATCAGCTTCGGATAACCACCTCCACATGGCACTTCTCGAGTGATGAGGATCGACGGTGGTGGGGAGGACTTTGGTCCGATCGAGTCAAATTCAGTGCCTTCGCTGAGCAAGCACGCTCAATTGGTGCGTCAACACAAGACGAACTCGAGGCAATCTCACATGCGTTTCTCGAGTGGTCCTCAACGAGCGGCGCCACGTTCACCATCCCACATGGTGAGGTCCTCGCAACGAAGTAGTTCCAGTCAATGCATCTAAAGGTCTTGTAGCGAGTCGACCGTCAGGACGATTGAGCCACGAGCGAAGCGGACACGACGTCAGTGAGTCGTAACTGCCAGATCGGGTTTACGCCTCGACGCGAAGAGGCCCCCGCTCAACGAGCAGGGGCCTCTTCAACGATCTCCTCGTGAGTTCCTAGTTGCTGTAGGAGATGACAACCCTTCGGCTGGTTGCGCCGCCAGTTGCACGGTAGGACGGAACCACAAGCACCGTGCCTCCATACGTCCGGACTCGGAATGTCACCGACTTGACCTTCAGCAAGGCCAACTCATGGCGAAGTTGGGCAAGCGTTGCGCGTGCACGCATCAGACCCATTTGGGACTGGTGGGCCGGAGTGCCTTCCCTCGATGCATAGCCAGACAAGGTGACCTTCTTGAAGTGCTCCAACTTGATGAAACGTGCCCAGGACTTCACCATGTTGACCTGAGCAGGCGTCAGAAAACTGCCATTGAACGTGAACCGGTCAATGGTGGCCGTAGGTGGCGTCGTAGGAACGGCAATCGCCGACTGATGCGCACCGCTGAAGAGCGCATTTCGAGCCGAAACTTGGAAGACCAATGCCACGCCATTCGGAAGACCCCGGATCACACAAGAAGTCGCACCATGCGTGTGGCAACTTCCGACGATCCGTCCAGCCCTGTTGAAGACCTTGACGTCATACCAAGTAATTGGCGCACCGCCATTGCTGGCCGATGGGTTCCAGAACACCGTCACGAAGCCCTTGCCCGGCATCACGAAGAGTCCACTAGGAGCCGACGGAGCGGTAATTCCAGCTTGAATCGCGGCACTGGCCGTTGAGGCTGGGCCATCTCCAACAAGGTTGGTAGCAACAACCGTGAAGGTGTACGACGTGCCATTCGTGAGTCCCGTAACGGTGCAGGTGAGTGCTCCGGTGGTCGTACACGTTCCCGCAGGCGTGACGCCGTCATAGGCATGAACGGTGTAGGCGGTGATTGAAGCCCCACCATCGCTCATTGGTGCAAGCCAACTGACCGTGATTGCTTTGTCGGTCGGTGCTCCGGTCACATTTCTCGGCGCACCTGGCGTCGTTGGCATGAGAACGGCATTCGAACTCGGAGAGTCCGAACCCTGACCATCGCTGTTGGTTGCAAACACCGTGAAGGTGTAGGTCACACCCGTCGTAAGCCCGGTCACGGTGCAGAACAGCGCACCATTGGTCGTGCAGGTCTTGCCGTCAGGAGTTGATGTCACGGTGTACGTGAGGATTGGCGATCCGCCGTTTGAGAACGGAGCGGTCCACTGCACCGTTGCCGACTGGAATCCAGCAGTTGCCGTTGGGGCAATTGGCGGTCCCGGCAACGATGACGGAACGATGGTTGACGTCGGTGCAGAGGCAATCGAGTCACCATTCGCATTGGTCGCGATGACCGTGAAGGTGTACGACGTGCCGTTGGTGAGGCTTGTCACCGTGCAGGAGAGCGCACCATTGGTGGTGCAAACGTTTCCTCCAGGATTCGCCGTGACCTTGTACCCAAGGATTGGGGATCCACCATTGGTTTGTGGAGCATTCCAACTCACAGTTGCCGAGTTGTTTCCGGCATAGGCCGTCACACTCGCTGGTGGCCCCGGCGTCGTCGATGGCGTCACGGTATTGGACGCAGGCGATGCGGCACTCGTTCCAGCCCCGTTCGTTGCCTTCACACTGAACGTGTAACTCGTTCCATTCGTCAGTCCATTGACCGTGCAATTGAAGGTCGCGGAAAGATCACCGACTGCGACGGTCACCGAACAAGTCTTCGCCCCTGGCAGCGAGGTCACGGTGTACGACGTGATCCTCTGGCCACCATTTGCCGAAGGAATGTGCCACGACACGAGCGCCGAAGCATTCCCAGCTGTGGCGGTGACGCTTGACGGTGCGGTCGACGCAGACGAAGGAGTTGCCGGTTGCTGAGAGGCCAGTGACGAAGGACTGTCGCCATTCACATTCGTCGCAATCACCGTGAACGTGTACGCCGTGCCATTGCTGAGTCCCGTGACAGTGCATGACGTCGCACCATTCGTTGTACACGTTCTGAAGTCTGGATCTGAGGTCACGGTGTAGCCCGTGATTGGTGATCCACCATTGAACGAAGGTGCCGACCACGAAACGGTGGCTTGAGCACTACCGGCAACTGCGGTGACGTTCGTTGGAGCATTTGGCTTCGTGGAAGGCGTAACTGCTGTTGCCGCGATCGACGCGGGGCTTGTCCCATTGATGTTGGTAGCGGTGACCTTCACCGTGTAGGCCGTGCCGTTCGTCAAACCAGTAATGGTGCAGGTGAGCGTCGAACCGTCAGAGGTCTGGCAGTTGGCTGATGCCGTGTTTCCGTTGTAGGCCGTTGCTGTGTAAAGCGTGATCGGTGAGCCACCAGTTGCGACCGGAGCAGTCCACGAAGCCGTGAGCTGACCATTCCCTGCAATCGACTGGACCGCCGTTGGAGCTCCTGGGTTGCCGGTAGGCGTCGTTGGAGGTGACGAGGCCAAGGATGCTGGGCTCGCTCCGTTCGCATTGGTTGCAACAACCTTGAACGTGTACGCCGTGCCATTGGACAAGCCCGTCACCGTGCACGTGAGCGTTGTCCCATCAGGAGTGGTGCAGGTCGTCAAGGCGTTCACGCCAGAGTACGCCGTCACGGTGTAGCTAAGAATTGGCGAACCGCCGTCACTCGACGGAACGGTCCAACTCACAATGGCGGAGCCATTACTTGGGATCGCCGTGACATTGACCGGAGCTGTTGGCTTGGTTGATGGGGTGGCCGACAGTGTCGTCGAAGCCGTTCCGGTTCCATTGACGTTGATGGCTTGAACCGACACCGTGTACGCCGTGCCATTGGTGAGACCAGTAATGGTGCACGTGAGAGCGCCTGACGTCGTGCACGTGGAGATCACATTCAGCCCAGAGTCGTAGGCAGTCGCGCTATAGCCAGTGATCGGAGAACCTCCGGAGAACCCAGGAGCGGTCCACGCAACAGTGATCTGACCATTACCTGCAGTCGCAGTGGAGATCGTTGGTGCATCGGGCGTCGTCGATGGGACAACCGGTGTACTTGGATCTGAGGCTGGACTTGGTCCATTGCTATTCGTCGCAACAACCGTGAAGGTATAGGCAACGCCATTGGTGAGGCCAGTAACGACACAGGAAAGTGCGCCGGTCGTCGTGCACGTTGCGATTGGGGTTCCACCAGTCGACGCGGTAACGGTGTACCCCGTGATTGGCGTTCCACCAGTTGAACCAGGAGCAAGCCACGAAACGGTCACTTGACCATTCCCAGGAGTTCCAGTGACCGACAGTGGCTTACTCGACACGTCGGTTGGCACCGTTGGTGGCGAGCTCGGCGCAGAGGCGAGACCAGTTCCATTGGCATTCGTCGCCGTTACCGAGAAGGTGTAGCCAACGCCATTGGTCAAATTGAAAATCGAACAAGAGGTGGTCGAGCCGTCAGTGGTACAGCCGCCGGCGGCGTGACCATTCGGATCAAACGCCGTGACGGTGTAACCAGTGATTGGCGATCCACCATCGCTTGCCGGAGGACTCCACGTAACGACCGCTTGTCCGTTGCCGCCCTTGCCCGAGACCGAGAGGGGCGCTCCAGGAATCGAAGACGGAGTCACCGGAGCGGTGGCGACTGACGTGTCGCCGTTCCCGTTTCCATTGGTCGCCACGACGGTGAAGGTGTACGCCGTGCCATTGGTGAGACCAGTCACCGTGCAAGTAAGCGTTGATCCATCAGGCGTGGTGCAAGTAAGACCACCAGGTGACGAGGTCACGGTGTAACTGGTAATGGGTGAACCAGCGTCAGAAGCAGGTGCGGTCCACGTGATCGTCGCCTGGCCATTTGACGCAAGCGCCGTCGGGTTCAGCGGTGCC
Organism: uncultured Actinomycetes bacterium; assembly: GCA_903874965.1. Taxonomy (GTDB): domain Bacteria; phylum Actinomycetota; class Acidimicrobiia; order Acidimicrobiales; family RAAP-2; genus CAIQEU01. Next base: position 87,785 of record CAIQUD010000122.1, on the reverse strand, counting down.
GTTGGCAAGGTTGAAGGAATGACAGCATTTGAAGGGCTCGATGGATCACTTGCCCCATCACCATTGGTCGCCGTCACGGTGAAGGTATACGACACACCATTGGTCAATCCACCGATGTTGCAGGTGAGCTCTCCATTGGTCACACACGTCAAACCACCAGGTGATGAAGTGACGGTGTAGCCAGTTATCGGCGAACCACCGGAAGAGTCAGGAGCATCCCAACTAATCGTTGCTCCACCGTTGCTGGTCGTCGCCGTTACGTTGAGCGGTGGGCTCGGAACTGCCGAGGGAGTAACGGTCGACGATGGAGATGAAGCTGGACTGTCTCCATTGGTATTGGTAGCGACAACCGTAAACGTGTAGCCGACACCATTGGTCAGACCAGTGATCGTGCAGGTAAGTGTCGACCCATCAGGCGTTGTGCAAGTCAGACCTCCAGGTGATGCCGTCACGGTGTAACTCGTGATAGGTGAGCCACCATCAAAGGTTGGTGCGGTCCATGAGATTGCAACCTGGCCAGCACCGGGAGTTGCAATGACACCCGATGGAGCTGCTGGATTGCCGGTTGGGACAACCACGGATGTCAGCGCTGATGCCGGACCAGATCCCGCAACATTGCTCGCAACAACGGAGAACGTGTAGCCAACGCCATTGGTCAGGCCAGTGATCGAACAGGTAAGGGTTGAGCCATCCACCGAACACGTGCCGGCGACAACGCCATCTTGGTCATAGGCCGTGACGGTGTAACCAGTAATGGCAGAACCACCGGTCGACGAAGGTGCGGACCATGAAATGGTTGCGCTTGCATCATCAGCAACAGCGCTCACTGACTGAGGCACGCTCGGCGTTCCGACGGGTGCCGTTGGTGTCACTGCAGATGACTCAGCAGAGGGGTTGCTAGAACCGTTCGCGTTCGTTGCCGTCACGGAGAACGTGTAGGCAATTCCATTGGTGAGACCAGTGATGGTGCAGGACGTCGCCCCGACCGTTGAGCAGGTGCCTGCGGTGACGTGAACATTGTCAAAAGCAGTGACGGTGTACCCGGTTATTGGTGAACCACCGTTGGCACCAGCGGTCCAGTGGACCGTTGCCGCACCGTTACCAGCCGTTGCAACCACACCAGTTGGAGAACTTGGGATCGTTGATGGCGTCGCTGGTGCAGAAACCGACGCGGTTCCAACACCAACGGCATTCGTCGCTGAAACTGCGAAGGTGTAAGCGATTCCGTTGGTGAGGCCGGTAACCGTGCAAGAAGTTGTCGAGCCATTTGGCGTCGAGCACGATCCAGCAACATTGCTGCCTGGATCAAATGCGGTGACGACATAGGAAAGAATCGGCGTACCGCCATTAAACGAGGGCGCCACCCAGGAAACCGTCACTTGCGAATTTCCGGGCACTGTTGAAATGGAGGTTGGCGAACCTGGCAAGGTCACGGGGATAACCACCGAGGTTGACGGCGAAGAAGGACCACGACCATTTGCGTTGCTTGCATACACCGAGAAGGTGTAGCCAGCTCCGTTGGTTAGGCCAAAGACGGTGCAGGAAAGCGCACCGGCCGTCGTGCAAGACCCGGCAACTGCTCCACTTGGACCGTAACCAGTCACGGTGTAGCCAGTGATGGTCTTTCCACCGTTGGAAGCTGGAGCCAACCAGCTCACCGTCACGAGTGAGGTTCCGGGGACTCCTGTCACCGAGAGCGGAACAGTTGGTGCACCAACGATTCCGACTGGCGTCACTGCCCGTGAAGCCACCGAAGCCGGTCCAGAACCATTCGTATTCGTGGCAACCACCTTGAAGGTGTAGGCCGTGCCATTGGTGAGGCCATTGACGACGCAGGAAAGCGCGCCATTTGTTGCACACGTGTAGGAGGCCGTTGCACCGGCATAGGCGGTCACGAGATACGACGTGACTGGCGTGCCACCCGAAGAGAGCGGGGCTAGCCAACTGACGGTCGCCGCACCATTGCCAGCGACTGCAGTCACGGTAACTGGAGCACTTGGAAGTGTCGAAGGTGTCACCGATGCCGACAGGGGGGTCGAAGGTCCGAATCCAACGCTGTTAGCGGCCTTTACTGAAACTCGATAGGGCGTGCCGGTGGTGAGTCCGGGAATCGTGCAGGTCAATGTTGCCGTCGTGCAGGTGGAAATGGCATTGCCATTGAGGTCAAATGCCGTTGCAACATAGGACGTGATCGGCGAACCACCATTGGATCTAGGGGCTACCCATGACGCGATGATGGACGTGTTTCCAGCGGTAACCGTGAGACCTGTCGGCGCCCCTGGCAACGTTGCAGGCGTGACGGCGTTTGACGGTGTGGATGCCGCACTGCTTCCCCTTGCGAAGTTCGCCACAACGGTGAACGTGTAGCTCCTTCCATTCGTCAGGCCGGTAATCGTGCAGGTGTGGGTACTGCTGTTTGGTGTCGTGCAGGTAGTCCGACGTCCGGCTGGAATCGCCGATGCCGTATACGAAACAATCGGAGTGGTGATCGTTGCTGCTGGAGTCCACGACACTGTTGCTTGGGCATTACCTGCAACCGCAATCACGTTGGTCGGAACGTTCGGCGGAAGACTCGGAGTGACCGAGTTGCTCGCCGTTGACGCTGGACCTGAGCCAATGCCATTCACTGCCACCACCTTGAAGGTGTAGGCCGTGCCATTGGTGAGGCCCGAAACAACGCAAGAAAGGGTGGTGCCATTTGCTGTCGTGCAGGTCACCGAACCTGGGGTCGACGTGACGACGTAACGAAGAATTGGTGAGCCGCCGTTGGAAGTAGGTGCCTTCCAGGTGACGGTGGCCGAGGCGTTACCAGCAGTTGCAACAACGGTTGTTGGAGCCCCTGGGATGACACCAGGAATAACCGAGTTTGAAGCAGCCGACTGGGTTCCGGCACCGCTCGCATTGCGGGCAACGACTCGGAACGCATAGGTTCGACCATTGGTGAGCCCGGTGACGGTGCAACTCAAGGTAACCGTTGCGGTGCAGGAGTTCGCCGTGGTCGTCGAGGTCACGGTGTAGCCACTAATGGCCGAACCACCATTGGAAATCGGTGCAGTCCAAGTAACGGTCGCTTGGGTGTTTCCTGGAACCGCAACTGGCGTACCAGGCGCAGGTGGTGGACCCACTGGGGTCACGGAAACGGCGGGCGTCGACGGCGTTGAGGTCGACGTTCCATTCGACGCAACAACCGACACGGTGTAGGTCAAGCCATTGGTGAGACCGGCAATCGTGCAATTGGTTGCCGCGGCGGTGTTGGTCCCTGAGGTCGTCCGACAGGTCGAAGCAACCGTTCCATTTGCGTTAAATGCAGAGGCGGTATAGCTCGAAATTGCCGCTCCACCATTTGACGTTGGCGCAGTCCAAGAAACTGCCGCCGAAGAACTCCCCGCACGAGCAGTTACTGCGGTTGGTGGAGTCGGCGGCGCGGTTGGCGTAACCGTGTTGGTATAGACAGACGCTACTGAAGTTCCCGCGCTATTGGTGGCGGTCACCGTAAATGCGTAAAGAACACCATTCGTGAGACCAGTGACAATGCAGGAAAGCGTTCTTCCATCAGGAGTAGTGCAGGTTCGGACTGGATAGGCACTCAAATACGTATCCGAGGTGACGGTATAGGACGTAATTGGGGAAGAACCCGCGTTGCGTGGAGCTCTCCACGTCACGGTTGCCTGTCCGTTTCCCGCGGTGGCCAATGCTCCCGTTGGGGCGCCAGGAACCGTGCCAACGTGGGCAACGCGGGTCGCTGCGGACGCGGTGCTCCCACTCATTGGCACCACGACGGCGGTCAGTGAAAGTGTTGAACTGACGACGGCGAGGATCAGTGCGCGGAGGGTCTTCATAACAGGTGTGACTCCATGGCTACGCAGTGCTTATGCACTTCCCAAGAGTTTACCCCAAGACTTCTGAAATTCCTAGGCGAAGATTACTCTTGAGTAAGGAAACGATCGAGGTACTGGTCAGTATTAGCGAATGATCACGGCACCAGTTCCCTGAGGTATCTCGAAAGGAAGCTTGGTTGCAATGAGGTAGCAGCGCTCCCCTTCACGACTTCTGCGAAACTTCCTTACATGCATCGTTCTCGCCTGGCGGTCGCCGTCATTGATATTCCCCATTCACAACGCCAGGACGTCGTGTCCTTCTATGAAGGCTTAACAGGAACCTCCTCTCGGCTTGGCCATGACCATGAAGAGTTCAGCGTGTTTGGTGAAGGCTCAGGTTTTCAGCTACTCGTCCAAAGCATCGAGGGCCAACCAGGCGTTCATCTCGACGTGCACACCGACGATCTTGAGGCCGAAGTTTCTCGACTTGTGGCCCTAGGGGCGGTCGAACGGGTCCGGCACGGGCACTGGGTGGTACTCGAGGATCCTTCGGGTGTGGCCTTTTGCGTGGTCCCGGCGCCGACTGGTGACCGTTCGCTTGAGGGGGCAAATGTCTTTGACGACAATGGAGCACTTCTTCAACCAGAACCCCGCCTTACCCCGTTTCTTTGGATGAATGGTCGCATCGGCGAAGCGCTAACCTTCTATTCCTCAATTTTTCCGAGTGCACAGGTTATTGAGGTGAATGGTTCTCCGGATGATCCCCAGTCGGCGACCATCATCATTGCGGGCCAAAGGCTCCAACTCTTCAATGGTGGCCCCATGTTTCCGTTCACCGAAGCAATTTCAATGTCCTTGCACTGCGCAACGCAAGAACAGGTAGATCAGCTCTGGGAAGCCCTCAACGAAGATGGTGGCGAACCCGGTCGATGTGGTTGGCTCAAGGACCGCTTTGGGCTGTCCTGGCAAGTTGTCCCGGACGGGCTTGGCCGACTTCTCGGAGACCCAGACCCTGAGCGATCTGCAAAGGCACTCGCCGCCATGATGGAGATGGGCCGACTTGACCTTCCTGCTATGGAACGAGCCGCTTCGGCCGTTTGAGGGCAATGGGGGGCTCGTTGGCCGACTGCCTAGGATTTATCCCATGAACGCTCCAGAGATGGTGCAATTGGACGAGATCACTGACCTTCGGCGTCGCGTGCTCCGGGCGGACGATCCTGCTGCTCCGGTGATTGTTGCTGAAGATGCGATTCCTGGGTGCTTCCATCTTGGTCTCAGGAACGGTCAAGACGTCATTGGGGCAGTTTCAGCGTTTCCCTGTCCGAGCCCGGACCTTGACCACCAAAATCCTTGGCAATTTCGCTTTATGGCGATTGACGAGGCCTTTCAGGGCCAGGGTCTTGGAAGAGTGCTCATTGAGGAACTCCTGCGAATTCTCGTTGATCGAGGTGTGACGCTGCTTTGGGCCAATGGGCGTGACACGGCCCTCGGGTTCTACGACGCGATTGGCTTCACTCGAGTTCCAGATTCAGCCCATGCGTCGCCATCGACCGGTCTCCCACACCACCGAATTGTGATGGAGTTACCCCATGACCGTTGAGATCGAGATCAAAGGGACCACCACCATTGTCACGATCAATCGACCTGAGGTTCGAAATGCGGTAGATCGACCAACTGCTGATGCCTTGGAGGCAGCCTTTCTCGCCTTTGACGCAGATCCAAACCAACGTGTCGCGATTTTGACGGGAGCTTCAGGGACCTTCTGTGCAGGTGCTGATCTCAAGGGAGTCGCTGACGGAAGAGGAAATCGCGTCCTTCCCGTTTCGAGCGCTCCTGGGCCAATGGGGCCGACTCGATTGGAGCTCTCAAAACCAGTGCTTGCCGCGATCGAGGGCTTTGCCGTTGCTGGTGGCCTCGAGCTTGCCCTGTGGTGTGATCTTCGTCTTGCCGGTGAAGGTTCGGTGTTTGGCGTGGCCTGTCGACGATGGGGAGTTCCGCTCATTGACGGTGGCACCGTTCGGCTCCCGAGGTTGATCGGCCAAAGCAGAGCCTTGGACATGATCTTGACCGGACGAGACGTCACCGCCAGCGAAGCCTTCGAGATTGGCTTAGCCAATCGGTTGGTGGCCCGTGGCACTGCGCTCGATGCTGCACTCGGAATGGCAGAGCAATTGTCTGTCTTGCCACAACGATGCTTGCGAAGCGATCGGAGATCGACACTCGATCAATGGAGCCTTGGAGGGACTGCGGCCCTTTCTCGGGAATACGAATTGGGTTTCGAGACGATTCTGAGCGGAGAAACGTTGGAGGGTGCAGCACGATTCGTTGCCGGTGCCGGACGTCATGGGGCAAAACTCCATGATTCAACCGGGGCCTGATCATGGGAATGGGTGAAGCCCCGCTCGGCCCACTTCAGTGGGACAACCTCTTTCAGTGGCAGTTCACCTGGTCAGCACTTGTCATCCTTCTCGCGATCAATGGATACGTCCTGCTGGTTCATCGAGTGAATGGCTTGTCGGAACATCCGTGGCCAAAGCTCAGAATCGTCTTTGCCCTCGGTGCCGCAATCAGCTTTCTCCTCGCGTTTTGTTCCGTCGTTGGCATCTACGACATGACCTTGTTCTCTGCCCACATGGTGCAGCACCTCTTGCTGGTCATGGTTGGAGCCGCATTTCTGGCTGCGAGCGCACCACTTGACTTGATCGTGGCCGCGTCAACGGGTGGCTTCGGTCATTCACTTCGAAAACTCCTTCGCTCAAGCGCCGCAGGAGTCCTCGGTCATCCACTGTGTGGCTTCGTTCTCTACGCGCTTTCGATTCCGGCATTCCACCTGACCAATTTGTTCTCGCTCGCGATGACATCGGGCTTCACCCATTCGCTCGAGTCGATTTCGTTCATCGTCATTGGCTATCTCTTCTGGCGTCCTGTCGTCGGCGTTGAGCACACCCGGCATCCCTTGGCTCCAGGACTTCGAATGGTGTATCTGTTCCTCGCCGTGCCCGTCGACACCATTACGGGTCTCGCCCTTGTTTCAACCAACCATGTCGGTCCCTACTCGGGCTTCGCCACAGGAATGCGGAACTGGGGTCCCTCGGTGCTCTCAGATATTCACCAAGGTGGCGCCATTATGTGGATTGTTGGCGATCTCATCATGATGACCGCGCTCATTCCCTGTGCGCTCGTGTGGTTGAAGGATGAACGGCAACAGACTGCCGTCATTGATGCAGCGATCGACGCCGGAACCCTCGATGACTCGTCCGCGTCACCATGGCGGCCAACACCAAGGGTCGTCTTTCCGACCGCGCCGCCGCTCGATTCCGAGAAGTAGCCAGGTGACACGACGATCGGGACTGTTGCTCATTGCCCTCTTCAGTTTCGCGACCGGCATTGCGTTCCACTGGTACTGGGCCTTCATCATCACCATGTCGGCAATCTGGCTCGCCTCATGGATTCGGCCCTCGCGTTGAGGAGTCTTAACCCTTCGGCGTATCGGTAATGAATGTGGTGAGGACCTGAACGAGTTCCTGTGGGCAGTCCTCTTGGAGGAAGTGTCCACCACCGACGATCGTCGTATGCGCTTGACCCTTCGTTCCAGGAACTTCGCGATGAAAGATTCCGTCGGTTCCACCTGTTACGGGGTCGGAATCGCTAAACGCAACGAGAAAGGGCTTCTCGAACGTGCGCAGTACTTCCCATGCGGCTTCATTTGCCGCACGCTCTGGGTCATCTGGAAGTGAAGGAACGAGAGCAGGAAATTGCCGAGCACCTTCCTTGAAGGTCTCGTCGGGGAATGGTGCGTCATATGCCGCGACTTCACCCTCGGAGAGATCTCGAACCGTGCCACCGTTGACGATCATGCCAATGGGGAAGACAGGTGAGGTCTGGCTGAAGTTTTGCCATGCCAAAAACGCGTCACTCGGCGTCCCCATGCCCGTCGGTAGGCCAGTGTTGGCAACCACCACACGAGCAAAACGTTCTGGGTGCGCAGCCACCATTCGGAGACCGAGCAGGCCACCCCAGTCCTGACAGAACAAGGTGATCCCTGAAAGGTTCAGTTGCTCGCCAAAAAGCGTCGCGTCGAGCCATGCAACATGCGCCGCGTAGGTGTAATCCGATCTCGTCCCTGGCTTGTCGGACTTTCCGAATCCCACAAGATCCGGCGCAACGACTCGATAGCCCGCGGCGACGAGGCCCGGAATCATGTGTCGATAGAGGTAGGACCAACTGGGCTCACCGTGAAGCAGCAACACGGTTTCGCTTGCCTCGCGGGGGCCTTCATCGAGGTAGTGCACGCGAAGCATTGCCCCATCACCTGACGGAATCTCGAGATACTTCGGGGCAAACGAATAGTCAGGCAGTGCGTCGAAACGCTCATCAGGTGTGCGAAGGATGTTCATGGGACTCCAATCAGTCGTGAAGAAAGGTCTTAAACGGTGCGGCCAAGGAAAGAAAGGAACTGGGTTTGGATATCTGCACCTTCTGGTGCCGAGCGCTTCTCGGCGAAAGCACCGTGATTCCGGAGACCTTCATCCATTGGCAGCATCTTTGCGAAGGATTCGGTGACCAACTCCTCATCAAGCTGGAGGTCTCCATCAACGGCTTTCGCGAGATCCCAGGTGTGCACCAAGGTGTCGTGAATCACAATGCCTGAAACCAGTTGCTTGAGCGCCATTGGACCAAAGGGGCTCTTTACCTCTTGGCCACCGGTTACTGGATCGCTCACCGCTGCCTCGAGCAAAGGAGCGAGGTGGTCAAAGCGTTCGAGGGGTGACGCTCCCTCGAGGTCTTGCACGTCGGCGCCAGTTGACGTCAAGACCATGAGGTAGATCGACAGCACATGATCAATGCAATCGTTGGCCGTCCAGCCTTCGCAAGGCGTGGGTGCAGCAAGCTGCTCTTCGGTGAGACCGACGAGGCGAGCTCGGAAGCCCTGATTTACGGTGACGAACTTCTCAGCAGTTGTCGACATTTCTGCATCCTCGCACACCTGCATCCACCACCTCAGATCCTCTGCTTTCGAACTACGGTTCATTCCACCGAGAAGGGAGTCGCCATGCCACTACTGCTCAACGGTTCGAGTGACACCGTGCGCGGCATTCTTGGAGCAATGCGCTTCGTGACAACTGCGGGAGCAACGCGTCCCTTTGAAGGCCCTGAAGCAGCGCTCGTGCAGTCAATGGCTCAAGTCTTTGGTGAAGTTCGGCCTGATCTCGAACTCGAAGGACTCCTCGGTTCGCACCATGGCCATCACGCAGATGCCGACAAGGCTCTTGCCCTCCTCTGCGGTGATTTGGTTGAGCCCCGTGAACGTCATGAGGCAATGGTTGCCGCGACGCTCTGCGCGCTCGTCACTGATGATTTTGATGAAGGTGCAGCGCACGCCGTCAAGAGACTGGCCGAAGCACTCGAGATTGATGACGAGCTCGCCGTCAAGATTGACCAGCTCTCGGGAATTGCAGCGCAGCGAGTTGGCGCCGACCTCCTTCGTCACTTCATGTCAGAGAAGTCCGGAGTTGCCGAGGAAATTCTTCAAGCTCGCTTGGACGCTGGCGGTCCTCCTCTCCTCACCGATCCGAAAGTCTTCGCGGAGTATTCCGACCTTCTTCACGCTGCCCCTCCGGGATCGACCGGCGAAGAAGTTCTCCGCTTCTATGCCCACACGGGATTTGCCATTCCAGGATCTGTCGGTGCGCCGCCACTTGAAGTGCTCGGCGCCCACGATGTCACCCACGTCTTGGCTGGCTATGCGACCTCGGCCGAGGATGAGATCTATGTGGCGCTGTTCAGCGCAGCAAACTCAACCGAGAGCGGCATTGACTACCTCGCAGCGATCATGGTCCAGTGGCACCACGAAGTGAAGATCGGGGTCTTTGCACCTTCAAGGTCAGCCCTCAGTCCTGCGATCTTGGCGGAAGCCACGAGGCGAGGTGCGGCAACGGCAACTGACCTCTCAAGTGCTTCCTTTGATTGGCAAGGTCTCCTTCATCTTCCGCTGGAGGACGCACGTGCATCGATTGGCCTCGAGGGCGTTGGCACGGTGACCGCCAATGGACCATGGGATGCATTTGGGCGCGGAGGCTCTTGAGTTTCACGGGCATTGCGCTCGCTCCACTCGTCGAGCGGTCAACCTTCTGGTGCGAATGAGTTAGCGCTGCTCAACTTCGTCGAGGTACTCGTCGCGCCAGAGGTCATAGAACTCATCTGGCAAGAGCACTGCGTGGGTTGGCTCGAGTGCCTCAACGAATGCGCGTTCGTGGGACACCACGATGAGTGTTCCTTCCCATCTCGCAAGCATTTCTCCAATCGCCACCACCGACGCCGGATCGAGGTTGTTGGTCGGTTCGTCAAGAATGAGGAAGTTGTGACGGCCAGCCGCAAGCATGGCCAAACCGAGTTTCGCTCGTTCTCCACCGGACAAGGTTCCTGGGAGTTGTTCGGCCTTGTTGCCGGTGAGACCAAAGGAGCCAAGCAAGGCTCGGCGCTCACCATCGGTCTTTAAGACCACATCGTCCAAGTTGTCGAGTGCTGAAATGTCTCGATCAATCTGCTCGTGCTCCTGAGCGAAGTACCCAACGCTGGTATTCGTCCCCAATTTGATCGAGCCCTTGGTCGGGGCTTGAACGCCCGCCAAACACCGAAGCATGGAGGACTTGCCGACACCGTTTCGACCAAGAACGACGACTCGGTCGCCTCTGCCAACAAGGAGATTGGTCCGCTTCAGAATGGTCTTTGTTCCATAGGAGACAGCAAGGTCCTGAATGGTCATCGGGACTGCACCAGCTCGTGCCGGGACGGGAAGTTTGAAGGTGACCTTCGACTCTCGCTTTCGAACCTCAGTGCGATTCTGCTCAATCCGCTCAACTCGTCGGTCAAGTGCCTTGGCCGTCTTTGCTCGCTTCTCGGTCTGGCCACGCATGGAGTCGGCCAATTGCGAAAGCCGCTTGATCTCCTTCTCCTCCATTGCCGATGAGCGCTCTCGCTGGGAGATGTCGAGTTCGCGAGCTTCTAAGAACGTCGAGTAATTCCCCTTGTAGGTGTCGAGGCGGCCATCAGCAAGTGCCAACACCTTGTCAATGGACTTATCAAGCAATGCCAGGTCGTGACTGATGACAAGCACTGAACCTGGGAACCGTCCAATTTCATCAAACAACCACCGCTTCGCCGAGATGTCCAAGTGGTTGGTCGGTTCGTCAAGCACCATTGCTTGTGGTTGCTGAAACAGGATTCGGATCAGGTCAACCCGTCGGCGCTGGCCACCGGAGAGGCTCTCCAGATCTTCGAACAACAAGTCCTGCCGGAGTCCGAGTCCGTCAGCAAGCCGAGCCATTTGTGCCTCAGCTTCATAGCCGCCGGCATTGCGGTAGCGCTCTTCGAGATCGGAGAACGCAGTAATTGCCTCTTCGGTTGGATCCTTCGCCATTTGGGTGCGAGCGCGATTGAGCTCTTCATCAAGGACGTCCAGTCCTCGGGCAGAGAGCACATGGCTGAAGCCAATCGGCTCGAGACCAAGCCCGCCCTCAATCGGAACCTGAGGCAAGTAGCCGTAGGTGGAGGAGAACGTCACTCTTCCCTGTGAACGAATGTGGGCGCCTGGTTCCCCAAGGACAACCGACAGCAGCGTTGACTTACCAGCGCCATTCTTGCCAACAAGGCCTACTTTGTCCGAGTCACCAATGAGCACATTGGCATCGCGAACAATCGGTCGTCCTGCAATTTCAATGGTGAGTTGTTCAATGGTGATCATGAGAAGGAAACCCTTGGGAGGCCGAATTGCGAGGCAGCGCTCTTGAGTTCACTGCGGAAGTCTGGATGAGCGATCTCGGCCAAGGCTCGCGCCCGCTCGGCCAACGAGAGCCCTCGAAGGTCGGCGGCGCCGTATTCGGTGACGATCACGCCAGTGTGGTGTCGAGGCGTGCTCACGATGGCACCCGCTGGATGTGTTGGCACAATGCGACTTCTTCGCTCGCCGCCGATTTCAACCGTCGAGTGAAGGACCACCATCGACACGTCATCAATCTCCATCCCGGCGCCAGCAACAAAGTCTTCATGACCCCCAACACCGGAAATCTGTCGGCCATCGACCGCTTCGGCCACAATTTGGCCCACCGCATCAACCGAGATGGCGCCGTTGATTGAGGTGAAGTTCCGATTATTGCGAATGATGGTTGGGTCGTTAATGGCATCAACCGGCAGGAACGCGACATCTGGATTCCCATCGAGGAAGTCGTAGAGCTCGGAGGATCCAAGGGCAAAGGTCGTGACCGATGCGCCGTCATAGACACCCTTATTGGTGTTGGTCACCTTGCCTGCCTTGTGGAGAGCGAGCAGGCCATTGGTGAACATCTCCGAGTGAATCCCATAGCCACCACCTGGACGAGTTGCGAGCGCTTTCGCCACCAGGTTCGGAATCGCACCAATGCCGCACTGCAACGTTGCGTCATCGGTAACAAAGGTCGCCGCAACTTCGGCGACTGCGGCATCGACGTCACTCGAGGGTTCTTCCGCCAAGACATAGGGCGCGTCACCACCAGGAACAACCAGATCAACCAATTCCAACGGAATGGTGTTCTGAAACGGTGCCAGCGAACTCGTGCGCGGTAACAGTGGGTTGTCCTCAACGATCAGAACTCGACTCGGATCAGCACCAGCAAGGAGGAGTTCCTCTCGAGTTCCGCCGACATGCAGTGAGAGATTCACCACGCCAGCTTCTTGGTCAATGCGTCCCTGCACTGCCATCACTCGAGGCGCAAGGCGCCGCATGGTGACGGCGAATTGTCGAAATCCAGCGGGAATGAACGAGATCCTCGCTCCCATGGATGCATAGAGACGCTCAATCGGACCAAAGAAACCTGATCGAAGTTCCACCCCAGGCTGAAGGAGCACGTCGGCTGAACTGACGAGGAGCGTGGCACCAAGAACCAAGTTTTCCCAGTCGGTTCGGGCGTTGAGACCAACCAGAAGACGCGAGGGATTGCCGAGTGCAAGGCCCATACCAATGGTGTCGTTTGGGCGAAGAGACGCGACCGCTTCTTCAATGGTGCAGTACTTCGGCATTGCACCAGTCTGACAGTCCCCCACTCACAACTGAACCCTCGGGAATACGAAGTGCGTATCGAGGCGTTGTCCCTCTCGGAGGTTGTCATGGAGATTCACGTATGGTCCGACGTTGCGTGCCCCTGGTGCTACATCGGCAAGCGCAGTTTGGAATCCGCTCTTGCAAACTTCGACGGTCGAGACGAGGTCGTTGTTCGGTGGCGGAGTTTCGAACTTGATCCTGGCGCACCGGCCAAACGCGACCTTCCAATGAACGAACTCTTGGCCAAGAAATACGGGATGAGCGCGTCTCAAGTCGAAGCAACACAGCTTCGAATCACGGAGACGGCCGCAACGTTTGGTCTCAACTACCAACTAGAAGATCTCCAATCAGGAAACACGTTCGACGCTCACCGGATCATTCACCTCGCCACCCATCTCGGCAAAGGCGACGAGATGAAGGAGCGCCTCCTCAAGGCCTACTTTGAAGAAGGACAGCTCATGAGCGACCATGCGGTGCTCACACGTTGTGCTGAGGAAGTTGGACTTCCCGCTGAAGAGATCTTGCTGACCCTCACGACCGATCGATTCGCCGCAGACGTTCGCTTTGACGAAGAACTTGCCGCGAACAATGGCTTCTCCGGAGTCCCAACCTTTGTGGTCGACGGACGATTTGCGGTGTCTGGCGCTCAAGATCCAGGTGTATTGCTCCAGATGCTCGAACGAGCTGCCGCGACGGCGGTCTAACGAACGGCCTTCGGCAACCTACTGACTGGCCAAACTCAGCTCTCGTCAACCTCTTCAGTCACGAGTCGCGTCACCGCAGCAACGGTCTGTCCTTCATCAAGGTTCATCACTCGAACACCCGTTGCATCGCGCCCCTGGCTTGCGATTTCTCGCACTGGCATCCGAATGATGACGCCGCCTGACGAAACAAGCAGGATCTCTTCATCAAGATTTGCCATGAACGCTGCCACAACGCGTCCGCGTGCAGCGGTAAGGCGAATACCTCTGACTCCCTGACCGCCTCGAGCTTGGATATTGAAGCGCTCAACCTTGGTGCGCTTCCCGAATCCAGCATCCGTCACGATCAAAATATCGAGGTCTTCACCCGAGACATCGAGTGACACCACTTGATCGCCAGGCTTCAACTTGATGCCGCGAACACCTGCCGCAGATCTACCCATTGGGCGAACATCATCTTCGCTGAAACGAATCGTCATTCCCTGCGAGGTGACACAGAACAGGTCATCGTGTCCATTGGTTCGAACAACGCGAACGAGATTGTCGCCCTCTCGAAGATTGATGGCAATGAAGCCGTCGCGACGCGACTTGTCGTATTCAGAGAACGGAGTCTTTTTGACTTGACCTTGGCTCGTCACAAAGAGCAGGTACTGCTCTTCAGGGAAGTCGCGAGTGTCAATAATTGCCTCAACCGTCTCTCCTGGAGCCAACGGAATGAGATTCACGACAGCCGTTCCCTTGGCCTGACGTTCCTTCATAGGAATTTCGTGACCGCGGAGTCGATAGACCTTGCCCATGTTGGAGAACAGCAAGATGAAGGCGTGAGTGGTCGTGTGCACGACCTGGGTCACCAGGTCTTCTTCCTTCAACTTCGCACCTTGAATGCCGCGCCCGCCACGACCCTGGACCTTGAAGTTCGCCGATGAGACGGACTTGATGTAGCCAGCGGCAGTCATGGTGACAACGATTTCCTCATCATCAATGAGGTCCTCTGCGCCAAGTTCACCTGGGTCATTCACGATCTGCGTGCGACGAGGGGTAGCGAACTTCGTCTTGATCGCGGACATCTCTTCAGTGATGACAGCCTTCAACATCACCTCGTCGCCGAGAATGGCGAGCAGGCCGGCAATCGTCTCACGGAGCTTTGCCATTTCCTCGTCAAGTTCCGCACGACCAAGCCGCGTCAATCGACCAAGCGTCATGTCGAGAATGTGGTTGGCCTGTTCCTCTGAGAACTCGTAAGGGGCAAGCATCAATGCTTCACGCGCTGCACCGCGGTCATCAGACGAGCGAATCGTGGCGATGATTGCATCCAACATGTCGAGGGCTCGAATGAGGCCCTCAACAATGTGGGCACGCGCCTCGGCCTTGCGAAGTCGGAATTCTGACCTTCGTGTGACGACTTCGATTTGGTGGTCGAGGTAGTGCTGAAGGACCTGTTGAAGATTGAGCGTCCGAGGAACGTCGTCGACGAGCGCAAGTGTGTTCACACCGAAACTCGTCTGTAGTGGCGTCATCTTGTAGAGCTTGTTGAGCACCACATTCGCGTTCGCATCACGCTTCAGCTTGATGATGAGCTTTGGCTTCTTTCCGGCGCTCGCGTTGAGCAGGCCGGAAATGCCCTCAAGTTCTTTGCTGTCAGAAAGTTCAGCGATACGAGACTCAACGGACTCGACGGAGGTCTGATACGGCAACTCGGTAACGACGATTTGGCTGATGCCCTTGACTTCTTCAATTTCGGCAACGGCGCGCATCTTGATCGAGCCCCGCCCGGTCCGGAAGGCGTCCATGATGCCGGCTCGGCCGAGAATCTGAGCTCCTGTCGGAAAATCCGGGCCTTTGACAAATGCCATGAGGTCGTCGGGCGTTGCCTCCGGATTTGCCAGGAGGTGCAGGGCCGCATCGATGACTTCACCAAGGTTGTGTGGCGGAATGTTGGTTGCCATACCAACAGCAATTCCTTGAGAACCATTGACGAGGAGGTTCGGGAATCTCGAGGGAAGAACAACCGGCTCAAGGTCGGTGTTGTCGTAGTTCGGCTTGAAATCGATCGTCTCTTCGTCGATTCCTGCCATGAGTTCGAGCGCTAGTGCTGCCAGGCGACACTCCGTGTATCGCATAGCTGCGGCACCTTCGTCTGGACCAGTGCCACCGAAGTTTCCGTGACCATCGACCAACGGATGACGCATAGAGAATTCCTGCACCATACGAACGAGTGCGTCATAGATCGCACCGTCTCCGTGTGGGTGGAACGTACCCATAACTTCGCCGACAACCTTGGCGCACTTCGTGTGCGGACGATCAGGTCGAAGACCTTGGTCGAACATTGAATAGAGGATCCGGCGGTGCACTGGCTTGAGGCCGTCGCGGACATCGGGAAGTGCTCGACTGACGATGACCGACATCGAGTACTCGAGGAACGAGCGCTCCATTTCCTCCTGGATCTCGATGGGCTCGATACCTGGTGGCGACTCTTCTGTTGGGGGGGTCTCTGGTGGGGTCATGGTTTCGTTGATCTCCTCAAATGTCGAGGAACCGGACATCCTTCGCGTTCTTTTGAATGAAATTACGGCGAGAGGCCACGTCGTCGCCCATCAAGACGGAGCACACTTCGTCCGCGAGCGCTGCCTGATCAACCGACACCTGAAGAAGGGACCGTTTCGACTGATCCATGGTGGTGTCGCGCAATTCGCCGAAGTCCATCTCGCCGAGGCCCTTCAGTCGCTGGAAGTCGTTCTTGTGGTCGGGATGTTCCGCCAAGTACGCCGACTTCGCGCTGTCGTCTTTCAGATAGATCTTTTCTTTTCCAACAAGCGTCGAGAACAGAGGTGGCTGAGCGCAGTACACAAAGCCGCCTTCGACGAGTGGACGCATCTGCCGGAAGAAGAAGGTCAACAGCAAGGTGCGGATGTGGCTGCCGTCAACGTCTGCATCAGCCAACAAGATCACCTTGTGATACCGAATCTTCGAGACGTCAAACTCTTCGCCCAGGCCCGCACCAATTGCAGCGATCAACGCTTGGATTTCGGCGTTCTTGAGCATCTTGTCCACACGCGCACGTTCAACATTCAAGATTTTTCCGCGGATGGGCAGGATGGCCTGAACTCGAGGGTCTCGAGCATCTTTCGCCGAGCCGCCTGCGGAGTTTCCTTCAACGATGAACAGCTCAGACTCTCGTTCATCGCGCGATGAACAATCAACGAGCTTGCCGGGAAGTCCAGCTCCGTCAAGCGCTGACTTGCGCCGGGTTAAGTCGCGCGCCGATTGCGAAGCAATTCGGGCCCTAGCGGCAAGCATTGCCTTCTTCACCACTTGGTTTGCCTCGGTTGGATTCTCTTCCATCCACTCGAGCAACTTGGCGTTCGTCGCCTTTTGCACGAGTGACTTCATCGGCACGTTTCCGAGCTTGGCCTTGGTCTGGCCTTCGAACTGTGGTTCCTGAAGTCGGACCGAAATAATGGCCGTCAGTCCTTCACGGATGTCTTCATTCTTCAGGTTCTCGTCCTTCTCCTTCAAGACGTTGTGCGCTCTTGCGTATTTGTTGACCGTGGTGGTCAGCGCTGCGCGGAACCCTTCTTCGTGCATGCCGCCTTCGGTGGTTGAAATGCCGTTGGCGAAGGAGTGAATTGACTCGTAATACCCGGTGTTCCACTGGAAGGCAACGTCGACTTCCATGGTTTCCTCAATTTGAGAGAAGCTCCCAACCTTCTTGAAGAGCGCTTCCTTTGATTGGTTGAGGTGCCGAACGAAGTCGACAATTCCGCCGGTGTACTTGAAGATCGTTGGTGCAGGGTCCCTGCCATCACGAAGATCGGCAAACCGAATCTCAAGCCCCTTGTTGAGAAACGCCATGATCTGCAAGCGTTCGGTGACCGTTTGGGCGCGAAATTCGATTTCTTCGAAAATGGTTGGGTCTGGCCAGAAGGTGCAGGTTGTTCCCGTTCTTCCATTCGGTGCCTTGGCAACGACTGCCAACTTGCCCTGGGGAGCGCCACCATTCTTGAACTCAAGAAGGTAGTGATCGCCATTGCGGTCAACCTCAAGAATGAGTCGGGTCGAAAGCGCATTGACAACACTTGCGCCAACGCCATGGAGCCCACCGGAGACCTTGTAGCCACTGCCTCCGAATTTCCCACCGGCGTGAAGCACGGTGTAGACGACTTCAGCAGCAGACTTGCCCTTGTAGCTCTTGTGCTCGTCGACGGGAATGCCTCGACCGTCGTCGGTGACTTTGACCCCGCCATCAGCGAGAAGCGTTACCTCGATGAGACTGCAGTGGCCGGCCATTGCCTCGTCGACTGCATTGTCGACAATCTCCCAGATCAGGTGGTGAAGTCCGCTCGCCCCGGTTGAGCCAATGTACATACCTGGCCGGACTCGGACTGGTTCAAGACCCTCTAGGACCGTAATTGCACTTGCGTCGTAACTGTCCTTCGGTGTCACAGAACCTGCTCGGGCATCTTCTTCACAGGCGCGGCCTCCCGGTCACAAAATCCATTTATCGACGGGTTCCCGCCGGCCACTCGGACCGCACGGTACCCGTCTGGAGTACCCCACGAGTCTACTCGATTGACCCGTCCTACAAACGGCTCATTTCGGCTTGAGGACAACTGCGAGGCTCTTCGGAATGTCAATTCCCAAGCTCCCTCCAGCGCCTCGGAATTCTTCCCAGTGAAGCTTGAGGTGTGAGGCATAGGGGGCACGATCACACCGTATGGTCACGGTGTCACCTTCAATTTTCATCGGTGAAGTTGCGGCAGCCATCTCAGGGCCAACAATTTCTTCCCAATGATCAATGAGACTCGTCAACGTTGATGCTGCAGCAGGGGTCAGGCGACCAAACAGGCGATCGAGCGAGCCCCCAATTTGGCGAGGGCCATCAGCGCTTCGCCACTTTCGCTCAGACATGGCGCCGCAATGCATTGACGTGGATCGTTGTCGTCGCTTGGACATCGGACGGAAGCGGAACGGCAGAAGAAATGAGCGTTTGTCCTACTGGTAACTCTGCAATGAGTCGAAGCGCTCGGTCGAGATCGAGTTCACTGAACACGTCATCGAGAAGAAGGATTGGCGGAGCTCCGAGGTGAGTGGTCGCGAGACGATGAATGGCAAGACGCAGACTGAGTGCCAAACAACGTTGTTCCCCCTGGGACGCTTGAGATCGAGCCTCTCGGTCATTGATTTCAAGGGTGAGATCATCACGGTGCGGCCCAACGGTCGTTTGAGCTCGCCGGAGGTCGTCCTCGCGAGTTCGCTGAAGGGCGTCAAACAACGATCCCTCAAATGAGGGGGAGTAGTCGAGGCGCGTGATGTCGGCTGAAGAGGTGCTTCCCGCCAATGCCTCATAGGCCCTTGCAACTTCGGGTCGAAGCTGACGACAAAGATCGATTCTCAGCGCAATGAGTGCAGTGCCAGCTTCAGCCAGTCGCTCATCCCAAACTTCAAGTGTTGAACCGACGTCTCCACTGAGCCGTCCTTTGGCCTGTTTCAGGAGCGCGCCACGTTGGCGGAGAACTCGATCAACGGTTTCAAGCAGCGGTCCTGCATGTGGGTTGAGTGCTGAAAGAGCTTCATCGAGAAGTTCCCTTCTTGCGCCTGGTCCTCCGCGCACGACCACCATGTCGTCTGGGGCAAAAGTGGTCACGGTGACTGCGTTTGCTAGATCGCTTCTCGTCTTCGCTGGTTGCTTATTGATCAACAGTCTCGCAGCACCACTTCGGTTGATTTCCGCATCAACCGTTGTCGTTCCGCGGCCAGGTTGGTCGATTGAACCGTGGAGGTAACCAGAAACTTGCCCCTGTCGAACGAGTGCATCACGCGTTGCTCCACGAAATGATCGTCCGGTCGCGAGATACGCGACGGCTTCGAGAATGCTCGTCTTGCCGGTGCCGTTTGGCCCCAAGAGAACGGTTGTTCCTTGCGGATCGGGTTCAAACGCAGCCGAATCAAAGATTCGAAAGTTCTCGAGACTGAGGCGAGTGAGCCCCACAATGACCTAGGGCACTCGGACCGGCATGAGCAAGTACCGGAAATCGGCTTGCTCGGCGCTCCGAACGGTTGCCGGACGACTGGCGTCCGTGCTTTCAATGACGACTTCGTCCGAAAGGACTGCGTCAATGCCATCAATCAAGTACGTGGGGTTGAACGCAATGGTGAAATCTTCCCCGGTGTAGTCGCCATCAACTGTTTCGCTGGCATCTCCATCTGGTGACTTCACGGTGAGGTCGACCCCGCCCGCCCGCATTGATAACCGAAC
Organism: uncultured Actinomycetes bacterium; assembly: GCA_903874965.1. Classification (GTDB taxonomy): domain Bacteria; phylum Actinomycetota; class Acidimicrobiia; order Acidimicrobiales; family RAAP-2; genus CAIQEU01. Next base: position 67,934 of record CAIQUD010000122.1, on the reverse strand, counting down.
TGGGGTGGTGTTGTCGCGAACAAGAAGTCGAACTCGGCGAAGCGCAGACATGAGGTTTTCCTTGCCAACCACAAGTTGATTTGGGTAGCTGTCAGGAATCAGCTGCCGATAATCCGGGTAGGTGCCTTCAAGAAGTCGAGTTGAAATGGTTACCTTCCCAGTTGTGAAGGCAATTTCATTCTTCGTCGCAATAATTCCGACGGTCGTTCCCTCTGGAGCCGAAGTCGTCAATCGTTGAAGTTCTGAGAGTGATCGAGCTGGCACCAAGATGTCTTCGTCGGCAACGGAACCGCTTTGGATGCCCAGATCACGCAGTGCGAGTCGGTAGGAGTCGGTTGCGACCATTCGAAGTGAACCTTCGTTGTTGGTCAACAACACCCCGGTAAGTAGTGGTCGAGCGTCGTCACTGGATGATGCACGAACAACTTGGCGAAGTCCCTCTGCCAGGGTACTTGCATCAATTGAAGAAATTGGAGCCCCGGCCGATGCCACATTTGGAAATTCCACCGATGGATAGGCCCGAATGCCGAAGTGTGACCTTGCTGCGGCGATGTCAACGCGGTCATCTGCCGCCTCGATGGTGAGTGCACCGGGTTCAAGTGAACGAACAATGTCCGCGGCAAGTTTTGCCGGAACAACTGCGGTGCCGTCAGCAATACCGATCACTTCGAACTGCACTCGAATTGCGAGGTCCAGGTCGGTGCCGGTTACGGTCAGATTGTTTCCCTCACAGGTAAGGAGGAGCCCGGAGAGCACCGCAGAAGAGCCGCGACTTGCGACAGCGCGACCAGCAGTTGTTAGGGCTTCGGCGAGAGAATCGCGCTCAGATCGGAACTTCACAGTGGTGTTCTCCTTCGTTCAACGATCGGCCTCAACAGGATGATCGTAGTAATAGATACTTGTAGTAGGTCCTGTGGATTGTGGGAAAGGCAACGTTTTCCCTGCTCAGAGGCACTTTTCGTTATCCCCTGTTGTGTTGAGGGTTGTGGACAAGATTGACGACGGTTCGCACTGCACCTTTGGCGGGTGTGGAGAACCAATAACCCCTCCCCATGTTGTTCGAGGTCGTCCCCCATGTCGTGCGCAGGGTTCTCCACAGGTTATGCGTTCCTTCGAAGCTCAGTCTCGAGACGAGTGACCTGGTCGTAGATCTGACGGCGGTCACTCATCTGCCCAGTGATCTTCTCCACTGCATTAATGCAGGTGGTGTGATCACGATCTCCAAAAACCCTGCCAATCGCCGGATAGGAGTAGTCCGTCAACGTCCTGACGAGATACATCGCCACATGTCGAGCGGTGATGAGCGGTCGAGTCCTACTCGGGCCAATGATCTCGGCAATTGAGAAGTTGTAGGTCAAAGCCACTGCTTCGAGAATCATCTCGGGGGTAATGAGTCGAGGCTCTCCCCCCGCAACAATGTCATCAAGCACACGTTCGGCCGACTCGAGGGACACTGGTTCCTGATTGAGATTGGCGAACGCAGTTACCCGGATGAGGGCGCCCTCAAGCTCACGAATGTTGTCTCGGACATTGGTCGCAATGAACTCGAGGACCTCATCAGGCACTCGGACTCGCTCCCGCTCCGCTTTGGTGCGAAGGATGGCAAGGCGGGTCTCGAGATCTGGCGGATCAATCTCAACGAGCAGACCAGAAAGAAGGCGACTTCGCAGCCGGTCTTCGAGGTCATCAATGGACTTTGGTGGGCGGTCTGAGGTGAGAACAATCTGCTTGCCTGCCTGGTGAAGGTCGTTATAGGTGTGGAAGAGCTCTTCTTGAAGACCTTCCTTGTTCTGCATGAACTGAACGTCGTCAATCAGCAGCACGTCGCACTCTCGGTAGTGGCGCTTGAACGCCATGGTCGACTTTCCCTGTCGAATCGCGTCGACATAGTCATTGAGGAAGGTTTCAGTCGTGACGTAGAGAACCCGATAATTCCGATAATTCTCAACGATGTAGTTGCCAATGGCGTGAAGAAGGTGGGTCTTGCCGAGACCGGAAGCGCCATAAATGAAGAGCGGGTTGTAGTGCCGACCAGGCGTCTCTGCGACCGTTTTGGCGGCAGCGCAGGCGAGTCGGTTTGAGGATGCAGAGACAAAACTGTCGAAGGTGAATCGCGGATCAAGCTTGACCGACGACCCGTTACTTGTACCAATGCCAGTGGGCCGTGGTTGTTGGGTTGGCCGCGAAGCAGGAGCGGCAACGGGAGGCTCAAGGACTGGCTCCTTGGCGATCTGTTCGTCAATGACAACCTCAACGTCCAAGGGTTCATCAACTTCAACGGCGAGTGACTCGGTAATGAGGGGGAGAAAACGATCAACGATTCGATCGCGGACAATCGCGTTCGGAACAGCCAAAATCAAGGTGTCGCCAGTTAAATCCACAGGAACGATGGTTGACAGGAACATCTGCCACACAGCCTCTGACACCTGACCCTTCAGGGCTACGGCGCATCGATCCCAAATTTCATTGACGTTTTCCACAAGCTCCTCCGAGCAACCACACCCACTTTCCTCCACAGGGCTATCCACAGGTGTGGAGCGCGATGTTAGGTGGAGTGGGAAGGGCAACCTACACCGCGCGGAGCCACCCTGCTAGAGGGGTTGCAAATCTGACCTAACATGGTCAAGCCGTGTCGGACATGCCGTTCGACTCGTCTGTCCAGCATTGGGTGGATTGCCCCTCTTGGCTCCACCTTCGCAGTGAAAGGCCCAAAACGTGAAGCGCACCTTCCAACCCAACACCCGCCGCAGGGCAAAGAAGCACGGATTCCGGGCTCGTATGTCCACCAGTGCCGGCCGTGCCGTCCTGAAGTCTCGTCGCCTCAAGGGCCGTCACCGCATCAGCGCCTAGTTCCGTTGTCCGGCCAGCTGGTCGGGAGCGTGCAGCGCCGTGCGCTCTTCGATGCCCTGAGACGACCACGAGGACGGGCCTCCCGAGGTCCAATCCGGGTGAGTTACACCACGGGTGACCACGGGAGCGTACTCACGCGCCCTCATGTTGCCTATGCCATTGATAAGACGTGCGGCAATGCTGTGCAGCGAAATCTGCTGCGGCGAAGGCTTCGTGTGCTCAGCACCGAGGCCGCGGTCAAGATGGCCCCAGGTGCGTACCTCGTTCGGACCCAGCCGGCTGCCTCGTCACTCTCGTTTCATGAACTTCGAACTCTGGTCGTTCCAACTCTCATCGAAGCTGGCGAAAGAGGTGGGCGATAATGAAGTTCGGTCAAATCCCAAAAACCCTTGTTACAAAAGGGATTTCTCTCTACCAATCAGCAAGGGCCGGCTATCCGTCACCATGCCGTTTCCAGCCTTCATGCTCAACCTATGCAGCTGAAGCGGTAACGACGCATGGCGTCATCCGAGGTGGATGGCTTGCAATTCGGCGCATCCTTCGGTGTCAGCCCTTCGCAGCATTTGGCTATGACCCCGTCCCATCCCCAACCATGAGGAGCCAGAGCCCCCGATGAATCACGCTCTCCTGACCGCCTCGATCTTTCAGTCGATCGGGCACTCAATCTCGACCATTTTCCATCCATTGCTCGTGCTGTTCGCGACGATTCTGGCCTGGATTTACGGAGTAATTCCCAACTACGCCTTGGCAATTTCAGCGCTCACCCTGGTAATTATGGCGATTTTGACGCCACTGACGGTGAAGTCGACCAAATCGCAGCTGGCAATGCAACGAATTCAGCCGGAAATGAAGAAACTTCAGCTGAAGTACAAGGGCTCCACCGACAAGGTGGCGATGAATGAAGAGATGATGGCGCTCTATAAAGAGCACGGCGTCAATCCACTCTCAGGATGCCTGCCGGTGCTGGCCCAAGCCCCGTTCATGTCAGTGCTGTACTTCGTGATCCGAGGCCTCACGCATTCGACGGTGCTCGCCGATGGGACGACGAAATCATCGCCCCAGTATATTCCGCATTCTTCAGCCATGTATCACGATTTGGTTGCATCTAATGGACATATGGTGTCGTTCGGTGTCGACCTTTCAAACCACCCATTCTCCCCCGGACTAACGCTTGTTCAACGAATCCCTCTGTTTGCCCTGATCGCAGCCGCTGTCGGGCTTCAGTATGTCTTGATGTGGCAGATCAAGAAGAACACACAGGCGGGAAATACGGCACCTGCACAGATGCAGACCATTCAGCGAATCATGCCACTCTTGTTCGCTTACATTTACTTCATTGTTCCGGCTGCCTTGACGGTCTATTTTGTGGTTTCCAACATCGTTAGGGTAATTACGCAGGACCTGATGTTCAGAACCGGGGTCGTTAAGCGGCCTCACCACAAGGCGAGTGAGCGAGTCATCTCAGGAACCGCCAAGGAAGACGAACCGTCGAAAGGCACGTCAAAGGGCGGGAAAGCCGCCATTGGGGAGCCAAAGAAAGATGGATCGAAGGAACACCCTCGATCCAAAGACAAGCGTAAGAGGAGAGATCGCTGATGGAATGGGTTGAAGTCACCGGAACGACCATTGAGGACGCAAAGGAGTCTGCACTTCGTCAACTGGGCGTCGAGGCAGATGATGCAGAGATTCTGATTGTTTCTGAGCCAACGAAGGGTTTGTTTGGACGGATGCGTGGAGAAGCACGAGTGAAAGCTCGAGTTCGACCAGCAGGACCACGCCCGAAGCGCAACAGAAGCCGTCAGGAGCGCTCAAGTGAGCGTGGCGGAGAACCGCGCGTTCAGCAACCAAAGAAGGAGAAGGCTCCGGCTGCTGAATCCGGGCGCCCGAAGCAACAGAAGTCGAATGGACCGAAGAATGGGCGTAACCAGCAAACTGGTGAGCGTCGACCCAAGCAAGAGGAGCGAGAAATGGCAGACGGTATGACCCTCGAGGAGCAGGCGAAGGTTGGACAGGAGTTCCTGAAGGGGCTTCTTGACGCGTATGGCTACGACGCTTCGGTAGAAATTCGGAAGCTTGACGACGAAACCCTCGAATTGGCCGTCACTGGTGAAGAGCTTGGCCTTCTCGTTGGACCACGTGGTTCAACGCTTGCTGCACTGCAGGATGTCACTCGGACGGTCGTTCAGGCGAAGTTCACCGCACGCACCGACAGAATCCTGGTTGATGTTGCTCAATACCGTGAGCGCCGGGTTGCAGCCCTCCGCCGATGGATTGCTGGAATTGCCGATGAAGTGAAGGCTTCTGGCGAAGAACGCCCACTCGAGCCCATGTCACCAGCCGACCGCAAAGTGATCCACGACGCCGTTGGTGAAATTGATGGGGTGGAGACGCGATCTGAGGGTGAAGACTCCCGACGGTACGTAGTCCTCATTCCGTCGAACTAAGTCTCCAAGTAGAGGATTGCAGTGTTTTCGGTTGAGGATTTCTCGTCCGAAGGTCGTGCCTCGCTTGATCAAGCCTTTGACTTAGGTCTCCTTGGACCTGGAGAGGTTGCTGCTCATATCCGTCATGCACTTGGGTATGTTGAGGCTGCTCGCCGAGTTGGAGCTGGCTCAGATGGAAGAGTTGCCGACCTAGGTTCTGGTGGCGGTCTTCCAGGATTGGTGCTGGCTGAGGCGTGGACTACCGCAAGTTTTGTCCTGATTGATGCTGCTGAGCGACGCTGTGCCTTCTTGACGGAATCAGTAGAGCGAATGGGGTTGACGACTCGTGTTGCCGTTCGACGCGGTCGAGCCGAGGAGCTCGCTCATGAGGAGGATCTTCGAGAGACCTTTGATATGGTCGTCGCCCGGTCCTTCGGTCCTCCCCCAGTCCTGGCCGAGTGTGCTGCTCCTCTGCTGAAAGTCGGTGGATGGCTGCTTGTGTCTGAGCCACCTTCGACTGAGGCTACCGAGCGACGGTGGCCAAGTTTCAGTCTCGAACTACTCGGGTTAGACGCCCCTATGCTCATTCAAGCGGAACGGCATTTCGTCGCCATCGAGAAGGTTGCAGCGACAGAGGACCGCTTTCCGAGACGAGTGGGTATCCCGGCGAAGCGACCACTGTTCCCAATTCTAGATACCTGATCCGCTCTCTGCCCGACCCGTCAGGGAAGGCTGGATGGATCGATGTCGCGGAAGTCGGGTTCGGGTTGAGCGACGAAGCGAACTGCTGGAACGGTCAGTAGCCCGTCGAGAAACGCCTTCGCTATTCGATGCATCCCATCCATCACACGACCATCTGCCGCCAGAATGATTGGGTAGGTGTAGTCCGCCTCAGCGATCAGTCTCGCGTGCTCTGCAATCTCTCTGACCGTGAAGGCAGCCTCTCCGCCCCAGTAGGGAGCATCGAATTCGACAATTGCCTCCAATGGGACCTCGTTCACGGGTAGATCTCTCGAGAGTTCGATCAGTCGCTTGACGTCCCACGCGTCGAAGCCATTCTCACTTGGCCAAAAGTTGTACTGAGGTCGAATGCTCATGGGGTTTCGGCTTCAGATGTTCCACGTGGAACATCTGAAGGCTTCGGAAGTAGCGCCTCGCCAATATTTGGATACGTCTTGAGTTCCAAAACATTTGAGCTGGGATCAAGCAATTTACCTTTGGTCTGTTCTTGAGGAGTCCCAAAGGATGAGGTGGTAACTGGGTCAAGCCAGGGAACCCCCGCTTCGTCGATGCGACGTGTCAGCGCATCGAACGTTCCGCGATCGAGTGTGACCCCGAAGTGGCGTTTCCCACCCTGTGCAGCATTGAGGAACGCTTCTGGCTGGGCTTGAAGGGTGAGCTGGAGGCCGAAGAACCAAACATCCATCCAGTCTGGTGCTCTTCGTCCAGGTGTACAGCCAAGGAGGTCAATGTAGAACGCTCGGGCAGTCTCGAGGTCATCCACGACAATCGAAAGATGGAGGATTGGTTCCATAGTTTGAGCCTAGCGAGTGATTGGGAAGATTGATGTTTCACGTGAAACATGTTCATGCTTTACTGGTGCCGTGGTTGACCTTCTCCTACCAATCCATACCGATCGGCTCACTATCCGATTATTGGTTCCAGAGGACCTGGAGCGGCACGCAGCCATCATGGGAAACCCAGAAGTGGTTCGATTTCTCTACGAGGATCCACTGACCGCAGATGAAGCCTTTCAACACCTTCTCCGTCGGTTTGGCACTGGTAGTCCGGCAGAAGGCGAATGGCGGAACTTCGCCGTCGATGCGGATGGTGTGTTGGTGGGCGAAGTTGGTTTCTCGCTGGTTTCCAGCCAGCACAGAAGTGCCGAGGTGGGTTATATGTTCGACCCAGACTTTAATGGCAACGGTTTTGCAACCGAATCCGTTCGGGTGATGGTGGACCTCTGTTTCGATCTGCTTCATGCCCATCGAGTGGTGGGTCGATTGGATGCTCGAAATAGGGCTTCAGCGGCGGTTCTTGAGCGTCTCGGCTTTCAACAGGAGGCCCTCTTCCGCCAAAATGAGTTCGTCAAGGGGGAGTGGACCGACGAACTTGTCTACGCAATCCTAGAGAACGAGTGGCAAGAGAGGTAGTTTCTTCAAGAGACGAGAAGTGGCTCTCAGCGGACTTTTCGATAGTTTCACGTGAAACATTCGAGCGTTGAGCTGGGTCGAAACTTCTGCGTTTGACCTGAAGAGCAAGGTGGGGCAGGATACGAGCCCCAACCGTTCACGGAGAGGTACATGATCTTCAAGCGCCGAGACAGAGATCCTAGCGATGATGAGCAAACCACCTCGGTGGATCCTCTTGCAGTGTCCGAAGTGACGGATGAAGCTCAACCAACATCCCCAGAGGAGACGGTTCTGCAAGAAGAGCCCCAAGTGGAGCAGAACGGACTCATTGAGCCTGCCGTCGCCTCTCCTGCAGCACCATTTGCTTCTGAAAATGCTGTTCAGACTCCTACTTCCCAAGTCGAGACGGATGAGAGCCTCGACAACGAGGAAGTAGATGAACTTCCCATACTCCCGGTCGAAGAGGATGAGGAAGACGACGAGGATGAGGAGCTCACTCCCCCATCTGAAGTTCTTGTCGACCACTCCAAGCGACCGACACGACCACTCCCCCGTGTCATTGCGATTGCGAATCAGAAGGGTGGTGTTGGTAAGACAACGACGACCATCAACTTGAGTGCTGGACTCGCCGAGCTTGGCTATCGAGTGCTCGTCATTGACCTTGATCCTCAGGGAAATGCAACAACGGGTCTCGGCATTGATGCCAGGAACTTTGAGATGTCGATGTATGACGTGCTCATGCGTGATGCAGACCTCGCTGATGCGATTGAGCCGACCAGCACGAAGAATCTCTTCCTTGCACCTGCGACCATCGACCTTGCCGGTGTCGAGATCGAACTGGTTCCTGCGTTTAGTCGGGAGCAAAAGTTGAAGCGGGCGGTCGAGGGTGTCATTGAAGACTTCGACTTCATCATGATTGATTGCCCACCTAGCCTTGGCCTGATCACGATCAATGGACTCGCGGCGGCAACAGAGGTCCTCGTTCCAATTCAATGCGAGTACTACGCCCTTGAAGGACTTGGCCAATTGCTTCGTAATGTCAAACTGGTGGCATCGAATCTCAATCCATCGTTGGAAGTCTCGACCATTGTCCTCACGATGTATGACGGAAGAACCAAACTCGCCGCTGATGTGGCCAATGAGGTTCGATCGCACTTCCCGAACGAAACGTGTGATTCAGTGATCCCACGGACAGTTCGTTTGTCTGAGGCTCCATCCTTCGGACAACCCATCACCAGCTTCGACCCGAGTTCACGCGGGGCGCGAGCGTATAGAAACCTAGCTAGGGAGGTAAGCAATGGCGCGACCAAGCGGACTCGGTAAAGGCCTGGGGGCGCTCATCCCCACGGAGGTTGCCAATGACACCTCTTCGGCTCTTCGAGAGGTACCAATCGGTGCCATCAAGCCAAATTCGTATCAACCTCGATCAATCTTTGACGAAGAGGCGATGAGTTCACTTGCGGCCTCAATCAAGGAGCTCGGCGTTCTCCAGCCCATCCTCGTTCGATTGCTAGAGGGTGAAGAAGAGTCCTATGAGCTCATTGCTGGAGAACGCCGATGGAGAGCTGCTCGCAGGGCAGGCCTCCAGACCATCCCAGTGCTCGTTCGAGCAGCCGTTGATGACCTCTCGAGCCTCGAGCAGGCCTTGGTTGAGAATGTCCAACGTTCTGACCTCAATGCACTGGAAGAAGCGGCGGCATACCAGCAGCTCGTCGATGAATTCTCATTGACCCATGACCAAGTTGCTCAGCGAGTGGGGAAGAGCCGTGCGTCGGTTACGAACACCCTTCGGCTGCTTCAGCTCCCTGTTTCTGTGCAGGCCCTGGTGAATGAAGGCGCCCTGAGCGCAGGTCATGGCCGTGCGTTGCTTGGTGTGACTGATCGAGCGACTCTTGAAGAGCTGGCCGTTCGTTGCGTCGAAGAAGATCTGTCTGTTCGGGTTCTCGAGGCCATTATTCGCGGAGACGAACCACTTACTGTGGCCCCTGTCATTGAGGATGGTACGAGTCCTTCTCCAGCACCTGGCGCAGGACTCCGGCGGATGCCGGATCCCATGGTGCTCGAGTTGGAAGAACTTCTGTCTGATCACTTGGCGACCCGCGTCAAGGTCGATCTCAAGAAGACTCGTGGCAAGTTGATGGTGGAGTTCGCTACGTTGGAAGATCTCGAGCGGATCTACAGGGCGATGTTGGGAAGTCCGACGACTGGAACCTCAACCCTCAACTCGTAAGGAAGCGTCGTTCCGGAGTTCTGCAGTCGTCCACAACCTTAAGCACAGGTTGTGGATTGTCAGATTTCTGTCACAAAGTCGTCACTCAGTGCTCAACTTGAGGTCAAGGTCCGTTCACACGTAGATTTATGGGTGCAAAGTGGATGACGTGAGTTCGTTATCGACGTCTCTGCGAGCGGTCTCAAGAATCGCCTTCGCCACTGCTTGACAAAGTCCTGGACCATGCTCCACCACCAGCTCTGCTGGTCCGACTTCAAGAATGACGGCGGTCATCAACGTCTCTCGAAGAAGCGGTAACGCCATGCCAACCACTTCGTTGATCTGGTCGGCAAAGGGAACCGGCAGGGTCTGACTAATTCGCGAGGCGAGAAACTCTCCGGCGGCGGACGTGTAGGAGTAACCCTTATAGAACATTGTTCTAGATCCAGACGCTCTTCCAGAGGAGTGCAACCCGAGATAGAGGTCAACTTCAGCAGCATTCGCTTGCGTAGCTTGGTTGCTTTCATCGCCAGTTACTTCAATGACCGATACCTCGGCCGACTGATGCAGTTCTCTGGTTAGTTGGGCTACGGCGGCAGCCATCCCTCCGAGGTCGGCTATGGCAATGCTTCGATAGAGCGGCCCACCAAGATGATGGCGGAGCGACTCATTCGCTCGAACTTCAGTCACTGAACGGGCATTTTCGGTCCGTGGACCAAGACGCAAAAGAGCTTCGATCGTCGAAAGTCCGGCTACGCCGTCGGGCTTCAGCCCCATGTTCTGTTGAAATTGTTCAACAGCATGAGCGGTGAGGTCCCCAAAGAGGCCATCGACTCGATTCGTATCAAAGCCAAGTGCGCAAAGGCGTTGTTGAAGGTCTGCGACGTCATCGCCGCGAAGCAACGGCACTTGGCGAAGCAAAACTCGACGACCAAGGAGATAGCCAGCTTCTACGAGCGTGTCCCAGGTAGCGGTGTCAACTACTCCAGTGATGGGAAGGCCTCGTCGACGTTGAAACGCCTCGACCGCGGCCCGAGTTGCTGGGCCGTAGGTCGAGGCTGGATCAAGGGACGTATCGAGACCGATTTCGGCCAAGCGGAACTTGACGTCGTCGACGGAGTCGCCAGTGCTGCCCTCAGCAAGGGGGATGCCCTGGCGAAGACTCACAGGTACTCGGCAAGCTCCTGCACCAAGGCACCCTTGGGCTTTGCACCGACCAGGCGCTTAACGGCCTGGCCATCCTTGAAGACAATCAAGGTAGGAATCGACATGACGTCGAACCTGCGGGTGACATCGAGGTTTTCATCGATGTTTAGCTTGGCGACCGTGATCCCGGCATGCTCGGCGGCAATTTCGTCGAGAATTGGGGCGATCATCTTGCAGGGTCCGCACCATTCGGCCCAGAAGTCGACGATGACGGCCCCTGAGGCGGCGCCGATCTGCTCGTCGAAGGTGTCGTCGGTCAGGTTGATGACGTGCTCACTCATGATGCACCTTTCATTGGTTGGCAAACGTACAACGCCATATCGGCCCAGGTTGTTCCCGAGCGTTAGAGACCTTGTTCTTCAAGCCAACGTTCGGCGTCGATTGCTGCCATGCAACCAGACCCTGCGGAGGTGATTGCCTGACGGTAGACGTGATCTTGGACGTCTCCACAGGCAAAAACGCCCTCGACGGAGGTCCGTGCACCCTCTCCAACGACGATGTAGCCATTGTCGTGGAGATCGAGCTGGCCTTCAAACAAACTGGTATTTGGCACGTGGCCAATTGCCACGAAAATCCCCGTGACTTCCAGAATTCCAGGCTCACCAGTCACCGTGTCGACAATGGCGAGGCGCTCGACTTTGGTCTCGCCAATGACCTCAGTTACTCCGGTGTTCCAGTGGACTTCGATCTTCTCATTGGCGAACGTCCGCTCTTGCATGATCTTTGATGCCCTGAGTTGGTCGCGACGAACGAGGAGATGGACTTTCGAGGCGAATCGGGTGAGGAACATCGCCTCTTCAAGGGCGGAGTCGCCTCCACCAACGACGGCAATTTCATGACCACGGAAGAAGAATCCGTCACAGGTTGCGCAGGTTGACAAGCCAAAGCCGAGCAGTCGCTCCTCGCCCGGAACTCCGAGCATGAGTGATCTAGCCCCTGTTGCCACAATGAGGGAATCAGCCTCGTAGGTGGGCTCGTCGGTGCCGACATAGACCTTGAACGGACGACTTGAGAGGTCGACGCGCGTTGCCTTCGCGGTGATGAGGTCTGCACCGAATCGCAGCGCCTGTTCACGCATCTGGCCCATGAGCTCTGGACCGGTAATTCCCATTGGAAATCCGGGAAAATTCTCCACATCGGTGGTCAACATCAGCTGTCCGCCGGGCTGGTCAGAAGTCGACGAAGGCTCGCCTTCGAGAACGAGAGGACTGAGTTGGGCTCTTGCGGTGTAGACCGCAGCGGTGAGACCAGCTGGTCCAGAACCAATGATGAGGACTTCGCGGTGCTCAGTCACGGAGCCCCCCTTCGACTTTGATGTGGTGGCGCCTGAAGATGAACAGGCCGGTCCCGAACAGGATGATGCCGACAATGGCGTAACTCGCCCATTCGTGGCCATGGAAGAGGTAAACGTTCAAGAACCGAACGACACCAATTGCCGCAATGATGAAGGCAAGGATCGCAACCGACACCATGAGCAAACCGAACACCAGCATTCTGGCGGCAAGGATGATCTTGCGGACAAACTTGTTGTGGAGCCGATCGACGAACTCGTCAATAAGATCTGCGGCCTTGCCGGGGAGATCCTCTACGGCCGGGCGCCCCTTCGCACTGTCACGTTGTTCTGCCATGTGCTCAACCTACCTGAGACCTTGACGCCGTTCGGCAAGAACTAACTCTTGGTGATGTAGCAGACACCAATGAGACCAGGTCCTCCGTGGGTGCCTACCACTGGGCCAAGGTCGGAAACAATGAGGTCGGTTCCAAGGTCAACGCCTTCAAGGCTCGTCATCATGACATCGAGATCCGAAGCGTCACCGTGGACAATGGCAACTCGTTCAAATGGCGCGTCCGCCTTGACCTTGTCGGCCAAATACTTAATCGCGCGAGTCCGCGTTCGTTGCTTCGACTCTTCAGCGACGAGGCCGTCACGAAGTTCCAAAATTGGCTTAATCGAGAGCATCGAACCAAGAAGACCTTTCGCCCCACCAACGCGACCGCCCTTGACCAAGTGCTCAAGGGTGTCGAGCACACCTAAGACATGGACCCGGTCAATCGAAGCCGTTGTCGCACTGGCGATTTCGGCGGCCGTCAAGCCAGCCTTTGCCATTTCGGCAGCGGCGAGCACCATCAGCCCTTGCGCCATGGTCACGGCTTTGGAGTCCACAACGATGACGGGAAATTCCTCCGCCATAGCCTCTGCTGCGGTCAGCGCAGACTGATACGTGCCCGAGAGCGCTGCAGAGAGGTTGATGCAGACCGCGCCGTCGTATCCCTCATCTTTCGCCGTTCGAAAGGCATCCTGGAACTGTCCAGGTGATGGTGCCGCGGTCTCGGGGAGTTCTTTTGCCGAGCGGCAGAGCTCCCAAAATTGCGTTGGCGTGATGTCGGTGCGGTCGATGTACTCCGTGTCCCCGAATCGGATGGATAGCGGAACAACGGCAACGTCATTCGCTGCGGCAATCTCTGGTGTGAGGTCACATGCGCTGTCGGTAACGATCTTGATTTTTGCCATTGGCCCCCCTTGGCGTGCTCTTCACGGCCAGTCTGCCATGCCCGCCGAGGTCTCGTTTGGGTCGATCACGTGACCACCGATGGTCTCGTCAACTTGTGCGAAGACGTGACACTTCGCGCGCTTGGGTTTACCTATCGTCCACGTTCATAGTGCGCAAGAACGACGACGACGAGACCATAGGCAGCAAGGGCTCCAAGGCCACAAACGATGAGTCGGACGACCAGTCCTCCCGTTGAGGTTGACGCACTCACGTTGATCCCAACGATTGCAACGATGCCCATGACGAAGCTCGCAATGGAGACCCGAAGGAGTGGGCGAAAGGTTCCTGTATCGCCAAGGCGTCCCGTTGATGAACGCAACCACAAGAGACCAATGAGGGCTGCGGCGGAATACGCAATCGAATTTGCTAACGCAAGTCCCGTCACGCCGAGGTGGTCCACCAACAGCACCGCCAAGGCAATGGTGAGACCATTTTCAAAGAGGTAGAGCCAGAACGCTTGGTGGCCGGCATGGCGAGTTTGGAATGCACGAATGGCGAGTTGAAAGGCGCAGAAGCCTGGTAGGCCGAGGGCAAAAGCTGCGAGGGCATGTCCCGCCATGACTGCCTGCCCAGCTCCATTGCCGTGAAGTCCGAGGAGCAGTTGCAAAAGGGGCTTGGCAACAATGAACAACAAGACCGAGAGTGGAAGGATGATCACGAGAACACTTCGGAGTCCTTTGCCAAACTGCGTGCGATAGGACTCGAGGTCTCCCTGTGCGAAGGCGGACGACAGCGCTGGGGTCATGCCACTCATGACCGAGATTGAAATGATGGCGTAGGGGGTCTGGAAGAAGACCCAGGCATAGCTGTAGGCACTGACTTCGCCATTTCCACCGAGTCCGAACGCCAGCGCCAGGATGACGAACAAGGCAACTTGGTTGGCAATGACCAGGCCGACCGTCCAACTCCCGAGTTTCATCGTTGCTTTGACTGCGAGATCCTGAAGGTCGAATCGCCACCAGAGGTAGCGCGTCTCGGTCTTGAGCAAGAACGGAAGAAGCAGTAGTGCTTGGGCGACGACCCCAAGTGTCGATCCAAGACCAAGCAGGAGGAGTCGATTCGGGTCCGCAGCCATTGCTTCGAGACTTGGAGCCCTTCCGGCAGAAGCGAAGAGAATCAGCACGCCAATGCACACCACGTTGTTGGCGACCGCCACCCACATTGGGGGAGCGAAAATTCGTTGAATATTGAGCAGTGCAGTGGTGAGGGCAATCAAGCCGTAGAAAAAGACTTGTGGAGCGAACCATCGAAGGAGCACGGTCGCCGCATGGCGCTGACTCTCGAGTGTCGTTGCGGAAACAGTCGCCGTGCCCCCAGTGTGCAAGCTCGTGAAGGACTGAATGATCCATGGAGCAAGCGCCACACAGAGAACGGTGGCAATCCCGAGCAGCACAAGCGCAAGGGTCAATACCGCCGAAATTGAACGCCATGCGTCTTTCTGTTTGCGGGTTTCAAGTTGCTGAATGAAGACCGGAACAAAGGTGGCGGCAATGACGCCCCCAAGGACGAGGTCGAACACCATGTTCGGAATGGTGTTGGCCAAGTTGAAGGCATCGGCAATCGGGGTAAGGCCAAGCGCATAGGCGAGCACCAAAATTCGGAGCAGACCAGTGAGTCGACTGAAGGCTGTCCCAAGTGCCATTGAAGAGATCGAGCGACCAAGTCGTGCAGGAGGCGCGACGTCTTCGTCGATGTTGGCTGAGGCGGTGGATGCCGAGCTGGCGTGTTTGCCTGGTTCCCACTCAACAACCCCAAGGGGCTCAATCAGGTACAAGTCATCCGGCAATTGGAGCGAGTCACCTCGGTACTCCTCCCACCATGGAACTGCTGGTTCTTCGGGGAGTTCGTCGTCAGCCACGGTTCGCCCGCTTTGCTTTGCGACCTTTGCGCCACGTCGTCAGCCACCACCAACCGAGCACGCCAATGGCGCCAACGGTGAGGAGCACGCCCACGATCGACGCTGCGGCAACCTGAACCGTGAGTGCAGCTGTCGCAAGCAGGAAGGTACTTCCTGGAGCGGTGACGACAACTTGGAGTGGCAAGACACCAGTTGTCTGCGCAATGACGGGAATCCGAACAGCAGTTGCTGACTGATGCAACGTGAGATCAAAGCCGCTTCCATGGGGAAAGGCCAAGTGATCGCTGACAAGTTGCACATGGACGCGAAGGGGACTCTCCGCTGTCGAGACAATCGTGAGGGTGAGTGTTCCTTGCTGTGAGGTCAGGGTGAATGACGATGACGGAACGGTGATGGAGTGTGAGAGCTCGGCGACCGCTCGTTGAAAGTCATGAAGCCGAGGGAGCGATGGACGACCCGATGCCTCGGCCTCGAGAAGAAGGTGGTTGAGCTGTTGTGCTTCTTCTGGAGCTAATCGCAGCATTTCGGTGAGCTGAATGCAGATGGATCTCCCTCGTCGGATGCCGAGAGCCGTCCCGGGGTCAACTGTGGGATTGCTTGGCAGGGCGTAGCGAGTCGTTGGCGCGCCATTCGCTCCCATTGGAACTGTGGCGAAGAAGGTGGGGACGGTTACGGAATCGAGATCCTTCGATGCTTCAAGCCCACCGAGAAAGACATTGAAGAACCGAGGTGGCAAAACAGCCCTTCGACTCGGTACAAGAACAACGCCCCTTGGGGAGGAGAGGCCCGGAGCCTCATGAAACCGAAAGGCTAAGTAGCCAAGAAGTTGCGCTGCTGCAAGGCCGGGTTCATGAGCAGCATTGCGAAAGAAGCGATCCGTCTCGTGGTCGAGAGCCGCTGCCTTGATGAGGCCACTTCCGCTCGACAATTGGAAGGGCTGGCCCCATCCATAGGTCGTTGAAGGATCAACGGTGAGGCGTTGGCCATTCACAAGAACCGAGGTGGCGCCTTCGCTGCGGAGATCGCTTGAAAGTGGCATGGACGTCTTGCCCAGGAGGAGGGGCGTCAGCGCAGGACTTGGAGAAATTCCTGCTGCGGCAAGTCCCTGAATTCCCTCACGTCGCTCAATCGCGAGCTCCCCACTCAAGCCATGGGTCCGGAGCCAGGTTGGATCAATCGGCACATAGGTATCGGATAAGACGGCGTGATGGGGGAGTTTCGAGGTCTTGTTGAGGAGTGCGTCGAGGCCTCCGCCGTCAAGCCGAGCTTGTTGGAGCAGTGACGGCTCAGGTGCGAGGGTCATCGACACTCGGGGGTGTCCCATGATTGAACGGAGAGCGTTCGTCGCTGAAGGGATGGGTTCTGGCTGGAGTGGTGAAAGTGGAACGACAAGTGCAACCCGAACTTTGTGAGGAATCGTTCCGCTAGTGAGATCAACGAAGGTTGTCTGACGATTCACCATGACGCCGTGGCTGACGGTGGAGATGACCATTGGGTAGACACCATTGCAACTGGCTCCGCTGCAAGGGAGTTGAAACACCGGCGCGGGTTTCGAACAACTCCCCCCAAGATTTGGTGCTGGCCGGACTCCGCCTGAAGCCGCAAAGGCAATGACGAGCCGACCGGATGACGTGCCGGAAGTGAGGCACGACAAGTCAAGTGGTCCGGTCGTGGCAAGTGCTCCAGCGATTGGAGGAGCGGCAACATCTTGGAGAAGGATCGACGACGCGTAGATCAACGGGAAGAGTTGAAGGCGAACGGTCGAAACCGTTGGGTCAATTGACGGTGAAAATCCGAGGTTGATCGAGAAGAGCGATCCAGCCGTTTCGGTAGGTGACTCAAGCGACGTCGTCTGATCGAGCACCGAGACTTGATTAGAGGTTGCGGTTCCGGCTCCTGCAGCTTTCATCCCGAACGTCATGCTGCAAAGCAGCGTCAGCGCGACGAAGAGCCCAGCGTGTCGGCGGGAGAGTACAGCGGACATTCGCACCAGCCAACGCTAACCGGTCTCCTGTTGCTGGGGAAGGGAACTAGGTTTACCCCGTGTCGGCGGACCCCATGTTCAAGATGTTTTCGCCGCTGTTTGAGGCGACGAACGAGCTGCAGCAGCGATTTTCCACTGCAGGCTTTGACCTCTTTGCCGTAGGCGGTTGCGTTCGCGATGGCCTTCTTGGTCAGCCAAGCGATGACTGGGACCTGACCACTTCTGCGCGCCCGGATGTTATTGAAGCGATTCTCAAGCCGTGGGCGGATGCCACCTGGGATCAAGGCAGGCGCTTTGGCACCATTGGCGCTCGAAAGGGTGACCTCACGGTCGAGATCACGACGTTTCGCGCGGATGCCTATGAACCGGAGTCACGGAAACCAATCGTGACCTTTGGCGATGAGCTGGTTGGCGATCTGGCGCGTCGGGACTTCACCATCAACGCCATGGCGATCAAGCTTGGTCCAGAACCTTTGTTCATTGACGAGTTTGGCGGTGTGTCGGACCTCATGGCGAAGCGCCTTCGAACGCCTCTCGATCCAGCCATTAGCTTCCTTGACGATCCGCTTCGAATGCTCCGAGCGGCGCGGTTCATTGCTCGCTTTCAGCTGACACCGGATCAAGAACTCGTCAACGCTGTTGAAGTGCACCGAGAGCGACTCTCCATTGTTTCGGCCGAACGAATTCGAGACGAACTCGACAAGTTGATGGTGGCTCCAGTCACGGCTCCCGGCCTGCAGTTCTTGGTCGACACCGGTCTCGCTGAGTACTTCTTGCCGGAGCTTCCTGGGCTTGCGTTAGAGCAAGATCCCATTCATCATCACAAGGACGTCTTGACGCACACCATGGCGGTCGTTGACAAGACCTCCCCAGAGCGACTGCTTCGCCTTGCTGCGCTCTTCCACGATGTAGGCAAGCCCCGGACACGAAACTTCGTCAATGGCGGGGTCACCTTTCATCATCACGAGGTCGTTGGTGCCCGCATGACGAAGAAGCGGATGGAAGCGCTCAAATATCCAACGAGTGACGTTGAGACCGTGGTGAAGCTGGTTGAACTGCACCTGCGGTTCCACACCTACAAGATGGGATGGTCCGATAAGGCCGTTCGGCGCTATGTCCGAGATGCTGGTGAGCATCTTGAACGGCTCAACGAACTGACCCGTTGCGATTGCACGACTCGCAATGCAGCAAAGGCCCGGCAGCTTGATCGCAGGATGGATGAACTCCAAGAACGAATTGTTGAACTCTCAAAACTCGAGGATCTGAAGGCGCAACGACCAGACCTCGATGGCGGAGAGGTGATGGCCCACCTTGGCCTCTCACCGTCGCCGACCGTTGGTGCAGCGCTCGAGTTCTTGTTGGAACTCCGACTTGATGAAGGACCGCTTGGCAAGGAAGAGGCAATTCGCCGCCTCGACGCCTGGTGGAGCGAACGAGGCGGGAACTAGCCCGAAAGACTGACTACAGCTCCTGGGAGCTTGTCGTTAGGGCCAAATTGGGTTCTCGCCACCATTGGCAAAGTCATCAACCATGGCCATAGCGATGTCATCGTGGAATTGCACCGGTGGAGACTTCATGAGGTAGGCGGAAGGACCAAGAATTGGTCCGCCAATTCCACGGTCCTTGGCGATTTTCGCCAATCGAACGGCATCGATGATGACGCCGGCGGAGTTCGGTGAGTCCCAAACTTCGAGCTTCAACTCAATGTTGAGTGGAACATCGCCGAAGTTCCGACCTTCCATGCGGATGTAGGCCCACTTGCGGTCTTGTAACCACGGGACGTGATCCGACGGTCCAATGTGGACGTCGTCGTCAGACAACTTCGTGTCCATCTGGGACGTCACTGCCTGGGTCTTGCTGATCTTCTTCGACTCAAGTCGATCGCGGTCGAGCATGTTCTTGAAGTCCATGTTGCCGCCAACGTTCAGTTGGTACGTGTGATCAAGAGCGGTGCCTCGGTCTTCGAACAACCGAGTGAGGACTCGGTGAACAATGGTGGCGCCGACCTGAGACTTGATGTCATCACCAATAATTGGCACGCCGGCTGCTCGGAACTTCTCTGCCCAGATGGGATCGGACGCAATGAACACCGGGATGGCATTGACGAACGCCACGCCCGCATCGAGGCAGGCCTGGGCGTAGAAGCGCTGAGCGTCTTCGGATCCAACTGGAAGGTAGGAAACGAGAACATCTGCACCTGAGTCACGCAGTACCTGCGCCACATCGCAAGGCTCCACCAACGACTCTTCAATGGCGGCGCGGTAGTACTTGTTCAGCCCATCGAGTGTTGGACCGCGGTGGACGGTTACGCCAACTTCGTCGACGTCTGCGAAGCGGATCGTGTTGTTCTGGCCGCCCCAGATTGCCTTCGAGAGATCTGCACCGACCTTGCTCGCGTCGACGTCGAATGCGGCAACGGGCACAACGTCACGAACGTGATAGTCGCCGAGCATGACGTGCATGAGGCCAGGAACGGACAACTCTGGGTCAGCGTCTTTGTAGTAGTTGATGCCCTGCAAGAGCGAGTTCGCGCAGTTGCCGACGCCTGCAATTGCCAATCGAATGGTGGTCATGTGGTGATGTTCTCCTTCAGCCTTTGGGGCTACTCATTGGCGGGGCCATGGAACGGTCCACGCTTGGGTCCTGCGATGTTGCGTGATGGGTAGAGCGTTGAGATTCAGCCGCCATCAGTCCGTCAAGCCACGCAATGTCATGGCGAACTCGATCTGCGGTGTGTTCAACAACGCACCGTGCGTAGACGTCAAGCTCTTCTCGACGCGCCGAGGCTGAGACTTCGGTCAGGCGGTCAACGAGCTGTGCTCGACGGCGCTGAAGCAGTGCCAGTCGAACGTCGGGGGTCAGGTGACGAGCGAAGGACAGTCTGAGAGAAAAATTCCTTGCGTCATCTGGAGAAGTTGGCGCAGCGAGCAATTCGGCAAAGAGTGCTTGTCCAGCCGGAGTAATCCGGTACACCTTCTTTGACTTCTTTGGACGGGCGATTGAGGCTCTCCGAGCGCGAAGGGCGGCAAGCTCACCTGAAAGTGATCCCATGGCCGCGCCAGAGGTAAGTGGTGCAACTCCGGCAGCCCGCTCGGTTGCGGTGACGGCACCTGAAGCTTCAAGTCTGGCAAGCGCTGGATAGAGCGAACCGAACGAGATATTCGCCGTCAGGCCAAGAGAGTCGCGCATTCGACGGCGAATTTCATAGCCATGGAGATCTCCTTCTTGCAGAAGTCCGAGGATGGCTAGATCGAGCACGAAATAAGTATAACAGATGTATCGTTTCGATACAGCGATCATGTAAACACCTTGTCACGAAAACGCGCTGAGTTGTTCACAGACCACCCCACTAGCCTCTCGGCATGGGAACGGACGGGCCTCGGTTTCGAAGGCGAGGGCAAGAGGACCTTGGGGGGAGCCTTGAGTACGGCCTTCGCAAGCGAATTTTGCTGACGGAATATCGCCGTGGACTCAAAATGCTCGACGAACTCTGTGATGCCCACCCGGATTTGCTTCGTGCCGCAAAGAACAAGGTTGGTCGTCCAGCAGATGAAACTTGTCCCATTTGTGAGGTTGAACAGCTTTGGCTGGTCACCTACGTCTTTGGGAAGGGACTGCCGCCAGGCGGTTCGTGCCCATCAACGAGCGCAGAACTCCAAAAGCTCCTCCGACGCCCCGATGAGGTGACCTGCTTCGACGTGGAGGTTTGCCGTTCGTGCGCGTGGCATCATTTGGTACGCCGCTATCCAGCAGGGGGGATTACTCCCCGGAAACGGACCGCACCATGACCGCACCATCTCGTTGGACCATTCCAATGATCGCGAACCGAAAGCGTCGAGACGGGGGAGAGCCCCTCACGATGATCACGGCGTATGACGAACCTTCGGCTCGCTTCGTCGATGCGTCCGGAGCAGAGTTGCTCCTCGTTGGCGACTCGGTCGGCAATGTGGTCCTTGGTCACGAGGACACCCTCCATGTCACCATTGCAACGATGGAGCACCACATTGCGGCGGTCGCGTCAGCGAAACCCCGTTCGGTCATCGTTGGTGATCTTCCGTGGATGAGCTATCACGTCTCCATTGATGAGGCGGTCCACAATGCTGCTGCGCTCATTCGAGCAGGTGCACATTGCGTGAAACTCGAAGGTGGAGCGAATCGAGTTCCGGTCATTGAAGCCATTGTTTCGGCTGAGATTCCCGTCATGGGCCACCTTGGTTTGACCCCGCAGTCGGTATTGACGATGGGTGGGTTCAAAGTCCAAGGCAAGACCGCTGACGCAGCAAAGAAGCTGTTGGAAGATGCACTCGCCATTGAAGCGGCGGGATGCTTTGCTGTTGTTCTTGAAGGAATTCCTGACGTCGTTGGCGCTTCACTCACGGACGCCCTGCAGATGCCAACCATTGGCATTGGGGCCGGTCCAGACACCGATGGCCAGGTCCTTGTCTTTCACGACCTGTTGGGTCTCGGGAACAGAACGCCACCGAAGTTTGTTCGTGTCTACGCCGAAATTGGGACCGCCATCACTGAGGCGCTCACGGCATTCGTCAGTGACGTGCGGGGCGGACATTTCCCCTCTGACGCAGAGACGTATCACGCTCCAAAGGCGCAATCGGCCAACTAAAGCGGTCCTCTCGTGTCTCGGTTTGGTTGATTCGGCCGAACCGGGTACCATTTGAGTCCCATCAGCAACCGCTGATCGGCATCAATACCCTGCTCCACACCGTGTGGAGCCCGGCCTGAAGGCCTGGTCCAGAGGGAGTACATCACCCACCATGCGTCCATACGAAGTCATGGTGATCTTTGAGAGCACGACCGACGCTCAGTTGATTCAAACTGAACTCGATCGGTTCCTCGAGGTCATCCGTTCAAACGAAGGCACCGTTGGTGCCATCGACCGCTGGGGTCGTCGACCCTTTGCCTACGAGGTGAACCACAAGCGAGAGGGCTACTACGTCCTCGTCGGCTTTGCTGGCACACCCGCCACGGTTGCAGAACTCGATCGTCAGCTCGGTCTTGCTGATGTTGTTCTTCGCCACAAGGTCCTCCGCCTCCCTGAGAAGCACGCTGCCGCAACGGCCGCTGCCTCGAACTAGGAGTAGAGGTGGCAGGAGACCGCGACAACTCAGTCGTCATTACCGGCAACCTGAGTCGTGACCCTGAACTGCGTTTTGGTGGAAGCGGTACGCCCGTTCTCCGTCTGAGCGTTGCCGTCAACAAGTCGAAGAAGAACGACTCTGGCGGCTGGGACAACGAAGGAATGTTCTTCGATGTCACCGCATTTGGTGACCTTGCAGAGAACGTTGCTTCGTCGCTCGTAAAGGGAAATCGAGTCACCGTTACCGGAAAGCTCGACGTCGACAAGTGGCAAGACAAAGAAACCGGTGCGAATCGCACCAAGGTCGTGATCATCGCTGATGACATTTCGGCCAGTTTCCGGTGGGCCACCGGCACGATCACCCGCACCGAGCGAACCGGTGGCGGCGACTTTCAAGGCGGAAGCCGGAACCAAGGGGGCGGTGGCTACAGCCAGGCACCCCAAAACAACAACTTCGATGAGGAGCCTTTCTAGATGGGACGCAATAATTTCAAGGCAGCACCGCCAAAGCGGGCGCCAAAGGACAATGGCCGCAGGGTCAAGAAGAAGCCGTGCTCGATGTGTCGGGATTCGGTCGTGTGGGTTGACTACAAGGACCTTCACCTGCTTCGCAAGTACATGTCAGACCGCGGCAAGATCCGCAGCCGTCGCGTTTCTGGTAACTGCCAGCAGCACCAGCGTGACATCGCAGAAGCCATCAAGACCGCTCGTGAATTGATCCTTCTGCCCTACACGCAGCGCACCGTCACAGAGCGCTCCGGCGGTCGTGGTCGTGACCGCGGCGATCGTGGAGACCGCGGTGACCGCGGCGATCGAGCACCACGCTCAGAAGGCGGCGGTCGTGACGCTGAAGAGCCAACGCTCGCAAGTGTTCACGTTGAAGAAGTTCTTCCCGAGGAGGTTTCCGAGTGAAGGTTCTCCTTCGTAGTGACATCCCTGGCGTTGGCCGACGTGGTGACCTCCTTGAGGTTGCCGGTGGCTATGCCCGCAACTACCTGCTTCCTGGCGGCCTAGCCGTTGAGGCAAACGATGGCATTGCCGGCCAAGCTGCCGCAATGCGACGTTCACGCGACCTGCGAGACGCAGCTGACCGTGAAGCAGCTCAAACCAAGGCAAGCGTTCTTGCTGGCGCTGTGATTGGCATTACCGCTCGAGCGGGAGGAAACGGTCGACTGTTCGGCTCTATTTCCCACCACGAGATCATCAATGCCATTCAGGCCCAAAAGGGTGTGACCATTGAGCGTCACAACTTGATGCTTGACGAGACCATCAAGGCAACTGGTAGCCACGAAGTGCAGGTTGTGCTGTTTCATGACGTAGAGACGACGATCACCGTCGAGGTCATTGGCGCTGCCTAGCAAGTCAGTTTGAATGAGCGAAGGGGACGCCTCAGGCGTCCCCTTCGTCGCGTCTGCGAGTGGTTCAATGGAGACATGGCACTTCAGGGAATCTACGAACCAAGTCCGTCCGAGTGGGTCCGAGAGCAAGTAGCGCTCTACGAGTCTTCGGGTGGAACCGAAGGAGTGACCCTCCTCGATACGGGGATGCCGTGCATTCTGCTGACGACCGTCGGAGCAAAGTCCGGAAAGCTTCGGAAATCACCACTCATGAAGGTGGAGCACGAAGGCGTCTATGCAATCGTTGCTTCCAAGGGCGGAGCTCCAACCAACCCTGAGTGGTATGCAAATGTGCTCGCACACCCGCTGGTTGAGTTGAGGGATGCCACGGAAGTGAGTGATCGTGTGGCTCGAGAGATTTCTGGCGAAGAGCGAGCTCTTTGGTGGGATCGGGCAGTTGCTGCCTATCCTCCCTATGCCGAGTATCAAGAGAACACCGATCGCCTGATTCCGGTCTTACTCCTTGAGCTGACCTGAGTTCATGCTCGAGTTCTCCACAGAGAGAGCGATGTTGTCCCCAATGCGTCCTTCTGTGGAGAAATGACACCTGTATGGCAGGTTTCCCTTGGGAGAACTGAGCAAGTTCCTCTTGCCATCCACAGTGTTGGCGCATTTGTCCACCGACTGTCCACAGGGAGCGACCGTTGCATAGAGGGAATTCCCCATGTTGCGCCCCTATCGCTCCACAGCGATGGAGAGAGAGAGTAGAGACCTAATGGTGTACGCCCTTGATGACCAACGACGTTCCCGGACCCGACCACAACAAGACGGTCCTCGAGTTCCCCCGCACAACCTCGAAGCGGAGGAGTCGCTCCTCGGCGCGATGTTGCTTTCCGCTGACGCAACCGCTGCGGTCTTAGACATTGTTGATGCGAGCGGCTTCTACAAGCCGGGCTACGGGCATATCTACTCTGCCGTCGTCGCGCTCTACAACCGTGGCGAACCTATCGATGCCGTGACGGTCACCGACGAGCTCACCCGTTCAGGGCTGCTCGAATTCGTTGGTGACCCCTCGGTGCTTGTGGCACTCCAAGCCAACGTTCCCTCGACGGCCAACGCAGTGCACTATGCCCGCATCGTTGCGGAGCACGCAGTGCTTCGTCGCCTCATCAACGTTGCCGGAGAAATTTCCGACTTGGCCTTTACGGTTCCCGAAGACGTAGCGGGTGCAGTTGATCTCGCTGAGCAGTTGGTGCTCGAGGTGTCCGAAGATCGAGCTGAAGATTCAATGAAGCAGATCAAGGATCTGATTACGCCGTCGCTCGACCGGATTGACGCCTTGGCTGCCCGAGACGGCACGGTCACGGGACTGGCAACGGGTTACACCGATCTCGACAAATTGCTCGCAGGGCTCCAGCAAACGAGTCTCACCATTATTGGTGCCCGACCTGGAATGGGTAAGACGAGCTTTGCCCTCGGCATGGTCGCGCACTGTGGCATTACCCTCCGCCGACCCGTGCTCATGTTCAGCCTCGAAATGAGTCACCTTGAATTGACCCAGCGCATGCTCGCGTCGGAGTCAAAGGTTGACGCGCAGCGGATGAGTACCGGCAAGCTCCAGGACAATGACTGGGAGAAGGTCAGTCGGGGAGTGACCCGACTCTCGAATGCGCCCATCTTCATTGACGACAACCCGCGATTGACCGTGATGGACATTCGAGCTCGAGCTCGTCGACTCAAGAAACAACAAGGTGACCTTGCCCTTGTTGTTGTCGACTACCTGCAGCTCATGACGGGACGAGGAAAAGCCGAAAACCGTCAGGTCGAAGTCTCGGAAATCAGTCGTGGTCTCAAGATCTTGGCTCGTGAACTCGAGTGTCCTGTCGTTGCACTTTCGCAGTTGTCGCGTGGACTCGAGTCTCGTCCGAACAAGCGACCAATGTTGTCGGACCTTCGTGAATCTGGATCATTGGAACAAGACGCAGACGTGGTCATGTTCCTCTATCGAGCTGAAGAATATGAAGACAATCCACCACCTGAAATTCAGGGCCTTGCTGAAGTGATTGTTGCGAAGCACCGAAGTGGACCAGTTGGGGATACGAGGCTTGCCTGGCTCGGGCAATTCGCTCGCTTCGACAACATGGCCCAAGGGATGTAGCAACCCACTTCTTCGTTTCCTTTCACTCCTCGTCACCATTGCTACGGTGAATCAGCAGGATCAGGAGGTGGCAGATGACCACGAAACCCGAAGTGTTTCGCTCGATGAACCAACGAGCTCTCGCCGTGGCACTCTCGTGATGCTCGAAGCGCTCCGTTCCATTGTTGGAGCCTCACATGTCAGTGTTGGCGACGAGATTCCAGAAGCGGTTGAGCACGATGAATCAATCGGCGGCATCGCCACCCGTCCTCTCGCCGTGGTGCGACCAGCCTCGACTGAAGAGGTCGCAGCAATTGTTCGCGCCGCCCAACAATTCGGCGTCCCGCTGACGCCAAGAGGTTCGGGTACTGGGTTGTCGGGCGCTTCGATTCCTTCAACGAGCGGAGTTGTTGTTTCCTTTGAGCGGATGCAGCAAATCTTGGAGATTGACCTCGAGAATCATGTCGTCGTGGTCCAACCAGGAGTGACGCTCGTGCAATTGGAAGAAGCCCTTCGAGAAACTGAGCTGATTTATCCAGTGTTTCCTGGAGAGCAGTCAGCCAGTCTCGGCGGAAATATCGCCACCAATGCCGGTGGGATGCGGGCAGTCAAATATGGCGTCACACGGCACCATGTGCTTGGTCTTGAGGCCGTCCTCGGCACAGGGGAAGTGATCTCGACTGGGGGCAAGTTCGTCAAGGCAACGTCTGGGTATGACCTGACGCAACTGCTGGTCGGATCCGAAGGAACCCTTGCCTTCATCACCGAGGCGACACTTCGGCTCCATCCTCGAGCACCACATCAAGGGACGTTGCTCGCACCATTCACCACACTTCATGAAGTGGCGAAGGCAGTGCCGAGACTCGTTGGAAGCGGTTGCGGGCCGCTCATTGTTGAGTACATCGACTTCTTCACCATGAGCGCCATCACCGAGCGGGCCGGTATTGACCTCGCCATCCCTGAGGTCATTCGTGAACAGGCGCTTGCGTATTTAGTCGTCGTTCTCGAGAATCACCGAGGCGACCGATTAGACGAGGACCTCGAAGAAGTAGGTGCGCTGCTTGCGGACCTTGGAGCACTCGAGGTGTATGTGCTGCCCGGCAAGGCAGGAGCAGAGTTGATTCATGCCCGCGAGGGTGCTTTCTGGGTTTCAAAGGCAGCCGGCGCTGACGACCTCGTTGATGTAGTGATTCCTCGTGCCTGCATGCCCGAGTATCTCGAAGCAGTCTCGGAACTTGCGAGTGCAACCTCTTCGCTCATCCTTGGTTGTGGTCATGCAGGTGATGGGAATGTTCATCTCTCGGTCTTCCAACCTGACCCGGAAGTTCGCCACGAGGTGTTGCGAGCAATGTTCAAGCTTGGGGTCGAACTCGGCGGGGCAATCTCCGGAGAACATGGAATCGGACGAGCAAAGCGCGAGTACTTGGCCGAATTCGAAGACCCAATCAAGCTCCAGCTCATGATCTCCATTAAGGAGGTCTTTGACCCGCACGCAATTCTCAATCCGGGAGCAATCTTTGCCCTCGATCATCTTCAGGAGGCTCAAGAATGAATGGTGCACAAGGCGTTGTTTCAACGCTTCTCGACGCGGGAGTCGATACCTGCTTCATGAATCCAGGGACCTCGGAGATGCACCTCGTTGCAGCTCTCGACACTGCGCCAAAACTCCGAGGAGTGTTGGCGCTCTTCGAAGGGGTGGCGACTGGAGCGGCCGATGGCTACGCAAGGATTACCGGAAAGCCTGCGGCAACGTTGCTCCATCTCGGTCCAGGACTCGGTAATGGTCTTGCCAATCTCCACAACGCCCGTCGGGCCAGAAGTCCAATCGTGAACTTGGTTGGAGATCACGCGACTCATCACCAGCACCTCGATGCACCGTTGCAGTCGGACATTGAGACCTTGGCGAGAAATGTCTCCACCTTTGTCAGGTCGGCTGCAACGACCGAAGGGTTGTGTCAAGACGTCCTTGATGCAGTCGACGCCGCCTATGGACCCCCCGGATCAGTTGCGACATTGATTATCCCGGCTGATGTGTCGTGGAACGAAAGCGAGGTGACTGCGCAACGGCCCGGCACCGTGACACCTCGCGGAAGCGGTAATCGTCCTGACGAAGGACAGATCGAAGCTGCTGGAGCGGCCCTTCGAGGACGCGGCCGAACGGCCATTCTCATTGGGGGACGTGCCTGTCACGGGAAGGCATTCCAATTGGTCGCCGCGCTTGCCGCTCGGTCTGGAGCGCGCCTGTTGTGTGAGACCTTCCCGGCTCGCCTTGAGCGGGGAGCCGGACAACCCACCGTCGAACAGCTCTCCTACTTGGGCGACTTTGCTGTTGCGCAGATGAGTGGTCTTCAGCATCTCGTGTTGGTCGATGCCAGCTCACCAGTGTCGTTCTTTGCCTATCCCAACAAGATGAGTAAACTCGTTCCGTCGGACTGCGTTGTTCACCAGGTCTCCGCCCCAGGGGATGACGTGCTTGCCGCGCTTGAAGCCTTGTCGTTCCTCGTTGACTCCGGTGAGGACACGTCACCTCGTGCCGAGACAGGACGCCCGGACTTGCCAACTGGGGCACTCAATGCCGCTGGAGTTGCCCAAGCGATTGGCCATCTGTTGCCCGAGGGAGCAATTGTTTCTGACGAAGGAAATACCGGCGGGATCTTCGTGAAGGGGGCCACTGCTGGTGCGCCGCAGCACGATTGGTTAAGTCTCACCGGAGGAGCTATTGGCCAAGGTCTTCCCGTTGCGCTCGGAGCGGCCATCGCCGCACCAGATCGACCGGTCCTTGCCTTGCAGGCTGATGGGAGCGCCCTCTACACCGCGCAGGCACTGTGGACCATGGCGCGTGAAGGACTCAACGTCACGACCATCATTTTGGCGAACCGCTCGTATGCCGTGCTCAACATGGAACTTGACCAAGTGGGAGCAGGCGTTCCCGGTCCTCGGGCTCGAGCCATGCTCGACTTGACGCAACCAACAATGGACTTCGTCTCGTTGGCAAATGGCTTCGGCGTCAGGGCATCAAGGGCAGAGACCGCCGAAGAGTTCTCTGAACAACTCGGCCGAGCCCTGGCTGAACCCGGACCGAACCTGATTGAGGCGGTTATTCCTTCACTCCTTTGAGTGGTGGTACTCATGAGTTGACGAGCCCACCAAACAGAACAACACCCCGCCAAAACTTGGCAGGGTGTTGCTCGGTGAAACGTTCGTGATGCTCAGGCAGTGCCTGAGCAACGACTCACTTTGGCTGCATCCGGATACCGGCGTCGAGGCGCACGGTCTCTGCGTTCATGTAGCTGTTGGACAGCAACTCGACAGCCAAGGAGCCGAACTCGTCGCTTCGGCCAAGGCGCTTCGGGAACAAGACACCAGTTCCGAGCTTGGCCTTGAAGGCCTCTGATGCTTCGCCGGTGCCGTAGATCGGGGTGTCAATGAGTCCAGGAAGGATGGTGTTGACACGGATACCGACTGCCGAGAGGTCACGGGCAAGAGGAAGGGTGAGGCCAACAACGCCACCCTTGGATGAGGAGTAGGCAACCTGGCCAATTTGACCGTCTTCAGCCGCAACAGAAGCAACGTTCACGATTGCTCCACGCTCGCCGAACTCATCGGGCTCGTTGAGGCTCATCTTGGTGGCGGCAAGGCGGCAGACGTTGAACGTGCCAACGAGGTTCACCTCAATGATCTTGCGGTAGATGTCGAGGTCGTGCGCCGAGGCGTATTCCCCATCCTTGCCAATGGTGCGAGTTGCCCAGCCAAGACCAGCAGAGTTCACGACACTCTTGAGGGGTCCGAGCTTTTGTGCAGCCTCGATGGCAGCGATGATCTGGTCGGTGTTGGTGACGTCACACTGGACGAACACGCCGCCGATTTCCTTGGCGAGTGCTTCGCCGGTTTCGGCCTTGAGGTCGGCGATGACGACCGAGGCGCCACGGGCGGCGAGCGCACGGGCAGTTGCTTCACCGAGGCCTGAAGCGCCACCGGTGACGATGGCAGAGGTGTGGCTGAGTTCCATTGGAATGCTCCCTTCGAAGGTTGGGCCTTCTGGCCCACGACCGACTAAGCGTAGGTGAGCGGCGTGACCCCTCGCGTCGCCTGCCCTCTGCGCCCTAGCCTGAGGGGGTGCCAACCCGTTACGACGTGACCAAAGAGGAGCTGCGTGAGCTCCTCAGTGGAGAACCTCGCTACCGCATTGACCAGGTCTGGCAAGGCCTCTACGGCAATCTCTCCGATGTTGAGTCGACGACGACCCTGCCGAAGGCACTTCGAGTTCAACTTGATCAAGAACTCCCCCTCGCGCTTCAAGAAGTCACGAAACGTTCAGCAGACAATGGCGAGACGACCAAGTGGGTCTTCCGTCTCGCTGACGGCGCCACGGTCGAAACCGTCCTGATGGAGTACAACGACCGCGTCACCGCATGTCTCAGTAGCCAGGCGGGCTGTGCGATGGGTTGCACGTTCTGCGCAACTGGGCAGGCGGGCTTCACCCGGAATCTCACTGCGGGAGAAATCGTTGAGCAGTTCATCGTGGCGGCAAGAGAGGCGCTTCCTCGAAGGCTCTCCAACGTCGTGTTCATGGGGATGGGCGAGCCCTTGGCCAACTTTGATCGACTGTGGACCGCAATTCATCGGCTCCACGATGACCTTGGTCTCTCGGCGAGGCGACTCACCGTTTCAACCGTTGGCATCATTCCCGGCATCAAGAAACTCACCGCAGCCGACTTGCCGGTCAACCTCGCGGTTTCCCTCCATGCTGCCAACGACACCACGCGTACTTCACTCGTGCCGATGAACGCTCGGTATCCACTCGCTGATCTCTTCGCCGCGTGCGAGGAGTATGTCGAAACAACAGGTCGGCGTTTGAGCATCGAGTGGGCGCTCATTGATGGGGTCAATGACACCGAGCAAGCTGCCAGAGAACTCGCAGCATTCGTTCGACCACTTCGAGCGCACGTGAATCTCATCCCGCTCAATCCAACGCCTGGTTACCTTGTTAGGGGTAGTTCGGCTCAAGCGGTTCGGGACTTTGCCGCAGACCTGACGGAACTTGGGGTGAATGCGACGGTGCGCCGCACCCGTGGTGTCGAGATTGACGCGGCATGCGGACAGTTGGCGGCAGAGGCAGTTCGAGCCACGCTTCGGACCTCAACCGGCAATATCTGAGCAACTACCAGCGATGGTCTAGATCGCCCCGTTGTTGTGGAGGTGCCAGTAAATCGCTGCATAGCTCGCACCGATGAGCGCTGCTCCGAGTACGTAGGTTGCCCAGCGATGATTGAGGAAGAACTTGAACTTCCGGAACGGTTGCTCGATTGCATAGAACGAGACGGCAGCAACCGCAATCGAAAGTGCAACCAGTTGCACATTGGTCCAGGTCGACAATGGCTGACCAAAGCCATGTTGGACCGCAATCTGAATAATTGGATAGTGGACCAAGTAGAGCGAGAACGAAATCGCTCCGAACCACTGAATCACTCGGAAGTTGGTCAGGAAACCAAATCCTGAACTCTGACGAAGCGTGCCGCCGGCAATGACGAGGCCAGTCGCGGCAACGGGAACTGCCGCTCGCCAGCCTGGCCATGACGATGCCGCCGTTTGGCTCGTATACATCCAGGTACACACCCCAATGACGGCACAACCAGCAAGCCCGAACCAAGTCCCAAGCTTCGGCGCCTTGTCCTTCAACACCGGGGTGAGCACTGCCAAGAATGCTCCGAGACCGAGTTCCCATGCCCGAGTGAAGGGTGAGTAGAACGCCTGGACGGGATTGCTTCCGGTCTGGACAACGCTGAAGAACAGCGATCCAGCGATGATGGTTCCAAGCCCAGTGAGAAGACTCGTGCGAGCGAATCGCTTTGGCAAGAGGGCGGCGAGTCCCAAGAAGAGCAGTGGCCAGACCAAGTAGAACTGCTCTTCAACCGCCAGCGACCAGAACTGGGTCAGCGTTGAGGGTGGATCTGACGCGCCGAAGTATTGGGTTCCGGTCGTTGCGAAGTGAAAGTTTCCAAGAAATGCCGTGACCCACTTGGCATCGTTAGCGACCTTGTCTCCGGAAATAAATGCCAGCCAGTGGTAGGTGGCAAAGATCGTGAGGATGATCGTGACGGTTGCCGCCGGAAGAATTCGACGGATTCGGCGGCCATAGAAATCGAGAATTGAGGTGCCATTGGTTGCCACCCGCTCATGGAGCAAGACACCAGTAATGACGAAGCCCGAGATAACGAAGAAGACATCAACGCCGAGGAATCCGCCATGGATTCCGGGAATGCTCGCATGGAACAGCACCACCAGCACCACGGCAAGTGCTCGAAGGGCTTGAATATCCGGTCGAAACGTTGGTTTGTAGTCTTCGAGTCGGAGCTCAGTCACCCGCTTAACCTAGCCCAGCGATCTCTCCGTTTGGCGACTCAAACTGGAGTTCCTAAGCAGTTTCTGGGGCTTGTTCTTCATAGAACTGTGGTCGCCGAACTGCGAGAACGGCCACGCCGAGCATGCAGAGGAGCCCTCCAGAGACGACGCTCACCGCGGTTGAACTGAGGGCGGCAACCGCACCTGACTCAAGATCACCCAACTTCGGTCCACCTTGGACGACGGCAATCTGAATTGCCGACAACCTCGACCTGAAGTGATCTGGGATCGAGGTCTGCAGGATGGTGTTTCTAAGCACCGCCGACAGGACGTCAGCCCATCCGGCGACCGCTAAGAACAGCAAGGCAAGGATGAGGCTCTTCGTCAGGCCGAAGCCGACCATCGCCGCTCCCCAAACCGCCACCGAAATCGAAATGGCGCGCCCTCGTCGGCGAACCTTCACGAGCCAGCCCGTTGTGATCGCACCGAGGAAGGCACCAATGCCTGGTGCTGCAGTCAACAGGCCGAGTACCCCGGGTCCTCCGTGGAAGACCGTGATCGCCATTGCGGGGAAGAGCGCTCGTGGCAACCCAAAGATCATGGCGTTGAGGTCAACGAGGTACACGCCCTGCAAGACGGGCTTCCCTCGTAAGAAGCTGAAGCCTTCAACAATGGATTTGAGACCCGGCCTCATTGCTCCCGGGGCTGGAGGAATCGGCTTCAGCATCAGCGAGGTAACGACTACCGCAGAAAAACTCAGCGCATCAAAGGCATAGGTCATTGGAATGCCGATCAGGGCAATGGACACCGCGCCAATGAGCGGGCCGATGACCCCGCCGAATTGCAACACGATTTGGTTGAACGCCAGTGCAGCTTGAAGGTGTTCTCCTTCAACTAAGAGCGGAATCGCTGCGGTGCGCGATGGATTGGAGAATCCAGCAAGAAAGGCGGCGACCATGGCAATCCCATAGAGGATGGCGAGATTCGAACTGAAGATCCATGCGTTGACGGCAAGGAGTGCACTTGTTGTCGAGAGCGCAATTGAGGTCCACAACATGATCTTTTTGCGATCCATGTGGTCGCCAACCGAGCCGCCAAGCAGTGATCCGCAGATGAGCGGCATGAGTTGCGCTGCGGAGATCAACCCCACTTGAAACGATGAATGCGTCTCGTGGTACACCTGCCACGGAATGGCGACCAAGGTGAGTTGATTACCAACCGTTGAGACGAGGAAGCCAATGAAGAGGAGCCGGAATTCTCTGGACTTCTTGAGTGGCGTGGTGTCCACAAAGAGCCGGGCCATGGGGGCAGCCTAGGGAATGGGCTGAACCCCCTGCGTGTTGGTTGGCTCCGACCTATCGTTGGTGTGTGGACGTTCTCGAGCAATTCCTCCAACTTGATCAGTATCCAATCCACGATCCGGCAAGTGAGCAGTTCCATGCCGTCGTCGCCGCAGCGAAGCGACAACTGGCCGAATTTGGTTATGCCGAACTTCCAGGCTTTGTCACTAGAGAGGGCGTGGCCGCACTTGTGGCCGATGCCGAAGAGGGTGCCCCAACGGCTTTTCGCTCCTCTGGTCGAGGAACGGCCTACCTGGCAGCTCCTGATACGACCGTTGCCGCCAACCATCCGCTCGCCACGGTGATGCCCTACGCGGTTCGAGCAATTCCTTATGACGCCGTTCCAACGTCTTCGCCACTCCGTCAGCTCTATGAGATGGCTGCACTCACCTCGTTCATTGCCGCGATTGTCGATGTTGGACCACTGTTTCCCTATGGCGATCCCTTTGGCGCGCTCAATCTGGCGGTGATGGGCGAGGGTGACGAACTCCAATGGCACTACGACCAGACGGACTTCGTCGTGAGTTTGGCCATTCAAAGCGCCGATGCCGGCGGTGACTTTGAAGTGGTTCCAAACACTCGAACGGCAGACGACGAGCACTTCAGTGAGGTCGCCGACATTCTCGCCGGAGACCAAGAAAAGGTGCTGGTTCTCGAAATGACTCCTGGAACGCTTCTGATCTTTGAGGGGCGAAATTCTCTTCACCGAGTTAGCCCCATTCGGGGAAGCCGACTTCGACACGTTGGCCTTCTCGCCTACGACACCGTTGAAGGTCGATTGGGGTCTGCCGCCTTACGCCAGACCCGGTACGGTCGCACGGAGCCGCTCGTTCACCCACCACTCGAATGGAGTTCCCAATGAGTCATATCGGAGAAGCTTGCGTTGGTGAAGGGGTCAATGCCGCCCACGTCAACACCATTCTCGGGAATCGCAGTGGCCCAGTAGGCACCGCTTGGATGACCGCGCTCGCAACACCGAGCGAAGGACACGCCTCGTTTGTCGCTTGCCTCCAACCAAACATGGCGGTCAAGCCGCCGACCTTGATTGTCTCCAAGGCAACGACGGCAACCCCTCGCCACCAACATCTCTTATGGGGTGCTGGCCAGGCAGGCGTTGCGCATGGCGTGTTGCGAGCCGTCGCAGAAGGTCTGGTCCCACGAGCAGAGATTGAGGACTTGGTGCTCATCTGCGCGCTGTGGATCAATCCCGAGGCTGCTGATGCGGACCTTGTGTACAAGAACAATGCAGAGGCGACCTACCTAGCAATTCGAAACGGCCAAAAGGCTCTGCCAACCGTCGATGACGTTCTCGCGGCCCGTGGACGCCCGATCAACTCGTACTACCAACCAAGTGACCCGTCATGACACCTGAACAACCAAAGCAGTGGATTCCCGGCCCACCGACTGCCTCCACAGTTGCGAAGAACGCCAGCGTCCTTCACGCTCTCAACTTCGACGATCAACAAGATTTTGCTGACGCTCGACGAGGGCTCATGGCACCACTGCCAAATGCCGGAGTCATTGACAACGCGAATGGTCGAGTCATTTGGGATCAGCAGCGATTTGTCGAGCTTGTGGCTGGTCCACGACCGGACGAAGCAAATCCTTCGTTGTGGCGGCAAACAGAACTCTTAGCAATTGGTGGCCTCTTCCATGTGGAAGGGCCGATCTATCAAGTTCGAACTGCCGACATTTCGAATATTGACTTCATTGAGTCTGACAACGGGATCATTGTCGTTGACCCACTGATCTCCGCAGAGGCTGCTCGGACCGCACTTGAGCTCTATCGCGAACATCGCGGAGATCGACCGGTCGTCGCCGTCATTTACACCCACTCCCACCCGGATCATTTCGGGGGCGTCATGGGCGTCCTTACCGACGATGAAGTCGCCAACAACACCGTGCCGATTTATGCTCCTGTTGGGTTCATGGCCGCAGCGGTTGCCGAGTCAGTTCTTGCCGGGATTGCCATGGGGCGCCGAGCGCAGTACATGTACGGCAACACCATCCCCGTTGGCCCGAGGGGTCTTCTGTCCAATGGACTTGGGCTCACCACCTCGACCGGGCAAGTGAATCTGATTCCACCAACGGTTGAAATCACCGAGCCAGTTGAAGAAGTGAACATCGATGGCGTGCAGTTCACCTTCTTGCTCGCACCAGAAACAGAAGCTCCGGCGGAACTGCTCTTCTATTTGCCAGAGTGGAAGGCGCTGTGTTCGGCCGAAGACGCCTGTCACGTCCTTCACAATCTGTATACCTTGCGTGGCGCGAAGACGAGAGATGCCAAGGCGTGGGTGCACTACTTGAACGTGACGTTGGAGCTCTTTGGGGAGGCAGAAGTCTGCTTCGCACAACACCATTGGCCAACCTGGGGCAATGCTGCGGTGCGGAGCTTCCTTGAGGCCCAACGAGATGCCTACAAGTTTCTCCATGACCAAACACTTCGTTTGGCCAATTCCGGAGCCACGATGAACGAGATCGCCGAAGAGCTCGAATGGCCAGAAGATTTGGGGGCGCATTGGTGTAACCGTGGCTACTACGGATCAGTTAGCCACAACTCGAAGGCGGTCTACAACTTCTACCTCGGGTATTTCGACGCCAACCCAGCCCATCTCAACCCACATCCGCCTGTTGAGCAAGGCAAGCGCTACGTGGAGTTGGCTGGCGGACCTGAGGCGTTGTTGGTGAGTGCCGCCGCAGCCTATGAAAAGGGCGACCTCCGTTGGGTCGCTGAACTCGTGAGTCACCTCGTGTTCGCCGACCCAACCAATCGCGCTGCTCGTGAGCTTTTGGCCAAGACCTTTGAGCAACTTGCCTACGTTTCTGAGAACGGCGTGTGGCGGAACTTTTATCTCTCCGGAGCTCGAGAACTGATTGAAGGCCCGCCAGAACCCTCGACCAATGCCACTGGCCAAGCAATGGCCGGTGCGCTTTCGATTGATCAATTGTTCGACGTGTTGGCGGTTCGGCTGAACGGCACGCGCGCTGCTGGCGTGCGCAGACTCGTTGGCTTCAAGTTCACGGATGATGACCCCTTCACCTTGGAAGTCATTCACAGCGTTCTCCATGCTTATCGAGGTCGTCTTGACCCTCGAGCGACGGTGACGCTGACGTGCTCAACGGAGCTTCTTGGCCGGGCACTGCGAGGGGCTGCCAATTTGCTGGAGGAAATCGAAGCTGGCGCCGTCATGGTCGAAGGCGAACTTGGCCACCTCTTCGAAATTCTGCTTCTCCTCGACACGCCAACGCCGACCTTTGCGATTGTCGAGCCGTAAGGTTTGCTGGATGGATGAGCGCACTGAAGTGAACGAGATGGCCGCAACCGACCAGCTGTATGCGGTCTATCTCGGTGGTACTCCCGAGAAGGGGCGAATGGGTGAAGACCACGAGGTGGTCTTCGTTGTCGCACCGGACATCCCAACCATGAAGCGCCGGGCAAAGGCCAAGTGGCAGGGAACGAATAAGCCCCACGTTGATGCCTATGAAGCATTGTCAGCCGTTGACGGGTTCGCAATCCAGCTCGTGGCTGATGGATCGGAACCACATCGGGCCATTACCGATGACAACTTGGTGCCACATAACTGACATCACCGCTATTCGGTGCGTTCACTGAGTGAAGAAGCGCGAAGGCCTCTCTTCGGCACACCTATTGGTCTGGCGGAAGCTTTCCGGACCTTAAGAGGTACTCATGGGCTTCGGCCAATCTTGGGTCCGAAGGAGGGCATCGGTTCCGCCATCAATCGAGAGAATGGAACCAACGAAGTTCCTCCCGAGTGGGCTGCAAAGTAAGGCAATCAGTGCTGCAACCTCCTCGGGTCGGCCCATCCGACCTCTAGGAATCGGGAGAAGGTCAAAGAACTTTCCGATCGTTGCGTCCGCCCGACCTTCAGCCACCATGGCGGTTTCGATCATGCCGGGAGCAAGCGCGTTCAAATGCACGCCATGGTCAACCCAAGAAGGATCGACGGCTTGCGAACGAATCCACCAGGCAATTGCGGTTTTGGTCGCTGGATAGGACGCGAGTGACGACGCAGCGTCTGCCGCTGAGCGAGCAAGTTCCTCGTCGTGGTTTAAACACGCGTCAACCACGGCCATTGGAACACCTGGCTGGATGGTGGTCGAGTTTGAACTGATGGCGACGACGGATGCTTCGCCACTTGCTTGAAGTGCAGTCTTGAGACCCAGAATCAGGTCGACGGTGCCGAAGTAGTTGACGGAGGCGAGCAAGGATCCTGGACGGTCAGGAAGACCCGAGAGTCCCGCGCAAGGGACTAGAGCATCGAGGGTTCCACCGCAGAAGTCCGTCGCCTGCTTGATGGCAAGCGCTCGACCTTCGGCGGAGCCGAGGTCAGCATCAAGATCTGCGCCACGGAGATCAATGCCAAAGACCCTGAAGCCATCCGCTTCGAGTGCGCGTTTCGTCGCTGCACCAATCCCTGACGCACTGCCCGTCACGACGGCGGTTCGTGTCATCGAGCAGCGTGAGCCCGAAGGGTTGCGAGCGCCTCATCGGCGTGCGCATCCATCTTGAACTCAGAGGTGAAGGCACCAATGATGGTTGACGTCGTGTCGATGACAAAGGTGGACCGCTTTACCTTCAACAATCCAAGTGATCGCTTCACGCCGAAGATTCGTGCAACGGCGCCATCGGGATCGGCGAGAAGCGGGTAGTCAAAGTCATTGGTGTCGGAGAACGTTCGCTGCTTGTCGACCGTGTCCATGGAGATGCCGATGCGATGTGCGCCGAGATCGGTGAATTCTTTTCCGAGGTCTCTGAAGTGACAACTCTCAATGGTGCAGCCCTTGGTCATTGCGGCTGGATAGAAGAAGAGGACTACTGGACCGGACTGAAGGAGACCCGAGAGCGAAGTCTCCGTGCCGTATTGGTCGGGAAGGGTGAAGTCAGGAACGCGGTCGCCAAGGTTCATGCCTGAAGCGTACTGAGATTGACGACCGGAGGGATTCCTACGGGTCGCAGCGAAACCCAATACCCCGGACCGTGAGCAGATGGACGGGAAATTGAGGATCGGGCTCGACCTTTCGTCGCAACCGACGAATATGGGTATCGAGGGTTCGCGTGTCGGCAAGGTCCGTGTCATACCAAAGGTGATCAATGCACTCGTCACGAGTAACCACCTGGCCAGGACGTGACATGAGGAGCTCTAAGAGCTCGAACTCCTTGCGAGACAGATCGACTTGTGCGCCACCAATGCGCAGTTCTCGGCGACCGAGGTCAAGAAGCATTGGTCCAACACGCAACTGTGTTGAGACATCAGTTGACTCCTCGCTACCTCGTCGAAGGACTGCACGCATGCGCGCAACGAGTTCTCGAAGACGGAAGGGTTTGGTGACGTAGTCGCTGGCCCCGAGTTCGAGCCCAAGGACGATGTCCACCTCCTCGTCGCGCGCTGAAACGAGAATCACCGGAACCTGCCGCCTTGCCCGCAGCGTTCGGCAGAGGTCAGTGCCATTGCCGTCAGGCAGCATGATGTCGACGAGCACGAGGTCGAAAGCGAAAGCCTCGAACGCGGCCTCGGCTTCGGCACACGATGCAACGGTGACGACGTCGAAGCCTTCGCCAACGAGGCCAACCTGCAATGCATCGCGATACGACGCCTCATCATCAACGACGAGGACGTGCGCTCGTTGGGTGAAGACCGGTTGATGGAGTGGAGCAGCGGCGCTCAACACCGAACCAACCGATCTTGAAAGAGCGCGAGTCGCCGGTGCGGAGGAACCCGACGAACTCGCTGGTCCATGCAGTCATGCCGAAAGCGTGCTCGCGGGGGGCGCGAGGCGGTGCAGCGTCGAACCGAGGACCTCGTCTTCGATGCTTCTCTTGGCACTGCTTGGTGAACCACAGTCGCGAACTTAAAGAGGCGAGGTGAACGGAAGGGGACAGGCGAGAGGCCCTGAGGTTACGAATGAACGAATTCTTGGAATCTCACCGTCTCGGCGAGATAGGTAGGCTCGCCGGAAGAACGAGGGGGATTCATGGCAGAAGAGGCTTTTGGTCGTGGTGTGAAGCAGCGCGATCTCATCAAGATGACCGAAGAGGAAATCACGGTGTTTCTCAGTGAGCGTCGCCCATTGTCGATGTGCACGCTCAGTCCTGACGGCAGGATCCACGCAGTGGCCATGTGGTACGGCTTCATTGGTGGTGTCTTGGCGATTGAAACAAAGGCCAAGGCCCAGAAGGTGCTCAACCTTCGACGAAACCCCACCATCACCTGCCTCATTGAAGACGGTGAGTACTACGAGGAACTCCGAGGGGTTGAACTCGTTGGAACCGCAGAGATCACCGATGACCCTGAACAGCTTTGGGAGCTTGGCGTGAGTGTCTTTGATCGCTACTACGGCGGCTACACCGAAGAAATGGCGCCGTTCGTCGAGGTCATGCTGAACAAGCGGGTAGCCATCAAGTTGCACGTCGACAAGGTCGTGAGTTGGGATCACAGGAAACTCGGACTTCCATCAACTCGACCAGCTTGAAGGGGGACGGACGATGACGAAGCGCCCAAATATTTTGCTGATCGTTTCTGACCAAGAGCGAGACCGCTCATGGATCCCCGAAGGTATCGACCTGCCCTGGCGGCGCTACTTGATGGAGCGCGGGCTGACCTTTGAGCAGCACTACACGCACTCATCTCCCTGCAGTCCGAGCAGGGCCAGCTTGTTCACGGGTCGATACCTCGCGAACCACGGTGTCATTGACAATGTCATTGCACCAGACCATCACCCCTTGTCGACTGATGTCCCAACGGTTGGCTCCGTGCTTCGAGAAGCCGGTTACCGGTCGAGCTACATCGGCAAGTGGCACCTTTCCTATGGTTCACACCCAGATATGGAGGCCTATGGCTTCAGTGACTGGGATGGCGATGACCGACAGTTCATGGGTTGGGCCGGTACGGGTGTGCACTTCGACCCCATCATTGCGAGCAACGCTGCACACTGGCTCGAGAAGAATGCGGCACCAGCTGAGGGAGAAGCTGACGAACCCTGGTTCTTGACGGTTGCACTCGTCAACCCACATGACGTCATGTGGTTCCCCATTGACCAACCGGGTTATGCCGAGCGCAACCCGGACGAAACCACTTTCGTTCGCAAGATTCTTTCTTCAGCGGCATGGAAGGACGGCGATCCACTCCCGATCTATGACCAGCCCTACGCCGAAGTCGTCGACCAGCTGCCCGCAAACTTCCACGATGACCTCTTCACGAAGCCCGAGGCGCATCGAACCTGGCGTTATGAGCAGCAACACGGTCTCTGGGGCTTTATTGACCCGACCGACACGAAGAGTTGGCTTCGAAGTCTCGACTACTACGTTCACCTCCATCAGTTGGCGGATCAGAGTCTTGGGACGGTGCTCCAAGCACTCAAGAACTCTGGAGCCGAAGAAGACACGGTCGTGCTCTTCACCTCCGACCACGGCGACATGTGCGGTAGTCATGGTCTGAGGAGCAAGGGACCCTTTGTCTACGAAGAAATCATGCACGTCCCAATGACCATCGTTGCTCCCGGTAAGACGACACCGGGTTCAGTCGCGAGCACCATGTCGACCCATGTCGACGTGGCCGCAACCATCGCGTCGATTGCAGGGATTGATCCGTCAACGGTTACCGACGCCGAAGGAAAGCCCACGCTCCAGGGTATTGACCTCACCCCTGCCTTTGCTGACCCTTCAGCGAAGCTTCGCAATCACGTGCTCTTTGCCCAGGATTCGGCCCATACCGATGGCATCAATGCGATCCGCTATGCCCTCCGAGGATTCTTCGATGGCGAGACCAAGTACGCCCGCTACTACGGCGTTGGCGGTGGGATCCCAAGTCCTGGTCTTTGGGGTAGAGCACAGGGGACAAAGCGATTTGGCGTTGATTGCGACTTCGATGATCAAGATCACGAGTTCTACAACCACAACACTGATCCGTTGGAGTTGACGAACCTCGCCTATGACCCGGCACGACGTCGAGAAGTGCGTGAACTCTACGAACGTCTTCGTTCGTATGAAGCGGTGGCGTTCGACACCCTGACTCCAGGCATCTAGCCCGGAGAACTCTCGCTAGGCGAGGGCGGCGGCGAAGGCTTCCGTGCCCTCAATGAGGGCTTGCTGTTGCTCGGTGGTCAGGTGGTCAAGCAGCGAGGCCATTGCCAGGTCAGTGGCGGCTTCAGTTGAGGCTTTCAAGGCCTCAACTTCTGGCGTCATCTCAACAACATCATCGTCACCGAAGCCATGCATGCGGAAGTAGAAGTCATCACGGTCGAATTGGCACGCGGTTGCGGCCGAAAGTCCGGCAGCCTTGACGGCATCGGTGTGCACGCCCCCGCGAAGCTCACGAAGAAGGATTGCTCCTCGGTAGGCACGAGCGGCAGGTGACGCCGGAATTGGCGCAGACCTGTAGCCATCAAACAGGGGCCATGAGCCGCTTGGGGCGTCGGCGGCGACTGAAGCTGCTGCGTCAGCAAAGGCCTCGAGCGTCGTGGATGCAATCCCCGCAAACTTCTCCTCTGCGAAGTCATCGGCTGCTGCTAAGTGCGCAGCCTTAATGGCGTCATTGCTGGCGAGGCTGCGACCTTTTTCGACCACACCGGCGATCATGCCGGGCTTGAAGAAGTAAAACACCGCATCGACTTCTGCTGGGGTGGCGTCACCCAAGACGCTGCCTCGTCCCGCTCCATAGAGGGAAACAACATCTAGGCCGATCCCTTCTGCGCGAGCGACTGAAGCCGGAGAGAAATAGAACGCGGCGGCAAGGTCACCAATTGGACCGGCGATGGCTCTGACAGTGGCTGAAGTATCCATGGCGACACCCTACTGAGTTGTCGCAGCGAAGGCACAGCCAATGGCGTGCCCAGAGCACTCGTTACAGATCCTGAACGAACTCTTCCAAGACGGCGTGGCGGTCTTCCTTACTTGGAGCCCGGAAATAGTCGCTCTTCTTCCAGAAGAACGCGATGGGAACAATGCCGAGCGCCACCGAGCCAAGTCCAATCCACTTCGTCGTCGTGTCGAGACCCGGAAGGACCTTGACGAAGACGAAGCCCATGAAGATCGCTCCAAGCAGCGGCCAGAGTCCCATGAAGAGGAAGTTCTTAACGGACTTGAAGAGCTGTCGACGATAGAGAATCACGACGGACAAACCGGCCATTGAGTAGTAGAGGCAAATTTGCAGGCCAATGGCGGAATAGCCATCGTTCAGGATCGTTGCAACTGAACCGATGTATTGCGACCCAACGAATAATCCGAGTGAAATCACCGTCACAACGACCGTCGCCACAATTGGCGACTTGCGGACATTGTGCGTCGTGCCAAGTGCGGCTGGCATGGTGTGGTCGCGACCCATGGTGAAGAGCGTCCGAGAGACTTGGATGAGCGTGGTTTCAAGCGTGGCGACTGTTGAGAGCAAGACACCGACGACGATGAGCTTCCCGCCCCAACCATGCCAAACAGCCTGGCCGAGGACTTGCAGGATGTCTGCTGCATTGTTGTCGTTGGTCAGCGTTGCGGGGGTCAGCACCAAGTTGGTTGCGATGGTGAACACCTCGAACAACAAGAAGACGACGAGCGCTGCAAGTAGGCCACCAATACCGGCGGTGCGCTTCGCGTCCTTGGTCTCTTCATTGAGGTTCGCCGTAACGTCCCAACCCCAGTAGTAGAAGGCGGCGAGCAGTGCGCCTGCGACGAATCCACTGGATCCCTTGTGCGTGAAGATCGATGGCGAGAACCAACTCCATGAGAACGACGTGACGTGGTGCGCGTGGAAGAGCGCCAGTCCGGCAAAGAGCAGCAAAAAGACGATCTCGACACACGACATGATGATCTGCACGGTCACGGTCACCGTGACTCCGGCAATAACCGCGGCAACCATAAGTAAGAAGAACAACGCTCCGAAAATGGTGATGAGCGTCTTGTTCGACGCCCATGAGTCAGAGAACAAACTCAGCACGCTCGAACCTGCGGGGAAGGTGGCGATCACCATGAAGATGAGCGCGGAGACGACCACTGACCAACCGGAGATGAATCCAAGGATTGGGTGGAGTGCACGTCGAACCCATGAGTAGGAGGCGCCAGCGTGTGGCTCCATCTGGCCCAAGTAGTTGAAGGCAAACACGATGCCGAACATGAAGAAGCCGCAGTAGAGCAGCGCTGCGGGGCCGCCATAGAGCACGGCACCAAACAGAGCAGTCGTGGTCGCAGCGATGGAGTACGCCGGTGCGGAGCCAGCAATGCCCATGATCATTGAGTCGAAGAGTCCTAGGACTCCCGGCCGAAGAGCATTCTCAGGCTCAGTCTGCGTGGCCTCAAGTGCGTCAGTCACGACCACCTACTTTCTGTTCGGAATATCACCTTCAAAATTGAATTGGAAATCGAAAACTACCAGAGCCCGATTGGCTCTCATGATTTCAGGCGTGGAGGACAAAGAGGGGGAGCCTCGAGAGCGCGGAACGCATTCCAAGAGACTGAAAACTTGAGAGACGGTAGATTTTGTCCGTCCACTGCGGACATGGCGGAAGAGGAGCGGTACGCGTGAAGAAGTGGGGCCCCCTCGTTATCCTGGCCGCGGCGTCGTTCATCATGACGCTCGACCAAGCAGTCATGAATGTCTCGATTAGTCAGCTCGTGGTTGACCTGCATTCGAGCGTCACCACGATTCAGGGAGTCATCACGCTCTACTCCCTTGTCATGGCCATGTTCATGGTGATTGGCGGGAAGATTGGTGACCTCATTGGTCGACGCCGAGCCTTCATCATTGGTCTTGTGATCTATGGGTTCGGATCGGCGACGACCGCAGTCGCGCCCAACGTTGTTGTGCTTGGACTGGGTTGGTCGGTGCTCGAGGGCCTCGGGGCCGCCCTCGTGCTCCCAGCGCTCGCAGCATTGATTGCTGGCAACTACGAAGATCGAGACCGCATCACCG
Organism: uncultured Actinomycetes bacterium; assembly: GCA_903874965.1. Taxonomy (GTDB): domain Bacteria; phylum Actinomycetota; class Acidimicrobiia; order Acidimicrobiales; family RAAP-2; genus CAIQEU01. The sequence goes on along the minus strand of CAIQUD010000122.1, from coordinate 23,553 downwards.
CGTACTCCGTCATTGGCGGTGTTGCGGGAGCCGCCATTGCCGTTGGGCCGATTGTTGGTGGCTGGGCCACAACCGAGTTGTCGTGGCGTGTGGTGTTTGTCGGTGAAGTCATTGGCGTGCTCGCAATTCTGGCCTCGTCACGACTCCTCAAGGATTCACCGAGTGATGGTGCGAAACCGAAACTCGATCTCGTTGGAGGCCTGCTCGTTGGCCTGGGACTCGGGACGGTCGTGTTTGGCATCTTAGAAGCCGGCACCTGGGGCTGGCTTGAGCCAAACAACTCACCGGTCACGCCGTTTGGTTTCTCGCTCTCACCCTTCGTCATTGCGGCAGGTGGATTTCTGCTTTGGGGGTTTGTTGGTTGGCAACGCCACCGAACGGCGGTCAACAAGGATCCACTGGTCCACCTCGAATTGTTCAGGATCAGCACGCTGCGATCTGGCCTCGAGACGGCAGTTGGACAGATGTTGATCTTGATGGCGGTGTTCTTCACCATTCCGCTCTACCTGCAACTTGTCCTTGGTTTGAATGCACTGCAGACAGGCACCCGGATGCTGCCGGTGTCGATTGCGATGTTCCTTGCATCTTTGGCTGGAGCCCGTCTCACCACCATGCTGCCGGTTCGCACCATCGTGCAGATTGGTATGAGTGTGGTCGTTCTCTCCTCGATGCTGCTTGTCGGCACGATTCAACCAACGCTTCATGGCGTGATGTTCGCTACGTCAATGGGTTGCTTAGGCATTGGGATGGGCCTCGTCGCCTCCCAACTTGGCAATGTCGTCCAGTCGTCGGTCGAAGCGTCTGAGCGAGGAGAAGCTGGAGGTCTGCAGTACACCGCGCAGCAACTTGGTGCAGCCCTTGGCGTTGCGCTCATTGGCGCCATTGTGCTCTCGGGTCTCGTGTCGAACTTCACGAAGAACGTCAGCAGCGATCCTCGAATATCGTCTGAAGTTGCCCAGCACGTAGGTGTAGCGGTGAATGGCCATGCAAGTTTTGTTCCTGCTTCCGCAATTGCAGAAGCAGGGAAGAACGCCAATCTGCCGCCAGCAACGGTGCAAGCGCTCGTCGACGCCTATAGCGAGGCTCAATTGCGGGCACTCAAGGTTGGCCTTCTTGGCACGGCGGCAATCGGACTCGGCTCCATTGTCTTTACGTCAAAACTTCCGAAGAAGAAGCCATCGCCACAGCCGGTGAATCCATGAGCACGACGAACTTCCGAGGTGCACTTGATGAGCTTGCGGTCCGACGGTTCATTGACGACACGGTGATTCCGCTCAAGGTGTCAGTGTTGACCGAAAGCGGTTGGCCACTCCTTTGTTCTCTCTGGGTGATTCAAGAAGGCGATGCACTTCTCCTCGCCACCCAACGAGACGCCAAGGTTGTCCAATGCCTCGTCCGTGATCCGAGATGCGCCTTTGAACTCTCGAGTGAGCAGCCTCCCTATGTAGGTATTCGAGGTCGGGCAGTTGCTGAAATTGATCAGCAGCGCGGAGCAGAAATTCTTGATTTGGCGCTCACTCGCTACCTCGGTGGCATAACGAGTCCGTTAGCGAACCGACTCCGGGCGAAGGTTGCGACCGAAGTCGCCATCGTGCTCAAGCCAACCGTTATCTACTCCTGGGATTTCACCGAACGAATGCGTTCGAGTTCAAAGGCGTAACGCTCAACGAGCATGACGTTCTCGACGACTTTGCTTCGCTGAAAACTTCTTGTTCTTTTGACTTGACGGAATCTCTAATCTCTATTAAACTACTATTTCAGTAGAGTTGATGGAATACATCAGAGACATCGATTCGCTCAGTGGTCAGGCCAAAAGTTGGCAATGAGAAATGAAGGAGACAACATGAAGTTCGTTCGATGGAGAACCGCAGTAACGGCAGCGATCGGAACCTCGGTGTTGTTGGCTGGTTCGGCAGTGACTGCTGGAGGCACGACTGTTCGGAGCCACGCAACGGTGCCACTGCGACTCGGGTACTTGCCAAACATCACCCACGCGACCGACCTCATTGGTATTGCCGGTGGCTACTTTCAGTCTGCATTGGGTCCGAACGTCGCTCTTACGACGACAGCGTTCAACGCGGGTCCTGATGTTGTGACGGCGCTTTTCGGCGGTCAACTTGACGCAGGGTTCTTTGGACCGAGTCCCGCGTTGAGCGCCTTCACGGCATCACACGGCGCGTATCAAATCGTGGCCGGTGCAGCTTCAGGTGGTGCGGCGTTTGTGGTGCAGCCTGAAATCACCAATGTTTCGCAATTAAAGGGAAAGACCGTTTCATCACCGCAACTTGGTAACACGCAAGACGTGTCACTTCGGATCTGGCTGAAGTCGAAGGGACTCAAGACGACAACAGTTGGCACAGGTGATGTGACGATTCTCCCGCAATCAAATGCGAACATTGTGACGGCCTTCCAAGCCAAGGCAATTGCCGGAGCCTGGGTTCCAGAACCAAATGTGCAGACGTTGATTGCCGCCGGGGGTCACGTGCTCATTAACGAAGCAGCACTCTGGCCAAAGGGAAACTTTGCGACGACGGTCCTGGTGGTTGCGAAGTCCTACTTGAAGGCGCACCCAACGGTCATTAAGGGACTGCTCCAAGGTGAGCTCAATGCAATCAGCCACCTTCAGTCGAACAAGGCCAACGCCGAGACCGAGATCAACACGGCGATTAAGGCAGCAACTGGCAAGCAACTGTCGTCGAGCATCCTCCACGCAGCAATGGCGAATGTGACCCTGACCTACGACCCGATTGTCTCGTCGATCACCAAGGATGCACAGAACGCCTACAAGCTCAACTTCCTCACCACACCATCAACCAAGGGTCTCTACGACCTGAGTCTGTTGAACACCGTGTTGAAGAAGAACAAGTTGAAGCCAGTGGCAACGAGTTGAGCGGCACCTTGGGAGTTCACGAACCCCTGCAGCCAGTCGTTGCGTCTGCTGTTTCCCTTCAGCAAGTCACCAAGGTTTTTGGCGCTGGCCAGAGCATGGTTGTCGCACTTGAAGGGATTGATTTGGAAGTCCCGACCGGCAGGTTTACCTGCCTGGTCGGGGCTTCTGGCTGTGGCAAGAGCACCTTGCTCTCCCTCGTTGCAGGACTTGAGAAGCCCTCGGCTGGTTCAGTCAACGTTGCCGGACGAACTGCGCTCATGTTTCAAGAGGCGGCGCTCTTTGGTTGGCTGACGTTGCAACAGAATGTCGAGCTCGCGATCAAGCTTCGCGGTGGAAGTACCCGCCAAGATCGCAAGAGCGAAGCAAGGGAGTTGTTAGACCTTGTGCGACTCGGCGACTTTGCCAACCATCGCCCACATGAGGTGTCCGGTGGGATGCGTCAGCGTGCCGCACTCGCTCGCTCTCTGGCCCAGAAGCCCGACGTCCTCCTCATGGACGAACCCTTCGGCGCTCTTGACGCCATCACCCGCGACCTTCTGCACGAAGAGTTGGAGTCGATCTGGCGCGCCCAGGCAATGACCGTGCTCTTTGTGACGCACAACGTACGAGAAGCCGTTCGACTTGGCGATGAAGTCATTGTTCTGTCGAGTCGACCTGGACGCGTGGTCGAGCGGATTGCCGTTGATGTAGAACGTCCGCGCCGGATCGAGTCCGCAGCGGTGGCCGGTGTCGCGGCAACGATTTCTGATCGATTGCGGGAGGAGGTGCGACGACATGGCGATCACTGATCATTCGCTCGATAGCGCGTTAGCTGGCCTCGATGCACTTGAACTAACGGGTCATGGCACCTCTCGAGGGAGGCGTATCGCAGCTGCGGTGTTGCCGAAGGTGGCAGCGACTGTGCTCTTCTTCGCACTTTGGCAGGCGCTCGTCGCCTCCAAATGGAAGCCCGAATTTGTCGTCCCAAGTCCGTTGACGGTCTTGAAGTGGATGGGACAGCACCCGAGCGATCTCCTCCACGCGAGTTGGGTGACGCTTTCAAGAGGGCTCCTGGGCTTTCTCGTGGCGGTCGTTATTGGTGGCGTTGTTGGCATCCTCAATGCCAGCGTCCCCGTCGTGCGATCTGCGGTTGGTTCGATGATCACTGGACTCCAGACCATGCCGTCAATTGCCTGGTATCCGCTGGCCATTGTGTTCTTTGGACTCGGCGAGCACGCGATCCTCTTTGTGGTCGTTGTTGGCGCAGCACCGTCGGTTGCCAATGGCATCATCAGCGGTGTTGATCAAGTGCCACCTCTGCTCAAGCGGGCCGGTCGCTCCATGGGTGCCAAGGGAATCTCACAACTCCGGTCGGTCGTTCTCCCAGCTTCCTTACCGGTCGTCTTCTCCGGCCTCAAGCAGGGTTGGGCCTTTGCCTGGCGCAGCTTGCTTGCGGGGGAGATCATTGTTGTTGCGCTGAATAACCGCGGCCTTGGCACGCTCCTCCAACAAAACAAGGACTTCCTTGATTACGTCGGGCTCTACGGCGTGATGGTGACGCTGTTCCTCGTTGGTGTACTCGTCGACAGCCTTGGTTTCGGTCTGGCTGATCGAGCGATCAGGCGGAGATGGGGACTGGTCGAAGGACGGTAAGCCTTCGGTTCGGTCAAGGAGCGAATGCCACTCGGAGACTGCTGGCTTCAATCACGCCGCCGTCTTTGGCTGAGTACGTCCGAAAGACGAGGGTGCCGGAGTGTTCGGTTGGTTTCGGGAAACTGAAGGAACCCGAGAACGGTCCCATCATGCCCATAGATCCACCCATGACCGTCGTTGCGGCAATGGGGATGAGCGAGTTGTCCTGGTAGAGCTCCACATTCACCACCGCTTCAAAGGCGGTGCTTGTCCCACTGAGCGAGATCGGCGAGGTGATGGTCTCGAGAGCCGAGGGCGTTGTTACGTGAATATCTGGGGCAACGGAACCAAGGACCCACCAGGAGGAATCACCGGAAAGTTGGCGAACAAGAATCGTGGTCGAGGTCCCACCAACATGATTGGAAACAACCACCTCTCCCGATCGAGTGTCACCTTGTTGGAAGGTCCCAATGACGGGATTTGTGAAGCGGAGGAATGTCGTGGCATAGGACCGAGCGGCATCAACTGGGTTCACAAACCGGTTGGCGGTTGCAGCAAATGGCCACGCTGCCTCTGCAGGTTGGTTTCCCGGAATGGTCGAAGAAGTACTTGGTGGTGACGTCGTCGATGTGGTGGTGCTCGTGGTGGTTGTTGGTGCCGTCACTGTTGCGCGACCTATGCCAAATCCAAGACCGAGCGCGACGACAAGCGCAAGCGAACTTCCTGCAACAACCGTTGACTGCTTCATCGGTTCTCCTCTTGGCACCAACAGTGCCGCAGAAGCACCGTACGCCCGAACTGCTCAAAAGTCTCTGGAAACTTGTTCGGTGGCTAGGGTCACCTCGGGCGGTCGCGTGATCGCAAATGAGGGGTGGGGCAGATGAAGGCAGCGGTGTACTACAGCAATGGCGGACCTGAGGTCTTTCGCTACGAGGACGTCGCTGATCCAACCTGTGGCGCCCACGAGGTGCTGGTAAAGGTTGAAGCCGTCAGCATTGAAGGTGGCGACACCCTCAATCGACTCGGGGGAGCGCTCACGACCGTCCCGCACATTGTTGGCTATCAGTGCGCCGGAACCGTGTTGGAAGTTGGCGAGCTCGTGACCAAGATTGTCGTTGGCGATCGAGTGGTCACGACAGGAACCGATGGATCGCATGCGGAACTTCGGGTAGCTGGTGAAGCATTCTGCTGGGTGATTCCAGAGGGCCTCGCGACCGACCTCGCCGCTTGTGTCCCCGTTGCCTTCGGCACCGCACATGACTGCCTCTTTGAGTTTGGGCGTTTGCAGGCTGGCGAGACGGTGCTTGTTCATGCGGGTGCGAGTGGTGTTGGACTTGCCGCCATTCAGATGGCGAAGCGTGCTGGAGCGACCGTGCTCGCCACGGCATCGAGCGACGAACGACTTGAGCGTCTCAAGGCCTATGGACTCGACCACGGGATTAACTACGTGACGAACGACTTTGAGCAAGTAACGAGGGAGCTCACTGGCGGTCGCGGAGCTGACGTGATTGTCGATTCCGTGGGTGGCGCAAACCTCCAGAAGAGTCTTCGTGCTCTTGCCTACCGGGGGCGTTGCCTCACCTTTGGTGATGCAGGTCGTGATGGCGGAGGACTGCTCGACATCTCAACGCTTCGTGGCAACAACCAAGCGCTCATTGGCTACTTCCTTGGAGCTGAGTTGTTCCTTGGTACGAGAGCGCATGCAATGATCGCTGGGATCTTGGATGACATTGCCAAGGGTGAACTGGACGTCGTCATTGACAAGAAGTTCCCGCTCGAAAGCGCCGGTGAAGCCCATGCCTACATTGAGGATCGGCTTGCCTTTGGTCGCGTGGTTCTGACTCCCTAGATCCCGAGATCGCGGCGTTGAAAACGCCAACCGCCTATGAGCCCAAACGCAATGGTGAGCAGGATGAGCACGGTCACATGTTCGAGCGAAAGGCCATGATGCAAGGGATCGACGCCGAGCGCCTGATACCAAGGCGAAAGGGGACGTACATGGCTCATCCAGGTGATGAGGTTCGCGAGGGCACTCACGAAGTAACTCGCCACAAGGGCGACAGCAGTCACGCCGAGGCTCAGTCCTCGCCTTCCGGTTGCGGCACCGAGAGCGAGACTTAACGTCCCAAAGAGGCAGGTAAGCAGCGTCATCGCAACAATGGCACCGGCGAGTGTTCCATTGGCAATGTGCAGATGCACGATCGGACTACCGAGTCCGAGAACGAGGCCAAGACAGGCATTGACGACAGCCGTCATGGTGATAAGTGCGAGCCACTTTTCAGCGAACACCCGTCGTCGAGTGATCGGGTTTGCCAGCAACATCTCGAGCGTCCCACGGCCTTCTTCACCGGCAAGAAGATCAGCACCGAGTAGCACGGCGAACAGCCCGAGGAGCAATGGAGCCATAAACGAGAAGATCTCCGCGTTGAGATATCCGGCAGGACTTGTGTAATCCGACAGTGAGAACAGTTTTTGCAGCGCTTCGGGGTAACTCTTGAGGAGTTTGGCGAAGTCCGCATTGCCCTTGACGCTTGGGTAGAGGGCGAGCATGACCGAGCCATAGGCGACCATGCCTGCGCCCCATCCAACGAGCGAACGGGCATGGGAACGCACCGTCCGGGGAAAGAGCGCGCTGAGACAAACCCATGACCTCTTGGGCTTAAGCATCTGGCTCTGCGTAGAACGCGAGGAATTCATCCTCGATGCTTGGTGGTCGAATTGCGCAGTCAACAAGGTCAAGTTGACTGAGTGCGGCGAGGACTCCTTGCAGAGGTCCCTCAACTTCCAAGTGGATGGTGTGTCCTGCCTTCCCCACGAGACTCACGCCGGGAAGCAGAAGCTGTTGTGGGTCGAGTGGTTCCTTTGTTGTGACGTCAATGCGGTGAATCTGGGCCTTTCGGAACGCTTCGAATGGATCAACGCTGATGAGTTTCCCGTCACGGATAAAGCCAATTCGGTCTGCCATCTCGCCAACCTCGGCGAGTACATGGGAGGAGAGAAAGACCGTGCGACCCTCACTCGCTGCTCGCCGAACTTCCTCGTGGACCTGCTGCTGAACCAGAGGGTCAAGGCCCGTCGTTGGTTCGTCCAAGACCAGGAGCTCCGGGTCGCCCATAAGTGCGGCAACGAGGCCGACTTTTTGTCGTCCACCTTTCGAGAGACTGCCAGTCGGTCGGTCAAGGTCTGCCCGAAGTCGCGAAGCCACGCCTTCGTAACAAGTTGGGGCCGAGAGAGATCGAAGAGCAGCGACGGTGCGGAGTACTTCGTGACCAGTGAGCCTCGGTTCAAAGGCAAGATCGCCAGGAAGATAGCCAGTGCGTTGCCGAACCTCAAGGGAGTCCAGTTGCGCATCGAGACCGAAGATCGACAACGTGCCCGAGTCCGGTCGAATGAGGTCGAGCATCAAGCGAATGCTGGTGGACTTTCCTGCACCATTCGGTCCGAGAAAGCCGAAGACCTCGCCTCGAGCCACGTCGAAGGTCAGATCGTCAACGCCTCCACCTCCGGCATAGTGCTTTGTCACCTGACAAAAGCGAACTGCCGGCGTCCCGCTGTCCATGGGGCCAACGTACCCCCCTCCGGCAGTTTGTTTCTGACCGAGGTCTCGTTGGAGGTTGCTCGTTCTCCCCGTAAGGTTTTCGAGCATCACTTCGAACGGAGTAACCCATGACGTCAGCATTTGACGAAGTCACCTTTGAGCACGGACCAGCAATGAAGAACCGGTTCATGCTGGCGCCGCTCACCAACGAGCAGAGTCATGCCGATGGCACGCTGAGTGAGGATGAGTATCGGTGGCTCACCTACCGAGCCAAAGGCGGCTTCGGTCTCACCATGACCTGCGCCAGCCATGTGCAAGCAGTTGGTCAAGGATTTCGCGGCCAACTCGGTTGCTTCAGTGACGACCACTTGCCTGGCCTCGAGCGACTCGCAACGGGGATCAAGTCCTTCGGAAGTCTCGCCATCATCCAACTGCATCACGCTGGGCGCCGATCACCAAAGGAGTTGATTGGTCAAGATCCGGTTGCTCCGTGTGCCGACGGCGACACCGGCGCCCGGGCACTGTCGACCGCTGAAGTGGAGACACTCATTCATGACTTCGTCGCCGCAGCCGTTCGGGCTGAGCGAGCCGGCTTTGATGGCGTTGAACTCCACGCCGCGCATGACTACATCTTGTGTGAGCTCTTGAACGGCACGTTCAACGTTCGAGACGACCACTACGGCGGATCGCTTGAGAATCGCATGCGAGCACTGCTTGAAATCATCGATGGTGTTCGCACTGCCTGCCGACCGGACTTCAACCTTTCGGTGCGCTTCTCTCCAGAACGGTTCGGCCAAGCCACCGCAGACATCATTGAGGTCTATACGCGCATTGTCGACGGCGGCAAGGTGGACTTCATTGATCTTTCGATGTGGGATGTCTTCAAAGAGGCAGCGGACGAAGAGTTCGACGGCCGTCCACTCTTGGACGTGTTCGCTGAACTCGATCGAGGGACCGTCAAGATGGCCGTCGCCGGAAAGCTCTACCACGGTGCCGATGTTGCTCGGGCGCTCGATGGTGGCGCCGACATTGTTGCCATTGGTCGGGCAGCAATCACCAATCACAACTTTCCCGAGATCCTTCGAGCCGACCCAGCCGCAGGAATGCGGGAGCTGCCAGTTACCCGAGCGATGTTGGCCGAAGAAGGTCTTGGCGAGTCATTCATTGACTACATGAGTGGGTGGCATGGCTTCGTCGAGCAAGGTTGAGGGAGACCCAATGACCATTGAATTTGGTCTCGATACGTTTGGTGATGTCACGACGTCCCTCGATGGATCGGTGCTGAGTCAGGCGCAAGTCCTTCGCAATGTCCTTGACGAGGCGATCTTGGCGGACTCGGTGGGCGTCCAATACTTCGGCATTGGCGAGCATCACCGAGAAGACTTTGCGGTATCGGCTCCCGAAGTCGTCCTAGCGGCAATTGCAACCCGAACGAAGAGTCTTCGACTCGGCTCTGCGGTCACGGTCTTAAGTTCTGATGACCCGGTTCGTGTCTTTCAACGGTTCGCCACGCTTGATGCACTGTCGGGTGGGCGAGCCGAAGTCACCCTTGGTCGTGGCTCGTTCACCGAGTCATTTCCATTGTTCGGCTTCCAACTTGCTGACTATGAGGTGTTGTTCGAAGAGCGGCTCAATCTCTTTTCGGAGCTCTTGAAGCAACAGCCAGTGACGTGGACGGGCACGACACGGAGCGCATTGTCGGACCAGATGGTCTATCCCTTGACAGAGTCTGGTCATCTGCGAACGTGGGTTGGCGTTGGCGGGAGTCAAGAATCGGTGATCAGGGCAGCGTCCTATGGATTCCCACTCGTGATGGCCATCATTGGTGGCTCTCCGGCTCGCTTCCGTCCTCTCGTTGATCTCTATGCCCGAGCACTTGCGCACTATGGACAGGCACCGCAAATGGTGGGCGTCCACTCTCCTGGCTACATCGGCGAAACCGACAAGCAAGCCCTGGCCGAACTTTGGCCGCACATGCAACAGATGCGGAATCGCATTGGACGTGAGCGTGGGTGGCCACCGATTTCACCAGAAGAGTTCGAGCAGAGCTGTGGACCTGATGGTTCTTGGTATGTGGGATCTGCGGAGACAGTTGCCAACAAGATTGCGTCAACCATTCGCACCCTTGGTCTCTCGCGATTTGATCTCAAGTACAGCGTTGGATCAATGCCCCACGAGTTGCTTCTGGGAAGTATTGAGCGATATGGAACGGCCGTCATTCCACAGGTTCGAGCACTTCTGTCTGAATGACCAGTCATCGTCACCGACCTTGACTCACCGAGCTGAGGAAATGACCATCCCGGAGATGGTGTGGTCGTCGATCAAGAGCCCGGTTCCCGCCGTTGCACCCACCTTGACGTTCGACGGCAATAGCTGAGCGATCTGGTGTGTAGACCAGGTGAGCACGACGTTTGCCAAGAGGGGCTCTTCAGATGAGGTGAGGATTTTGCACGTTCACTACGATGACCTTGCCGCTCAGTCCGGACCGGCCAGTCGATTTCCTGGAGTGTTCATGCCAAGCGAAGCCCACGAAGGTGTTGTAGCGATGTTGCGTGCCAACGCCGGTAGTCCAACCGGCGAGGGGACGTTCGAGAGTTCAAGGGAGAACCTTGATGCAACAGGAGCGCTCTTCTCGGTGGCCGCGGACGTTCACGTGCTCGCTGGAACGATTGCCGGTGTCCTCTGTGAACGCCTGGTGCCAGGAGGACTTGGCAGTGATGCACCGCGTACTCGTGTCCTCTACCTCCATGGTGGTTCTTACACCGCAGGTTCGCTCGCGAGCCACCGATCATTCGCAAGCAGAATCGCTGCAGGCTGCAGCGCCGAAGTCGTGACCGCTCACTATGGCCTTGCTCCGGAACATCCATACCCAGAAGGCATCAACGACGCACAGGCGGTGTATCTCGCGCTTCTGGCCGAGTCAGGTCCAGATGATTTGTTCTTGCTGATGGGGGACTCGGCGGGTGGAGGACTGAGTGCGGGACTCCTCGTCCGCCTTCGAGACGAGGGAACGAAGATGCCTGATGGTGCGGTGCTCTTCTCCCCGTGGCTCGATCTGACCCTTTCAGGGCCCTCAATCACCGAGCTGGCTGACGCAGATCCCATGTTGACGGCGAAGGCATTGGCCGAAAGTGCAGCCGCGTATGCGGGTACGCAGCTAAAGCTCGGAGAAACGTCACCACTGTTTGCCGACCTCACTGGCTTCCCTCCGATCTTGCTCTTCGCTGGAACGGCGGAGATTTTGCTCGATGACAGTCGAGTCTTCGCCGAGCGGCTGCGAGCAGCAGGCATTCCGTTTGAACTCGTAGTTGGCGAAGGGCTCATTCATGTGTGGCCATTTGTTGATGGTCTCCCTGAGTCAACGGAAGCGTTGGCCAAAGTCGCCGACTGGGTTTCACGTCGCTGAGTGTTTGAGGTCTCCTTGGTGAGACCTCCGAGGAGCAGTTCAATGACGGTGAAGAAGTACGCGTCCTTCGGTCAAGCGATTGGACCATGTTCAACCTACAGTTGACGAATGCGCTTCTCCATCTGGATTGACCCCTCTCGCACCTGGTCCGAGGCTAAGGAAATGGCTCAGCAGTGTGAGGCACTTGGCTATGACGGGCTCTACGTCGCCGACCATTTCATGGACAATCTCCCCGTTGGAGAACCAACCTCAACCCCATATCTCGAGGCAACGGCCGAGTTGGCCGCGCTTGCAGCCGTGACCTCAACGATTGAACTCGGGACACTTGTCGCGAGCGCCACCTATCGGCACCCCGCCGTCATGGCGAACTGGGCAGCAACGCTTGATCAGATCTCGGGAGGACGTGCCGTTCTTGGTCTTGGGGCAGGGTGGCAGGAAAACGAGCACAACTACTACGGGATTGAACTGGGATCAATCAGTGAGCGAGTCGACCGGTTTGGTGAGTACGTCGAAGTCGTTTCCTCACTTCTGCGCAATCCATCGACAACCTTTGACGGCGAGTACTACCAACTTCATGACGCTCCATGTGACCCACATCCAGTCCAGTCACCCTTACCAATCTTGCTCGGCGTGAAGGGGACAAAGCGAACCATGGCGATAGCGGCCAAGTTTGCGGATCGCTGGAATGCGTGGACGTCGGTTGACGACTTCATTGGACTGTCGGCCGTGCTCGATCAACACTGTGAGAACGTCAATCGTGATCCGTTGTCCATTCTGCGAACGACGCAAGCCTTCACCTTCTTGAGTACCGATGAAGCGAGGCTCGAGAAGCACCGAGGTGGAGCGCCCGGCCGACCGGTCATTGTTGGAACGCCGAATGAGGTCGTCGAGCAGATTGCTCAATATCGAGATGCCGGGTGTGCGGAACTCATCATTCCCGGTTTCACCTTAGGTGGCTATGGTCAGGCGTTGGAGACCATCCAACTCTTTGCTGAAGAAGTGGCTCCCCACCTCAAGTAGAAGGTGACGGCAAAGCGTCACCGCTCTCAAACGAGGTATTGGCCAGCAAAATCCCCAGTTGGTGTCCTACTGTTGCGGGACACGCCATAAATGGGGGAAACGTGAAACTTCGATTTGCCGCAGCTGCTGTCCTCGCCACAGGAATATTGCTCACGGTTGAGAGCCCAGCGGTCTTCGCAACGAGTGCCTCGTCGATGTTTGTACAGAAGACCATCTTCCCGTCCATTCTGAGTACGCCAGTCGCCGCTCCGCCAACGAGCATTGACACGATTTCAGGTGGCGACCTTGTCGTGACGACTCGCTCATACCCAACGCTTGATGGCATCGTGCAAATGACGAGAATGCACCCAAATGGCACTGAAGCAAGTGTGACGTCACTTGCAGAGTCGGGCATGCCCTTTGTGAACCACGACTTGTTGGTCGAAGACACGAATGGGACCGCACGGGTTCTCGTGTCCTCGCCAAACATTGTGTACGTCAACCAACACCCGGCAGTTGCGTGGTCGCCTGATGGTGCAACGGTGTACTTCGTGGTTCAAGACAATCGAAGCTGGACCATTGACTCCGTCCCCTACACCGCCACGTCTGCGACGCCAACCGTGCTGTACACAACCGCAGATCAGCTCGGCAGCATTGAAGTGACCGCAGACTCGATCTACGTCAAGGATGAGCTGACCGACAAGATTGCCCGTTTGAGTCTGGGTGGCACACTCCAGCATCTGCTTGGCCCGGCAATTGGTGGAGACGCCTTCGCCGTGTCCGGCACCAAGCTCTTTCGCTGGAATCCTTCGACCAATGACCTGTCCAGTCAGGGCATTGCTGATGAGACCACCGTCAACATTTCCCAGCCGCAGAACGTGGTTGCCCTTTCAGCCTCGGCTGGTGGTGACCCTGTGGTGCTCACCACTGGTGCCTCGACGCTCGTCGCTTACGCCGCTGATGGCACACCGTCTGCCTTTGGTCCGCCCCCCGCACCTGCTGATGTTGCGGTTTCTTCAAGTGGTGCGGTGTACTTCACCAATGCTGTTGAAGGAAAGGTGTACTCGTACAACGTGACGAGCGGCCTTGCAACCGCCATTGCTTCAGGAATTGGTTCAACCATCAGCGGCACGGTTGATGACAACACCGTGCCTTCGCCATTCCATACCAGTCACCCCGCACCAATGCCACTTGCCATTGCGTCAAACGGTGACCTTTATGTCGGTGATCTCGGGGCAGGTCGTGTTGACCGCATCCACGGAGCAACGGTCAGTCAACTTCCCGGCACCTTCACCAGTCCAACTGGACTTCGAGTCGATGGTTCGAGATTGATCGTGGCTGATGCGGTTGCACACAGGACGACCATTGAAGGTCTTGATGGCAGCTCGCCAGTGACGTATTCCACGACCATTGGAACCACCACACTCGATCCATGGCTGACGACGCCTATTCCTGGCAGCACGGATCGCATCACGATTGACAACTTCAGATACTGCGTCGTTCGCTCCAGCGCAACTGGAACCAACGCGACTGCGCTCATCAGTGTTGATGTGTGCACCGGTCCTGCAGAGAGTGGGCTTTTCGGGGCAACGTCGGCGGTCGTCTCATCCGATGGGTATGTCTACGTTGCTGATGCTGGCAAGAACCGGATCGTCAGGATGAAGACCGACGGAACTGGTTTTGAGGTCATTGCAACGTCGATCAACTATCCAGAAGGTCTCACCTTGGACGGTCAAGGAAACCTATGGGTTGCTGCCCGCGGAGGGCTTTTTGAAGTTGTCCAGGCAGTGACGATCAGTGCCAACCGCAACCCCGTGCAACGATCGACACCAGTCGTCGTGACCGCAACCCTGGGGGGCACCGGGACGTCAATCTTCGGCGGCACCATGGCCTTCAAGTCCAATGGCGTGGCGATTCCAGGTTGTGGAGCTGTCGTGGTCCGGGCGTCGTCGGCCAGTTGCCAGGTTTCGTTCTCAACCCTTGGGACCATGCGGCTAACCGCTGCCTACAAGCAGTCTGTCTCGGTGACCCTGACGTCGCCCACCTTGCTTGAACAGGTACTGATCGCCCCGATGTCGGTCGCCGTGCATCCAAGCAGAACGACCGTTCCTCACGGCGTAGCGATGACACTTCGGGCTCAAATGGCCTCGACGGCGACCTTTGGCACCGTGAGCAATGGACTCGTTACCTTCTACGACGGTCGGACTGCCATACGGGGCTGCACGTCGATCGCTGTTCATGCTGGTGCAGCAGTTTGCTCTACGGCGTTCTCCGTTCGGGGAAGCCATGGAATTACCGCTCGCTATGTTGAGGGTGTCCGATGGGCCAATGCAACGTCACCTGCGGTGAATGTCAAGGCGACGTAAACCACGAACTGATCCAACGAGAACGGACCACAAGGCCCGCGAGGTGACGGCTCGTACGCGTTGACGGTTCGAAACAGTCTCGCAACCTTCATACGGTGGCTATCAAGTCGCCGGTAGGGCAACTGATGCTTGCAATCTGCACTGTTGGCACATCTACGGAGGTCCGTTCGATGGTTGGAGGATGGCAGATGATGAGGAAGATCTGTTGGTTCTCATCATCAGTCATTGTTGGTTCGATGGTGGTGGCAGTACTCCAAGCTCCGCTTTGTGGCGCAAGCTCATCCCCCGCCACCTACTACGCGTGTAGCAAAGCCGGGATGATCACGAAAGTTTCGACGGTCCCTCACTCGTGTCCAAAGCGATTCGTGAAGTCTTCAGGGCTCTTTGCTCATGCGAACGCCAAAAATGCCAATTTCACCGGCGCCCAACTCTCCAATGCCAACCTCACCATCGACGTGCTTACCGGGGCCATCTCGGGAGGCACAACTGGCAATTCAACTCTCCCGAGTGGCTGGTCACTGATCTCGGGTTACTTGATAGGTCCCGGCGCCAACCTCACTAGCGCCAACCCCACTCACCTTGACTTCACCAGCCAGAACCTGAACGGCGCCAACTTCTCAAGCGCATGTGTCACCTACGCAAATTTCACTGGCCCGAACCTCACCAGCGCCGACCCTACGAATTCCATTCTCAACAACGACATCTTCACCAACGCCACGTGTCCGAATGGAAAAGTTCACGGAGCCGGCGGAAATCTTTAGAGGTCATTGCGAAACGGAATTTGCGCGAGCTGATGTGGGGTGGGAGAACGGGAGTGCCGATGAAGTGGTCGACGGGCGCTCCACGGGCGGTTCGCTGGGGATCGACGCGCCCGCAGACAGCTACGTGACTCGTCGATACGGCACTGGACGTATTGGAGGTGATTTCAAGGTGTCACTCTCGGGGCTTGCTAACTGACGTTCAAGTTCAGTGAAGGCATCAATGAGCTCTATCGCTTCGAAAGCACGATTACGGCGCCCGACCGTCACCTGCTTCAGCACGTTCGCTCCCATCAAACGCTCGATTGCCTCGTTGGTTTGCTGGAAACTCCTACCGATGAGGTCCGCCGCGCCGGCGACGGTGACGATTGGTGCTCCGGGCAGGACGCGAATAAGTCGATCAACGGCTGAATCAGCACGAAATTTCCCGATCCGAGTCCGCCAGGCGTCCTGGATCCCGGCGACTCGCCCCTCGAAGGTGGTTGCATCCAATACTGATTTCGTGGTTGCAGCAGCGAATGTTGCAATCCAATGATTGAGACCCTCGTTCGCTGCAGACGAGGAGACTGGTCCTCGATACCGTGTGGCGGTAAGGCCAGCAACGTAGTCATCAGAACGCGTTGCCAGCGTCAATGAGATTGGTGGCATCACTCTTGGAGCGAGACCACGTCGACGCAGGATGACCTGTATGAGTGCTCTCCCGGTTCGTCCGTTTCCATCGACGAACGGGTGGATGGTCTCGAACTGCGCATGCGCCAGCGCCGCCTGAACAATCGCAGGCAGTGAGTCTTCGTTACAGAATGCGCAAACGTCGCTCAGGAGCTCCTCGACGTTTTCAAATGGCGAGGGGATGAATGTCGCCGAGCACGGGTTGTAGTTGCTGCCGCCGATCCAGTTCTGTTCGGTCCTAAGCACGCCGCCGTACTCTTCGTGTCTGGTTCCCTTTAGCAATCGCTGATGAACTTCCCGGATACCTTCCACTGTTACAGCGTCACGTGCTGCCAGCGTTTCGACGGCCCACGCCATAGCTTCAATGTTTCCGAGAACTTCGTCCGCGGTGATGTCACCTGACACATGGTTCAAGACCCTTGCGGCCTCAGCGCGGATCAGTCGACGCGGCCCAATTTCGAAACCTTCAATTCTTGATGAAGCGACTGCTTCTGCACGGAGAAGAAGTCGAGCGAGTGCTTCGCTATCGACAAGTGTCGTTGCGGTGACGTTAAGTTTCGCGATTGCAGCTTCGGCATCGGCAACGTCGGCCGCCACGTCTCCGTTAAGGGTGATGGATCGGCCGACGAGCAAGTCAGGAACGTAGGCTTCGTACGTGCAGCCTTGGCGGTCTCGGCGAGGAAGCCCCGTTCCGGGATTCCCCATCCAGTGTCGTTTGACAACCCTGCTCATGGAGTCTCCTTATTCAGGGATAGTATACAACCCAGAATAAGAGTTGGCCCGCTTCAGGGGTTCGGTTTGCTCCTCTGGACCTAGAGCATTTCGGTCACCATGGCTCGTTACTTAGCCTCGAGATGCCGATGGTGGGCGCTTCGTGTGCGCTTCGACCCCCAAAATGGGCGGTTTTGGGCGCTTCACGCAGCACATTGCAGGTCACCACAGGAGACTGCTGGAGAGGTCGAAACCTCTGCAATCATTTCGGCTTGGAGGACTTCTTCGGGGAGCGGGCGACGGGAATCGAACCCGCGTTCTCAGCTTGGGAAGCCATAGACGAGTGCAGCACTCGATGCCAAAAATCCCTTAAATCACTGAGGTTTTGGCCGTGAGCTCACTGCGTCAAGGTGCCACGGGCGCTTCGTGGGCGCTCCACTCTGGGCGCCGTAAAGCCACGCTCTCGATCCCACCCGTCAGATTGCGATGCCCTGATCCGAGACGACCCAGCCTCGAGCTGTCGTTAGTGAACCGTCAACTGGTAACGCTCGGCGATCACCTCTAAGGCAGGAGAGTTTCGCTCGATTGAAATTCGCTCCAACTCGAAGAGCATGGTGCCTTCGAAGACTGCCCAGCACTCCAGATGTTCTCCCAACCGCGAAACGTACCGAATGCCGCTGTACACCGGAAGGCCTTCGTCGTCACGCAAATCCGCCAAGTACTGAGCGATGAAGCGAGTTACTCGGCGGTCCTTTCCGGTGATATCCCCAAGGTCAAGATCGTGAACTCCAAGTTGAACAAGTGATGCCATCACCTCAGACCGAAGAGCGAGCTCGGCGATCGTGTCCGGAGCGAAGATGTCGACAAAAGGAAGGGGCTGATCGAGCCCGACTCGAAGGATCACGCGGGATGAGCGCCAGTCAGCCGGAATACTTCCGGGTCCCATCTTGTGGCTCGATTCCCATTCGTCCGAAACCAAAGCTGCGAGGATCGGGTTGGGTCGAAACCGCCCAAGAGTTTCGGCAAAGCAAACCTCTAACGTGCTCCCGAAGTACAAGGTTCCATAATCACCGTTAAAGGAATCAAATCTGTTTCCTCCGCGTGGTTCTGAGTTGTCGGCACGGTCGGGAAGCTTGAAGGTCAGAATTCCATCACCTTGACGGCCTATATGCCAAAGGCCATTGGGTGGTGGCGCGACCTCGATGATCACGCTGCGTCGAGAAATGACCTTGCCGCGGCAAGTGCACCCTTCACGTTGCCGTCGATGATTGCCTCAATTGGCGATTCATCATCCAATTGAGGATTCATGCCGATGAACCACGCACGCACAGTGTGATCTGCATCTCCTTGAAGGAGAAGACGGGATATTTGGTAGGTCTCGCGGAGTCGCTTCTCAGCTTCAACGGGAGGGGTGACTTTGCCAGATCGCCATCTACTGATGGTTGACACATCTACCTGGGCCAAGTGGGCCGTTAACTTCGTTCCGAGGAGGTCCACAAGGAATCCGACAATGGAAGTCACGACTTCGGTCGTTGCGGAACGGTGAGCATCTGCCGAAGTTCGGGCAGTCTCTGAGGTCCGACGAGTTGTTGACGACATAATTGGGTCCTCTCCCTATCGCTGATCGTAATCTACTGCACATCTGATGCACAACTAATGCACCATCACACAACCTAGGTTGAGAGAATGCACGATCTAACGGTGATGGGAACTGGCCGCAAGTCGCGGACTTCGGGCTCGACGCTAGAAACCCTTTAAATCATCAAGGTTTTGATCGGGAACGCGCTTCGAGAAGATGCCACGGGCGCTTCGTGGGCGCTTCGCTCTGGGTTCAGAGAAGCCTGGCGATAAGGTCCGTGATCATGAGGGCTCCCTTTCTGTTGGCTTAGACACCGAACAGATTTGCAGAGCCCTCGTTTCACGATTGAAGGCGAGTGCCTCTATCGTTTCCGGCGTGGCCGCCGTTCCCGATCTCGACCTTCACAAAGTCCGTAAATACGCTGCCGACAAGGTCCCAGTGCAGCACCAGGACAAGATCCGCATGGAGGTCGACCTGCGAGGAAAGACAGTCACAATTGTCGAGTGCAGACCACCGTGGCACGAGATGCTCGAACCCGAATGGACGCGCCATGGTGTGGCGCGAATGAAATACAGCAGCGAAAACCACAAGTGGACTCTCTATTGGGCCGATCGCAATTCTCGGTGGCACGTCTTTGATCTCATAGAACCCGGAAGCATCGACTCCATCCTCCAAGAGATCGAGCTTGATCGGACCTGCATCTTCTGGGGTTGACTACACCTCGCTCATTTCCCAAGATCCCGCAATCCGCCCTTACTTGCGATTCTTTCGATTTGCGGTACTCTGAGTTCAAGTCATCAGCAAGCGTTCCGCTCACGCCGTCTGCGCCAACAGCCAGTCAGAGGAATCGTGGGGGAGACATCGTCTTTCCTCCCGAAGACCTCGACAAATTTCTCGATCTCGCGCGTTTTTTCGAGGGGCACACTGAGCCGGGACTGCTCCTCGGTCCCGACGGAGAGCAGATTCCACTTCCGGCCGAGGTATACCGGGTGCTTTGCCATGTCGTCGCGGTGATGCGTGAAGGCAAAGCGATGTCCATCGCCCCCCAGGGTCTCCTCCTCACGACACAAGAGGCGGCTGACTTCCTTGGAATAAGTCGCCCCACGCTGGTGAAGCTCCTTGAAGAAGGCGAGATCGCTCATGAGAGACCGAATCATCATCGTCGTGTCTTGCTTCAGGATCTGATTAATTTTCAGCAACGTCGACGAGTTGAACGTCGGTCAGAGTTGAACCAACTTACTGAAGATGCCGGAAACCTCGGACTCTACGACGGGTCGCCTTCCGACTATGCGGCGGCGCTGGAGCAGGCTCGGCACCGATGGTCGAAGAACTCATCCGGGGGCTGAGTCGATGGCGCGCTACACGGTCATGTTGGACGCGTGCGTCCTCGTGCCAATTTCAGTTGCCGATACGATCCTGCGCACGGAAGTATTCGCAGTCCCACCAGTTCCTTGGACGACGCTGGCTTTCGTGCCATCGGCGTTGTAACTGGTTGCAACCTGAGAGGTTCCGTCGGTGTAGGTCACGAGTGTCACGCGACTCGATCCATCGACGGTGTGCTTCTTCGTTGCCATCAGGTCTCCCCTTTGCTCCTCACATGTTCACTGACATTTCGAGGGGGCATCACACACGGGGTGGACCAGTTCTTTCGGGGGCCGGACAATCTCGATTGGGGGTGAGTGACGGGCGGTCCGTGGGCGCTTCACGGGCGCTTCGACACCCCAAATGGGCGCTTTTGGGCGCTTCACGCAGCACATTGCAGGTCACCGGAGGACACTGCAGGACAGTCAAAAACCCTTGCGATCATTGGGGTTTCCGGGGTTTCTCTAGAGAGCGGGCGACGGGAATCGAACCCGCGTTCTCAGCTTGGGAAGCTGATGTTCTACCTCTGAACTACGCCCGCGAGGACAACCCAAGGGGAAGTCGCTTGCAATAGCGGAACTTTACACCGCACCTCTCGATCGCTTCACGGCGACTCGCGGAAGCCTTGAAGGAAGGGGGTAGTTAGAGAAGTGGCTTCACCGCAGTGGCAAGCACTGTTGCAAGAAACCGGGCGTACGTGGCCGAAACGTGGCCCTGATCCCACTTGGTGATGTAGTTGCCAATGATTGGCGAGCAGAGCGCCTTGTTGCAGAACCACTGATGGGTCGGAAAGTAGAGCGAGTGCGTAGCAATCGCAGCTGCTTGCTCTGCCACTTGTTGGCCCGGATTGGCTGGATTGGGGTTTGTCGTTCCGCATTGTTGGACTTGAGTGAGGTGCTGCGACAGACAAATCCCAGGCTCGATATTGCTCCAAGGAAGGTCTTCGAAGATGCCAATCTTCGTGTCCTTGGAAACCAGTTGGGAGATGGTCCGGACCAGTCCGTCTTGCCACTGCTGTCGAGTAAACAAAGTGTTGCCGGCGCCATAGACCTGTGTCGTTCGTTCGCCAATCAAGATGCTCGTCGGCTTCAGCTGTTCGATGGCGGTCACTTGCTGCGGCAACCAGGTCATGCAGAAGTCGTAGCCACCAATAGGTCCCGGCGGCTCGTAGGTCACTGCCAGGTCGGCAACGTGGCATCCCGCGTGCCAGAGAACGACGAGTCGCACCTTGGCTTGCGTCGCGATCCCAGCAAGTGCAGGCAGCCACATGGAGGCATGGGAGTCACCAAAGAGAAGGAGCGTTCGCTTGGACGACTTGAGGCCGAAGACACATGCAGTCACTGTGTCGCAGCCTGGATTGGCCGCCTGGGGGAAATCCTTGGCCACCGTGTCATTGAGCGCGCCAGAAAGTTGAGCGGCGATCTGCGGACTCACTTTTGAAATTGCAGTCGACTTTTTCACTGCCGTCGCAATGTCTGCGGCTGTGCCCGCCTTGGTTGCTGCACCGGCCGCAACACCGAAGAGCACCATGGCAGTCGAGGCTGCCGTCAGGACCTTGAGGGCTCGACGCATGCGGCAATCGTAGGGCGCAAGGCGGCATCTTTTGAAGCGCGATGGCATGCAGCTCTCAGAATTCTTGGAGTGACCGTTACGCTGCGGTGGTGGTCACTCTCTCGGTTCTCGATTTGGCCACGGTAACCAAGGCAACGACTCCCTCCCAGGCATTGGCTGAGTGCACAGCGTTGGCCCGTGTTGCCGAAGCCGCTTCTTTCCGTCGCTTCTGGGTGGCGGAACATCATGGAATGGCAGGGGTTGCCAGTTCGGCGCCCGCCGTCTTGCTGGCTCATCTCGCCGCGCAGACCGAGACGATTCGCGTTGGTGCAGGTGGGGTGATGTTGCCCAATCACGCACCATTAGTTATCGCCGAGCAATTCGGTACTTTGGAAGCGCTCCATCCGGGCCGCATTGATCTCGGGCTCGGTCGGGCTCCGGGAACGGACCCAAAGACCGCTCGAGCACTCGGTCGTGGTGACGCAGAGCGATTCCCCGATGACGTGCTTGAGCTCATGAGTTACTTCACCGGCCAAGCGCCAATCGTGGCGATGCCTGGACGAGGCGAGCATCCAGAAGTCTGGTTGCTCGGTTCAAGTACCTACAGTGCTCAGTTGGCTGGTTACTTGGGTCTGCCGTTCAGCTTCGCCTATCACTTCGCTCCAGACCTGGTGCATAAGGCTGCCGAGCTTTACCGTGCCTCGTTTCGTCCGTCAGAAGTGTTGGCCGAGCCACACCTCATGGTCGCCGTCACGACCCTGTGTGCTTCAGAGGCAGAAGAGGCACAATTCTTGGCGGGGCCAATGCGCCTCTCGACGTTGCTGCTTCGAACGGGCCGGCCAGAACCCATGTCGAGCCCCGAAGAGGTTGCGGCGAGAGGATTTTCGGATCAAGAACAACAGTTTCTCGACGCGGCGACTGCAAACCATGTCGTTGGCACGGCAAGCGAGGTAGTCAACGGGCTCAATTCGCTGGCGACCTCGACCGGAGCGGACGAATTGCTGCTCTCGACTCGTGCATTCGCCATCGAGGACCGAATTCGGTCACTTGAGCTCATCGCTCAGGCATTCGCCCTGAACTAATCCCCTATAGACGGGCGATTGCCAGAGTTTGAGGGTGTTCCAAGGACTGTGCGGTCAGGTCGCCGTTCGATTTGCTGGCTTTCGGGTTACCATCCCCGCGTGAAGCGATCGCATTTGGCTAGGCGCCTTCTGAAGCATGTCCCCAGTGTGTTCTCTGTCGCAGCCGTCGCGCCACTGTTCTTTGGGGCGGGGTTTCAAGCGACAAGTTCGCTTGGAACTGTTCCGATCACCAGTCAGTCGCAGGCAACCTCGCTCATCAAAGCAGGACTCGTCACGTCATCGGTAACCAATGTTCGAGAGATGCTCGCTGCGGATATCTGGCCGAACTATGGACCGTGTGCGATGTTGGCAATCACGCCTATTTCACAGTGGCCTGGTCCATCGGGATGCACGTTCGGTGAGAAATCGGCTTCGAAAACCGTGCTCCTGGTTGGCGATTCAAGGGCACAAATTCTCCTTGGTGCCTTCAATGCTCTTGGTGCGACCAATGGATTCGGTGTCGTCCCAATGATCTTGGCCGGATGCACCTTCACGCAGGCCGCGACCATGCCCCGTCCCTGCCAAGGTTTTGCTTCCTGGGTTGGGCAAGAGATTGCAACGCTTCACCCATCTGCGGTCCTCGTGGCGGGGAAGTTTGTCGGACCAACGTCGCCAACGAGCCTTGCGACAAAGGGTCTGGTTGACGTCCTGAGCGGGTGGTCCAAACTCGGTTCGCCGGTTGTGCTTCTTGGCAATACGCCGGTGATTCCAACTGATCCGAAGCAGTGCATTTCGGTGCATCCAACAACGTTGACCAAGTGCGGTTTCGATCTCAAGAAGTCCGAGGCGACCTGGCTCAACTTGAAAGGTGCAGCCGCCGCCGCCCATGTTGCGTATGCACCAATCATCCAAGTGCTGTGCACCACGAAGTGCCCGATTGTGGTTGACGGGATCGCTGCGTATCTCAATACCCAGCATGCGAGCCCTCAGTTGCTCGAGGCCATGGCAGAGCCAATTGGTGAGGCACTCAAAGGTTCGCTACCTGGACTGAT
>CAIQUD010000121.1 GCA_903874965.1 uncultured Actinomycetes bacterium | reverse complement strand
GCAGACCTATACCTTCACCGTTGCCGCGCAGAACCTGAACGGCATCGGCATTGCCTCGTCGCCGTCAAATGCGGTGACGCCGTCGGGCGTTGCAAAGGCGCCTACAGGGATTACGGCCACACCTGGAGCCTCGAGCGTGACTGTTTCTTGGGTTGCTCCTGACGCAGGTGGTTCTCCAATCACTGGCTATCGCGTCATTCCAACGACCGGAGGCGTCGCTGGAACGCCCGTACAATTCCTCTCAACGGCAACATCGGGAACCGTGACCGGACTGATCAATGGACTGGTCTACACCTTCGTCGTTGTCGCGGTGAATGCAAATGGGCTTGGGGCTCCTTCGGTTCCCTCGCTCCCCGTCACACCTTCCACTGTTCCGAATGCTCCGTCCATCGTCAGCCTCACCCGAGGGAATCAGTCAGCGCTCGTTACGTGGTCGACTCCAGGTTCTGGAGGATCAGCAATTACTGGCTACACCGTGACCTCGAGCCCAGACGGGTTGACCTGTGCAACAAGTGGTGCCACGAGTTGTTTGGTGACAGGTCTCAGCAATGGCACCAGTTACACGTTCACGGTTGTTGCGACGAATGCCAATGGCAGTGGAGCAGCATCGGATCCTTCTTCGTCAGTGACGCCGCTCCAAGTCCCCGGCCCGCCCCTGAATGTCTCTACAACGCATCTTGACGGTTCTGTTCAGGTCTCGTGGTCTCCGCCGCTCGATGAAGGTGGATCGCCGATTGTGCTGACCACAGTTACGGCGTTGCTTGGGAACACGCCGGCTGGATCGTGCTTCTCTTCGGACGTCGCGTCTTGCACCGTTCAAGGCTTGACCAATGGCGCGACCTACAGCTTCGTGGTCGTTGCGAGCAACAGCACTGGCGATGGACTCCCCTCGGAAGTCAGTACCGCCACACCCTCCCGAGTGGCCGATCCACCCTTCTCGATTGTCGCGGTGAATGGCAATTCGTCGGTCATGGTCTCCTGGAGTGCTCCCGCAAGCAATGGCGGAGCTGCACTCACGGGCTACCTCGTCACCGCAAGTCCAGGAGGCGCAACGTGTTCAACCATTGGGGCAACGTTCTGCACCGTCGGTGGTTTGACCAATGGAGTGGCGTACACGTTTTCCGTCGTGGCGATTAATGCCAATGGACCAAGTTCTCCTTCTGCAGTATCGGATGCGACGACTCCCGCAGACGTTCCAAGTGTTCCGCTCAACATGGGACTGGTCGCAACTGCTGGTGCGGTCGTGGTGTCGTGGTCGACGCCACTGAGTGATGGCGGGTCACCAATTCTCAGTGTCTCGGCGATTGCAGCGCTCAATGGGACTGACGTCGCTTCGTGCAGCTCGATGAGTGGCCTCACCTGCACCATTGATGGCCTCACGAATGGACTGACTTACTCGATCCGGTTGAAAGCAACCAACCTCGTTGGCGACAGCGTGGCATCGGTTCCATTGACGGTGATGCCCTCAACGACGCCTGGTCCAGCTTTTGGACCCGCCGCAACAAAGGGCGACGGCCGAGCAACTCTGCGTTGGTTTGGCGCAACTGACTCTGGTGGGCTGCCCATCACGGGTTATCGCGTCACGGCATCTCCCGGTGGTGCGACCTGCCAAACGTCAGGTGCACTCGCCTGCACCGTCACTGGCCTCACGAATGGGCAGAGCTACACCTTTGTGGTGGTTGCGCTCAATGCGAATGGCAGTGGAGTGGTGTCTGCACCATTGGTCGCTGTCACGCCTTCAACCACTCCAGGAGCACCGACGGCTGTCTCGGCGGCACTCGGGAGTAACCGCATCACCGTGACGTGGAGCGCACCGCTTAGTAATGGTGGAGCCGCAGTCTCCGGCTATCTGTTGACCGCCAGTCCTGGGGGTCAAACTTGCCAAACAACATCAGCGCTCAGTTGTGCGATGACCGGGCTCACGAATGGCGTGTCGTACACGTTCAGCGTGGTTGCCATCAATCGCAATGGCTCAGGCAGTGGATCGCTCCCGAGCGCACCAGTCATCGCGTCTCCACCACCAGGTGCACCGGTTTCCCCAACGGCAGTTCGAGCCAATAGCTCGGCCATTGTTTCGTGGTCTGCTCCTCTTCCAAATGGAGGACTTGCCGTGACGGGCTACCTCGTCACCGCAGTGCCCGGGGGAGCAACGTGCACGACCACTGGCGCACTCACCTGCACCGTTGTTGGACTCGTCAACGGCACGAGTTATGCCTTCACCGTGGTCGCCTCGAACCCGGCAGGCTTGGGGCCAGAGAGCGACCCAACGGCTCTGGTTACCCCTTCCTCGGTGCCCGGTGCTCCAGCTCGGCCACGTGCGACTCGGGGCAATACGTCGGCAACGGTCACCTGGGATCCTCCGATCGAGGCAGGTGGTGGTGCAATTACTGGCTACCTCGTGACGCCGTTCGTCAACGGAGTTTCACAAGCTCCTCGTCAATTCGGATCGAGCATCACGTCAATCACCATTGGCGGGTTGCCAAATGGTCTACCCGTTACCTTCACCGTCGCGGCAATCAATCTCAATGGAGCCGGTCCTCCCTCGGAGGCGTCTGTCGCCGTTATTCCTGCACGAGCACCTGGAGCGCCAACGTCCGTTTCGGTCACCATGAGCGCGGGAAATCAGGCCACCGTATCCTGGCTCGTTCTTGACAACGGAGGTTCACCAGTGACCTCTGGAATTGCCACCGCCAACCCTTCTGGTCGGTCGTGCACCAGCACAGGGACCTCATGCACGATCACCGGTCTCAACTCTGGGACTGCGTACCGGTTCACGGTGACGGCGACCAATGAGCTGGGCTCATCTCCTGCATCAGCTCCGTCACCTTCAGCGCTCCCGATTGTTGCGGTCGTTTCTGGTCAAACGTCAATGGGCGTCGTTGGCGATCGGTTGCTCGTCACGTCGCCAGCTGATCAATTGGTGCTCGGATTTGCCAAGGCGACCGGTGTTGCCACGTCGCTTACGTCGCTCGCCTGCACTCCAGGCGCGACCGAGAGTGATGGAAGTGCACTCTGGGTCGCTTGCCCAAGAAATGGAACGGTCACGGCGGTTGGGGCCGATGGGTCAATTTTGAAAGTCGTCACGGTTGGAGGCACGCCATCGTTGCTCTCGATCAGTGGTGGGAGCCTCCTTGTCGCAACCAAGGGCGGCGCAACGATTGCCGTGGTGTCGCGTGCAACTCGTGCGGTCCGTCGTTTTAGTACCGGCGTGCCGATTGTTGGGCTCGTGCCCTACGGAGCGTTTGTTTGGGTATTGACCGGTGCCGGCGGCGGCGAGGTCATCCGGTTCCAGGTTGCCACTGGAGCTCACTTGCGTCCGGTGGTTGTGAAGGGTGGTCTCGTATCGGGGGTCGTCATTGGAAGCGTGCTCAATGTGGCGTCGTCGTCGACAAGATCGGTGACTCGCTTGAACGCGGTGACTGGAGCATCCATCGGAACGATGTCGATTGGCGTCACCCCTCGCCAGTTGTTGAGTGCAGGGTCCTCGCTTCTGGTGGTCACCACACGAGAAGTGCTGCTGTTTGCTCCAGGAGCACGTTCGATCACCAAGCACCTCATTGGCCTGTCGTCCGTCGGGGCAACGTCTCGTGACGGGCTCAATATCTGGGTGAGTGATCTAGCCAGTGGAACGATCCGAGAGGTCAGCGCTCGGTAATGGATCTTCCACCTCCGTCGAGTCCTGTTGACATGTTGATCAGAACTGCCGAGCCTTCAGATGCTCCAGCAGTTGCTGAGGTGTATCTCGCTGCCCGTGAGGAGTCCGAGCCATTCGTCCCGCCAGGTATTCACCCACCAGACGACGTTCACAAGTGGATTCGAGAAGTACTGCTTCCCTCAACAACCATTGAGCTCGTCGTGAGTTCTGGCGAAGTGGTTGGCTTCATTGCCCACAAGAAGGGTTGGATCGAACACTTTTGGATTCGCCGAGCCTTCACCGGAGGTGGCATCGGAACAAACCTGCTCGAGCGAGTGAAGGCTGTCCACCCTGAAGGGCTTGAATTATGGACGTTTGAATCAAATGTTCGGGCACACGCCTTCTACGAACAGCGTGGATTCCTGTTGGTTGAACAGACGAGTGGCGAAGGGAATGAGGAGCGGTCACCGGATCGCCGGTACGCGTGGAAGCAGATGGGCTCTACGAGCTCTTGACGAGTTCTTGGATGAGGTCGGCAACTCGGGTTCGAATATCATCACGA
Source organism: uncultured Actinomycetes bacterium (assembly GCA_903874965.1). Taxonomy (GTDB): domain Bacteria; phylum Actinomycetota; class Acidimicrobiia; order Acidimicrobiales; family RAAP-2; genus CAIQEU01. The sequence continues at coordinate 30,738 of CAIQUD010000121.1, read as the reverse complement.
ATTGCTCGAACGACGTCCACCGGTTGTCCAGCGGGATCTTGAAGCTCCCAATCGAGGTACTTCTTGCCCGGATAGACGGGGCAGGCATCGCCACAACCCATGGTGACGATGACGTTCGCTTCAAGACCCATGGCCTCGGTGAGGCGCTTTGGAGCTTCCGAAGAGATGTCAATCCCAACTTCACGCATCGCTTCAACGACGGCAGGGTTGAGGTGCTCTCCAGGTGCAGAACCTGCCGAGTGGACGACGACCTTGTCGGCTCCGAGTGTCCGAGCGAACGCGGCCGCCATCTGTGATCGGCCGGCATTGTGGACGCAAAGAAACAAGATGCTTGGCAAGGGTTGTGTCACGAGGGTTCTCCTTGAAGCGGTGGGGTGGTTGGATACAGGACAGCAAGGAGCAGCACTCCTCCGAGTCCTCCGATGAGTTCCGCTGCGGTAAATGCTGGAACTGAGCTCGGAGCAATGCCGGCAAAGGTGTTGGAGAACATTCGACCGACGGCAATCGCCGGATTGGCAAAGCTGGTGGAGCTCGTGAAGAAGTAGGCGGCACCGATGTAGCTGGCGACGGCTTGCGGAGCCAACCCCCCTCGATCACTCGCCTGCAGCGAGAAGATCACGAGCACGAGACCCGCGGTTGCAATGACTTCGGCGAGAAGGTGTGCGGAGCTTGCTCGATAGTGGGTCGAGATACTCACGACCCCTCTCGAGAACATGAGGTTGGCAAGCATTGCTCCCGACACACAACCGAGGACTTGCGTTGGGAGGTAGGCGGCAGCCACTTTCCAACTCCTGCCCCCTCGAAGCACATCGGCGATGGTCACGATTGGATTGAAGTGAGCTCCCGAAATTGGTCCGAAGATCAAGATGATCGCGAAGAGCCCTGCTGCGGTTGCCGCAGCATTCTCGAGAAGCTGTAGTCCAACGTCTGTTGGCGACAAGGTTTGCGCCATGATCCCGGAACCAATGACGATGGCGGCGAGCAACGCACTTCCAAGATATTCCGCTAGGAGTTGCGGAAACGTCGCGACGCTTCCAAGCGATGGATGCTCTCGTGACTTCAGCAGCATGGAGCCGCGAGCTCGGAGGAGGCACCAATGGTGATGCCGACCTGCTCGGGAACACAGCAACCATCAACCAGTCCGTCGCCTGACGCAACGTCTGCCAGCACGGTGTAGACCTCCCACTTGGCACCATCGGGGCCGTCCACCCACACCTTGTCTTGGACGGCGAAGCAACAGGTCGTCGCTTCTTCAACCAAGGTCGCCAAACCAGCTCCTGCAAGCATTGAGGTTGCGGCGGCGACTTCGTCAGTCGAGGCAACTTCGACACCGAGGTGGTTGATCGATCCAGGCTCGCCGCCACCTTCCATCAGCACCAGCTTCAGCGGGGGTTCGGCAATCGCAAAGTTTGCGTAGCCAGGACGAACCTTTGCTGGTTGCGTTTGGAACAACTTCGAATAGAACTCGATGGCTTCGTCAAGATTGGAAACATTGAGGGCGAGTTGGACACGTGACATGGAATCCTCCTGGTTGCGATGTGAAGCAGTCTGCACTATACATTGATAAACGTCAATGTGAGGAATTCATGGTTCAGCAATCGCTGGTTCTCGAGAATGATGCCGTGAGCTGTTGTGCTCCCGTTGCGTCGGCACCGTTGAGCGACACCGACGCGCACGACCTCGCCCTGCTCTTTGCGGCGCTGGCAGATCCTGTTCGGCTGCGACTCTTGTCGCTTGTCGCTGCCTCAGGCGAGGCGTGTAGTTGCAATCTTGAGGGACCACTCGGCAAGAGTCAGCCAACGATCTCGCATCACACCCGGATTCTCGCCGCGGCTGGGCTCATTACTGGTGAAAAGCGTGGGAAGTGGACGTATTGGAGCGTGGTTCCCGAGCGAATGGCTGCAGCGGCTCGATTGCTTCAGGCGTAGATCCCCAACGGCGTCGCTGGTTAGGCGACCTGGAAGGACCGCTTGGACAAGCCAAATCGGTAACCCTCGATCGTCGTTTTGACGCCAGAGCTCAAGTCCGATGCAGCACCGAGCGTGACAAAAAGTGGTGTGAAATGCTCAACGGTTGGATGGGCGAAGCGAACACTTGGGACTTCGCCAAAGCGTGCCAACTCGTCAACGTCACCTGTCGCCAATGCTCCTTCAGCCCAGTGATCAAATTCGGATGACCACGCTGGGACTTCATTGAACTGAAATTGTTGTGGCGTCAGAAATGGCAAGCCATGGGTCATGAAACCGGAACCCATAATGAGGACACCTTCGTCGCGGAGGCCCTTCAGTTGTTGACCAATGGCAAAGAGCTGGCTCGGGTCATGCGTGGGGATACTCAATTGCAACACCGGGACATCGGCATCTGGGTACATGATCTTGAGCGGAACCCATGCTCCGTGGTCAAGGCCACGAACCGGGTCGATCGCAAGAGGATCGCCCTTTGCGAGCAGCCCAGCAACCTGCTCGCCAAGTGCGCTGGCGTCTGGGGTGTTGTAGGTCATCTCGTAGAACCGAGGGTGGAAGCCGCCAAAGTCGTAGATCACCGGCGTCGATGCTCCAGTTGCCGAGAGACGGAGCGGCGCCTGCTCCCAGTGGGCGCTCACGACCAAGATCGCGGTTGGCTTCGGAAGCGCTTGCGACCAATTCCAAAACTGCTCAATCCAGAGGGGATCATCAAACACGGGAGGCGCCCCATGACTCAGGAAAATTGCGGGCATTGCGCCATCGGCAGGTGTCCAGAGTCGGTGCTCGGAGGCAGCGGGAACCACGTCGCTCATGAACCGATCGAACGCCTGTCCGCCAACGCTTTGGTTCGTGGTGCTCGCCATGAGAGTGCTCCTCTTTAGTTGATGTTTCAACTAATACAGTAGCAGAGGGATTCGCACGCACAATCGATGAGTTGCTTTCGTTTCCATCGACGGTTCACCGTAAACTTCGGCTGCGTAGTTCACGACGATCACAGGAGACGTTGATGGCTAATCCAGTACTCACCGAACAGCGGTTCCAAATTGGGACCTCCACCAATGTCGTCGATGTTGGTTCGACGACTAATCGCATGACCAAGGCCGGAGTGTTGTCCGCGACCGGTGTGCTCTTGGTGCTCCTCCTTGCGGGAGCAACGGCTGGATGGTGGAAGTTCAGTGGATTGGTGAGCGGCAACTCCGGGCTTTCCCACACCGCAACCGTTGACCTGGTCATTGAGGTGATCCTTGCCTTGGTGGCAGGAATTGCCGCAGCATTGCTCCCGAAGTTGGCGAAGATTCTCGGCCCGATTTACGCCCTCACGGAAGGTTTCGTTGTTGGCGCAATCTCGAGTGCCTACAACAACCAGTATCACGGCATTGTGGTCATGGCAGTCGGTGCAACCCTTGGTGTTGCCTTGGCGGTCTACGTGCTCTACGCCACGGGAACCATCAAGGTCACAGCTCGCCTCAGGGCAACGATCATGGCAGCCACCATTGGGGTTCTTGGGTTCTACCTTGTTGCCTGGCTGATCTCCCTCATTGGGGGAACCAACATCTTGAGCACGGGCGGTCCACTCGGTATTGGGATCTCGCTCATTACTGCTGGCGTCGCTGCGTCGAACCTTTTGCTCGACTTCGACTTCATTGATCGGGCAATTGCCGCTGGAGCGGAGAAGAACTACGAGTGGTATAGCGCGTTCGGTGTTCTCGTCACGCTCGTCTGGCTCTACCTCGAGATCCTTCGCCTGCTCTCGTACTTCCGTCGGTAACCCAGGAGCTGGCGCCCTGACAATCAGGGCATTTGTCACCACATGGCGGTAGCCTGCCGGTGCTGTGATGAACAAGGAAAATGCCGCTCCGGCGGAGATGAAGGCTCGGCAATTCGCCACTCGCGTCGTCGCGAGCCAAATTCTCATTGTGGTGGGTGTTGTTGCAACCAACTGGTGGGTGTTGGTTCCATTCCGACACGGGATCACTGGACCGCATCAAGGATTCTTGAGTGATCTTGAAGCAACTGGTGAGCCGGATGCTTCCCTCTACCGATCGTTAGATTTTCTCGCGTCGTTACTCACGCTGCTCGCCCTTGGACTCCGCGGACCCATTGGACGAGTGGGAGAGCGGAGAGCGGAGTTTCCTTGGATCATCGTGTTTGCGGTTGCCGGCATGGCTGGCTCACTGTCGCCGTATGCCTGTGCCGAAGGGACCTACCCGTCCTGTCGTCAACTTGAATGGCACTTTCAACTCCCGATGCATCACTACCTCCACATTGCGTCGGGAATTGTTGAGTTCGCAGCGATCACCATTGCGGTTGAACTTGCCCGTCGCCGGACACGAGGGGAATTCACTCCCGAAGGACGTGCGGCAAGGGTGCTCACCAGGGTGCTCTTTGTCGCGTATCCGGCATTGGCGGTTGCCTACCTCGGTGACGCGTTTGGGGCCTTTGTCGAACCTGTGTTCTTTCTGACCTTCTCTGCAATGTTGCTGCTCGAAGTGTTTGAGCCCCAACGTCCAATCGATGTCGACTCCAACGAGTCAATTTCCTACCCATCGTGGCAGCGAGACTGAAGAGCACTCAGCGGTTGGTAAGTTCGGCTCATGGTTGAAGCAACGCCACCTTCCATTGCGTGTGAGGGTCCCGAGTGGCTCGACGCCGATGAACGGGAAATGTGGCTGGGGATTACCGGGGTGCTCATGCGGCTCCCGGCGGCTCTTGATGCACAGTTGCAACAAGACGCCCAACTGAGCTACTTCGAATACCTGTTGCTCGCCATGCTGAGCGAACAGCCGAGTCGCACCTTGCAAATGAGTGAGCTCGCCTCCATCACGCATGCTTCGCTCTCGCGCCTCTCCCACGTGGTTCGTCGGCTTGAACTTCGAGGACTGGTCACGAGGTCAGCTGATGATCACGACCGCAGGTGCACGAATGCAACCCTGACGAACGAGGGAATGTCCCTTGTCGAGACGGTCGCCCCACTTCATGTGGCTGAGGTGCGTCGCCTTGTCATTGATGCGATTGGACCGGCAAATCAAGCAGAGTTTGCTGCGGGTTGCATGGCGATCTTGCATGAAGTGGACCCTGGCGGACCCATGAGCCTCTTGCCAAAAGCATCCAACTGATGCTCCTCGCCGCCACCGTTATTTCGAAGACCGGCGATGTCATCGCCGAGTCCTTCTCGATGTTCTGGGAGACGCTCTGGGCACTGGTGCTTGGTTTCACCCTTTCCGGGGTTGTTCAGGCGTTCGTGCCGCGGTCGACCCTGCAACAAAAGCTCGGCAACCACGGTCCGAAAGCGACGGTTCGAGCATCGCTCTATGGCATGGCGTCATCGAGTTGTTCCTACGCGGCATCGGCAATGAGTAAGTCACTGTTCTCGAAGGGCGCGGATTTCCTGTCGGCCATGGTCTTCATGATTGCCTCCACCAACTTGGTGCTGGAGCTCGGCGTGGTCTTGCTCGTGCTCCTTGGTTGGCAATTCATGGCTGCTGAGTTCGTTGGTGGCCCAATCATGATCGTTCTCCTCGTTGGCGGAGGAGGTCTTTTGTTCACGAAGGCCGCAATTGCCACTGCCCGAAGCCGAGTCGAAGGAGCATCGTCCGACGCGGCACTCGATGCCGCACGTTCCGAAGAACTCGAATCGACGAGGTGGTCGGTGAAGCTTCGCTCTGCTGGTGCGTGGGCAGATGCTTCGAACTACGCCGTTGCCGACGTGACGATGCTCCGAAAAGAACTGGTGATTGGCTACGTCGTGGCGGGAGGCCTCGCCGTGCTCATGCCAACGAGTGCCTGGCACGCACTCTTCTTTCAAGGCCATGGGATCTGGACAACGCTCGAAAATGCCTTCGTTGGTCCGTTGATTGCGGTGCTCAGTTGGGTTTGTTCGATTGGCAATGTGCCGCTCGCCGCAGCGCTGTGGTCAGGGGGACTCGGGTTTGGTGGCGTGGTTGCGTTCATTTTCGCCGACCTCATTTCCATGCCACTGCTGCTCATTTACGCGAAGTTCTATGGCAGAGCCATGACGCTCCGAATCTTCTTGGCGTTCTACGCGTCAATGGTGCTCGCAGGATTACTGACGCATGCGATCTTCGCTGGGCTTCACGCCATTCCTTCTGCCAAGGTCATCACGCTCGAGGCTTCTCGCCCGTCGTGGAATTACACGACATGGCTCAACATGGTTGCGCTTGTTGTCGCAGGCTGCGTTTGGTATCTCGCCCGGAACCGAGCCCGCTTTGGGGGAGGGACGGGCTACGGCATTGATCCGGTATGTGGCATGCAAGTCCGAGTTGGCGAGGCACCAGCGTCAACGACCTACAAAGGGCGCACGATTCTGTTCTGCGCTGATCGTTGTCGAGAGCGGTTTCTTGCCGATCCTGAGCGATTTCTTGCTAGGGACGCGGTCCATGAGCCAATGGAGCCACCTCCGCCCGAGCGAATCACCCTCGGTCGAAAGCCGGCGACGACCGAGGTGATTGATCCCATCTGTGGGATGACGGTCCAACTTGAGACAGCGGCTGCGACGAGAACCGTTGATGGAGTTCGGTATGGCTTCTGCAATCCCGGATGTGCGGAGAAGTTCGACCAGCAACACGGCAGTTCCGCTCTCACGCCCTAGGTGGTGACCCCACCATCACTAGGCGACCACGCGAGTCTTCGCTGGTGCCCTACGACGTCTGACACGAACGCATGAAGTCGCGCAGGCGCTCCATCATGAGTTGCACCTGGAGATGGCCCGACTGGTCGCGGGTGAGGTCGAGGGTCGGACAGAACATATCGAGCTCACCGCAAAAAAAGTGTGGTGAACCCTTGACGCCATGTGCCTGCCCGTCAGCGAGGTCGGCACGCACAAGTTCGATGTCGCCTTCATGGAAAGTGACCCCAAACCCTTGAGCGATCGATTGGAGCACCGAGAGGTCGCCAATATCCCTCCCTTCTTCGAAGAGGGCAACTCGTAGCGCCATGGAGAGTGCAGTGCCGAGGCTTCCATGTTGCTTCGTTGCCTGCGCAGCAAGTTCGAGTCCCTGAAGGGTCGAGACCGGGAACGACCACTGGTCGATTCCTGTGAAGTTTTCGGGAGCGACTGACGCTCGAAGCGCTACCGCGTTTGCATGGGTCTTTGCTTCAGCGAGGGGCTCGCCATTGACGAGCTCGAGCGGCCAACTTCGCAGCACCAAGTCAACGGGAAGCGCGAGTTCCTCGATCACGCGTTGTGCGGCCAAGAGACCAACGTAGGCAAATGGGCACCAGAGGTCGGCAAATGCTTCGATGATTGGTCGCGTGGCTGCAGCCGGCGACGTGGTCAAGGACGTCCATCCCAGTTGCGCAACTCTTCGGCGAACGTATCGAGTCCGAGTGGTCCAAGGCGCAAGGCATAGGCGTGAAACGACTTGAGCGAAAAGGCATCGCCCAATCGCGCTTGGGCTTCCGCTCGTGCCTCCAGCCATACCCGCTCGCCAACTTTGTAGGAGATTGCCTGCGCAGGCCATCCGAGATAGCGGTCAACTTCTGAAACGGAAGTCTCGTGATCTTGGATCGCCCATTCTTCAAGGAGTGCAACAGCCATCTCTGGGGTCCACGTCTTTCCGCTGCAATCACCAAGGTCTCCGAGCGTTCCAAGATCCTCTGGTGCGGCGAGCTCCAAGTGCAGACCAAGGTCGACGACGATTCTTGCTGCGCGAAGGGCTTGGTTCGACAAATAGCCAAGTTCGTCGCCAAGGTCACTGAAGAAGCCGAGTTCATCCATCAGGCGCTCTGCGTAGAGCGCCCAACCTTCGCCGTAACCGCTCGTCCATCCTGCGAGTCGATGGAAGCGGCTCAATGAATCACCGAGGAGAATCGCCGTTCCATCTTGCAGATGATGACCAGGCACGCCTTCGTGGTACCACGTTGAGGCGTGGCGCCACCATGAGAAGGTGGTTTCGCCAAGGGTTGGGAACCACGTGGTTCCTGGTCGCGAGAGGTCTTCGCTCGGGCCGATGTAATACGGAGCCGCGGCAGATCCATCTGGCGCAATTCGCGCGTCACAGAATCGGATTCGCGGATCAATGTCGAAGTGTGTCCCGTCAAGAGCGAGCACTGCTTGCGCAGTGAAGGACTTGAGTTTGGCGAGCAGTGCGTCGACGCCGACGATTCGTCGCGCCGGATCGGCGTCAAGGTACTCGGCTGTTTCAACAAGGCTCGACGCCGCGGGCGTTAGTTCCGCTGCAATCTCAAGCATTCTTGAGCGAATTCGCTGGAGATCTGCATAACCCCACGCATACAGCTCATCGAGGTCGGGGGTTGTACCAGTCCAGTAGCTCGCCCACAATTGGTAGCGCTGTGCGCCACAGCCCTCTTTGGTGCCTGCACGTGGGAGAAGTTCAGTCACGAACCACGCCGACAACTCTCGACACGCGGCGTCGGCATCTTCACCGGCCGCACGCAGCCCCGAGGCTTCCACATCAACAAAGCACGATGTAGCGGCTCTTTCGGCGAGCTCGGTGAATGCTCCTTCGCCATAGGTTGCTGCTTGGTCGGCGATGCCTTGGAGATGCCGAACTGCCGGCAATTGTCCCGCCACCGCCACATTGCGCAGTGAGTTCCGCCAACTCTTCAAGGAACCTCGGACTGCATGAAGTCTTGCTGCGAGGACCTGTGCGTCTTCTGCGCTCGAGGTCGACATCATTTCGAAGACTTGACGGATCTCAGCGAGCGGCGAGTTGATGACCGAAATTGACCGCTCGAGCTCATGGAAACTCTGCAGAGCCATTCTCGCTCCGAGTCGCTCGAGGAGCACTTGCCGTGCAACGCGATCAATTGCATCAGTTGGCTGGAGCCCGTCGATTGCAATGAGGTGATTCATCAACTCTTCGCCAACACGACGTTGAGAGTCACTCGAAAAGTCCGGGAGCAAGGCGTCGTAGCCAGGAACTCCTGCACCGGTGGCAAACATTGGATCTGTGGCTGCCATCCACTCGACCACGGTGTTGGCATACTCGAACACTTCGGACCTGAAGGCAGCAGTCACTGAATTCCTCTCCTTGCGCTGATACGAGGAGGCTACTTCGCGAGGGAAAGCGTAGGGCCCCTCGACTCCTCCGGAAGAGAGCGGAGAAGTGGAGGGGCCTGCAAGCAACTTATGGAAAAAGTCGTTGGCAGTCTGGGCGCGACCGTTGAGTTTTCAGCCCTCCCTCAGGTCGCCCGTGTCATGTCGTAGAGGTACAACCGCTCCTTCTCTCCGAGAGTACCCACGACATTCTCCGAGAAGACAAAGCCCAAACGTTCGAGAAGGCGTTGCGAGGCACGGTTGTCTTCATCAGTGACACCACGCACCGTCGTGACCATTGAACTGGCAGAAGCCGCGTTCAAAAGACCGCGAACCGCCTCGCTGGCAATCCCCTCTCGACGACGTGAGGCGCTCGTCGTGTAGCCAAGCTCAAGAACGCCCTGTTCGTTAGGTCTGCGGTGGAAGCCCGCATGACCAACCAAGGTCGAGGAACTTCGTTCAATCACTGCCCTGATCGTCCACGTTTCATGGTCTGGTTGCTGCTCAAGGCGCTGAGCGAACAGTTCCGCAATGGCCTGTTCTTCGCCGGTGAGCAACCCATCAGGGTTCGACACCTCCAAGGTCCGAAGGGCTTCATGGGGCGACGACGTGAACATCCTTACGACACGTGCCTCAAGCCAGACAAGGTCGAAGCGATTCGTCGAGATCACGTGGGGGAGAAGTCCTCGATTCACACTCGGAGCGTAGAGGCGAGGTGCGTGGTAGAACTTGAACGAAGTTGATTCAGCATGTCAGTGAGGGGAAGCCGGTCAAATTCCGGCGCTGGTCCGCAACCGTAGGGAGTTTGAGCTCCGAGTCGGGTTACCTCGTTGACGTGAGCCACGCCCGTCGAGACACAAGGTCGGTGGTTCGGGCCACCGAGGACACTGGTTCGAGCGACCTACCCATAAAGGGAGCTCCCATGTTCATGTCCACCACTTTCCGCAAGGCTGCACTCACGTTGAGTTCAGCTGCGCTCTCTACCGCCTTGCTCGCGTTGCCGGCATCTGCCGCGACGAATGTTGCGCCTCGCGTGGCAACGTGGCTTACCCAGCAGACGACGCAAGGCGCATTGCTCAGTAGCTCAAAGGTTTCCGTGAGTGAAACTGCCGGCTTTGCTCTGGCGGTCTCCGCGCTCCCAGGCGCTAAGGCCAGCGGGAGGAGCGCGATGCGGGTGCTCTGGCGACAGGCCTCGACGCTTCGCACGGCGCTGGGCACGCAGGACCCTGGTGGCATTGCCCTTTGGATTCTTGCTGCGCACGCCTATGGAGTGAATCCACGTCACTTCAACAAGGTGGATCTCGTTGCGGCTTTGCAATCGACCCTTCAAGGACCAGCGTCGTCAGCACCGGGAAGATTTGGATCCGAAGACTCGACCTATGACGGCACCTACCGCCAAGGCCTCTCCTTGGCCGCACTGAAGGCAGCTGGAGTCGCCGTGCCAAAGAGCGCTGTTTCCTGGCTCAAACAACAAGGGTGCGCGAATGGTGGCTATTCAAGTGATGCAACCGCTAATCCCTGCAGTGGAAAGCCAGATGACTACGCAGGTCCTGACCTCAATTCGACTGCGCTTGCGATTCTTGGCCTCAAGGCCTCAGGCGCCGCCATCCCAGGAACGACGCTTGCCTACGTAAAGAGCCAACAACAAACGAATGGTGGATGGGGTTTCTACCCAGGCAACTCGAGCGACCCAAGTTCAACTGGACTCGTCCTGACTGCGCTGCAGGCGCTCGCCATGGTTCCTCCGGCTGCTGCGGGAAACTTTGCCAAGGGCATCGCCTCGATGGCGCAGTTCCAAGTCTCCTCGGGTGGTCTTGCCTACCCCGGCAACCCAGCAGCGGATGTGCTGTCGAGTATCCAGGGCCTCCAAGGGCTCACTGGGCACCCTATCTGGAGCACCAATGATGCAGCTGGAGCACGACAGATTTCGGCCTAATCGCATAGCCTTTCCCTATGGACCTCGACCTCAATCCCGCCACAGCAACGGTTTCGACAACTTCTACTGCGTCACGAGAAGATCTCTGGGAGGTGGCGAGCAATCCAGGAGCCGTGCCAGCCTTCTCGAACGAGTTGCAAGCTGTCCGGATTGAGGGACCAATCGGCGTCGGCACCGTCTTCGAGGGCGATCAGCGACGAGGACAAACTGGTTGGACAACAACGTCGACCGTGACGGAATTTGAACCACTGTCGATCTTCTCGTGGTCGGTTGGTGACGTTGAGCGTCCAGTCTCCAGCTGGACGTTTGAGGTGATTGATCATGGTGACCATCGGGAGCTTCGACAAAGCCTCAAACTCTTCGGTGCACCTTCCGGACTCAAGATCGCTATGGAACAAGATCCAGACAACGCAGAGGCGATCTTGGCTGGCCGCGTCGCTGAGCTCACCGCGAACATGCAGGCGACGGTTGAGGGACTTGCCGCATTGGCTGAATCTGCTTGACGACGGCATGTTCCTGGTAGTTCCGCATGGGAAACTGTGATCTCGGTTGGCAAGAGTTGACCAAGACGGAGCAAGGAGAAAACGGTGACCAAGGGCAACGTTGAGCTCTTGGATCTTGAGGGAAGCCGCCGACTGGAGGTTCGCGTCGACGGAGACGATTCCCTCAAGACGCTGCTCTTCTGTCACGACACGCCAGGGGCTGCTGTTGGTTTTCCGCTCTTAGAAACCGCAGCGGCAGACGCAGGGTTTCGTCTCGTCAGTTGGTCGCGGCCGGGCTATGGCCGCTCCACGACGCAAAGGAACCGGTCAATTCGATCAACCGCAGACGATGCACGCGCAGTTTGTTCTCACCTCAATCTTGAGCAGTTCTCAGTTGCGGGCTGGTCAGGTGGTGGTCCTCACGCACTTTCCATCGCAGCGATGGTTCCTCTATGCACGGAGGTCTTACTGCTTTCTGGATTTGGCCCGGCAACCGTTCCGGATTTGGACTTCCTCACAGGGATGAATGACTCGGTCATTGAAGAGTTCACGCTGGCGTTCGAGGGCGAAGGGGAGTTTGAAGAGGCCCTCATTGATGCGGCGGAAGAGCTGCAAACGGTGACCCGCGAAGGACTTACTGAAGTGCTCGGTGGCGACCTCCGTGAGCGAGATCAACTGGCGCTCTTCGGGCCACTTGGTGACGTGCTCGTCAAGAGTTTTCAACATGCGGTGATGAAGACTTCCGCTGGTTGGCGAGACGATGACAGCGCGCTTGTCCGGAATTGGGGTTTTTCGCTCGACCATGTTCGAGTGCCAGTAACGGTTGCCATTGGAGGCGCCGACACCAGAGTTCCGCCAAGCCATGGCGAATGGCTAGCGAGCCATCTCCCTCACGCAACCGTCCAAGTGTTGAACGATGCTGGGCACGTTTCCATCTTGGAGCACCTCGGTGAACTCCTCAGCGCAATGGCGAAGAATCGTTGACGCCTCTTCCGTCAAAGGTCAGCAAACTGCCATAGAGGTCAGGCCGGCGATCGCGAAAGAGACCGAATGCTGAGCGCGCCTGATCAAACGCATCGAGATCAACGGTTGCGGTGAGCACCTCTGTGGAGGTCCGATCGGCTTCGGCCAAGATCTCTCCCGTTTGCCCAGCAATGAATGACGTCCCGTAGAAGGTGATCGACGACGAAGCACCTTGCTCGGTTCCGACTCGATTGGACGCAATGACTGGAACCATGTTTGCCGCGGCATGGCCTTGCATGACCCGTCGCCAGTGAGCCGACGAGTCAAGGTTCGGGTCCTGAGGCTCTGATCCAATGGCGGTTGGGTAACAGAGGATTTCTGCCCCAAGCAGCGCCATTGAGCGAGCAGCTTCGGGGAACCACTGGTCCCAACAAATGCCAACGCCAAGGGTTCCGAAGGCCGTCTCGACAACGGTGAATCCGGTGTCTCCAGGGGTGAAGTAGTACTTCTCTTCATAGCCCGGACCATCGGGGATGTGTGACTTTCGATAGGTAGGCGAGCAGGTTCCGTCGGCGTCGGCGACCACCACTGAGTTGAAGTAGGCCTTCCCCGCGCGCTCAAAGAAGGAGAGAGGAAGCACCACGCCAAGCTCACGGGCAAGTGCGGAGAATCGCTTGAGCAAGGGTGAGTCCAGTCGATCTTCAGCGAGAGCGAAGTACGAAGGATCCTCGTCTTGGCAGAAATATTTCCCAGCGAAGAGCTCTTGGAGCAGGATGACCTGCGCTCCGGCCGCAGCCGCTTCTCGAACGAGGCTCTCTGCGTCATCGAGGTCGGTCTCGATATTGCCAGTGCAGGACTTTTGCGTTGCAGCGAACGTTACCGTGCGCATGGAGCTCCTTTGTGGTTCATGGTTGCGGCACCTGTTGGGTAATGCAGTGGACACCGCCACCGAGTGAAAACAAGGTTCTCGCGTCAACGGGAATGATGGTCCGACCCTTGAAGGCTTCGGACAAGATCTCCATGGCGCGATCATCGGCCGGATCGTCATAGGTGCCAACGATGAGCCCACCATTGACGAGTGTGCAATTGACATAACTCCAGTCACAGAGTTCGTCATCAACGGTGACCGTCTTTGGACCAGGAAGCGCAATGACCTCAACGCCACGATCCTTGAGGAGCTTCTCAACGACCGAGAAGTAACCGAAATCCGGGTGATCAGGATTCTCTTGGTGGTGCACCAAGGCAATACCGGGAGCGCAAAACTTCACCACCAGGTCCACATGCCCTCTGGTCGCGAACTCGCCATAATCGCCTGCGAGGCCATGGGGGATCCAGATTGGCTCATCAGTCCCGAGTTGCGCACTCATCTCTCGTGCAACGTCGTCACGACTCCAACCAGGATTTCGTCCAGGGTCGAGTTGCACCGTTTCGGTGAGGACAAGCAAACCGGCGCCGTCGACCTCGATGCCGCCGCCTTCGTTCACGAGCGGTGAGTGGACGATGGAGCCCGATGGAAGCTGAAACTCTGCAATCGCTCTCGCGACACGCGCGTCATGGGACCATGACGCCCACGCTTGCCCACCCCAACCATTAAAGGTCCAGTCGACGGCGATGAGTTCGCCATCTCCCACGACGAAGGTCGGTCCGGTGTCACGGAGCCAGGCATCGTCAATCTCGAGGAAGAGTGGTTCAACAACATCGCCAAGTAACGCAGTGAACTCGTCGCGATTCTCCGGGTGCACGACCATGCGAACTGGCTCAAATGGCGCGATGGCTCGCGCAACGTTTGCCCAAGCAGTTCGAGCGTCAGTAAGCGACGTCGAGGCACCATAGGTTGTTCGAGGAAACCCCATCCACGTGTGCGAATGACGCTCCCATTCAGCGGGAAGGTGCATCACACACACGTCTCAAGAATCTGGGCGACAAGCTCTTCGGTCGTGTGGGGGTTGAGGAAGGCGAAGCGTGCGCAGGTCTTCCCCTCCCACGACGTTGGCGTGACGAAAGCAATTTGATCTCGAACAAGCTGTTCGCTCCAACGCTCGTAGTCGGCGGTCGTCCAACCAATGCGTTCGAACAAGACAATCGAGAGTTCAGGAGCACGAAGCATTCGAACATGGGGTGCCGCGTTGATTTGATCAACTGCGGCATTCGTGATCTTGATGGCTTGGTCGACGGCTTCGCCATATCGACGGGTTCCATGGACTGCCAACGAGAACCAAATTGGAAGTCCCTTTGGACGACGGGAGAGATGGACGGCGTAGTCCGATGGATTCCATTCAATGTTGGCGTCGTCATGGAGGATGTCGAGGTAGCTCGCGTGCTGGGTGTGCACACTTCGAGCGAGCGCAGGCTGTGCGTAGACCAGTGCACATGAGTCAAACGGTGCGAACAGCCATTTGTGTGGATCGACGATGAACGAATCGGCGAGCTCCAACCCGTCGAACTTCGGGTGAAGTGATGGCGAGAACAAGCCAGCGAGGCCATAGGCACCGTCAACGTGGAACCACGCATTTCGGGCCTTGGCAACTTCTCCGATTCCCCGAAGATCATCAATGATTCCGGCATTGGTGGTGCCTGCTGTCCCAACGACCCCAACGACGAGTGATCGGTCGGGCTCGGCCTCAAGCGCTGCAGCAAGTGCTGCTCCCGTCAACCGATGATCAACCGCAGGAATGAGGAGCGGTTCGACGTCAAGGAGTCGAAGCGCTCCAGCGTTTGAGGAGTGTGCTTCTTCAGAAAGTGCGATCTTGACCGTTCCGGTCGTGCCGAGGCGACGTCGCCCAACATCTCTCGCAACGGCAAGTGCCGAAAGGTTGCCAATTGATCCTCCGCCAACAAATGCCCCGCCCGAACCACTTGGGAGTCCGGCCATTTCAGCAAGCAAGGTCAGCACTTGGTTCTCGGCGGCAACTGCTCCGGCAGATTCCAACCAACTGGCCGCATGGAGCGAGGATGCCGACACCACCATGTCAAACAGGAGTGCGGCTTTGGTCGGCGCAGCCGGAATGAAGGCGAGAAATCTCTCAGAATCTGCTGACACGACTCGTGGAGCGAGGACATCGGTGAAGGTTGAAAACACTGCAGCCGGGTCGGAACCCTCCTCGTTGAGCAGCCCATGGAGTCGATCTTCAAACGCCACGGACGTTCCGCCGTAGTCGAGTTCAACCGGCTGCATTTTGAGCCGCTCCAGGCAGTAGTCGAGGAGCGGCTGCGCGAGGGCAGCATTGAACGTGAACATGTCATCCGGCATGGAGTTCAGTTTCTCGCAGTTTTCACACGCTTGCTCACTAGAGTTCGAAGAATGGTGACATGGCTAGACGACGTAACGGCAAAGGAGATTCGAACGCGCTCGTTCGAACTCGCCGTTGGTGAACGAAGCGTCCCAGGACTGCTCTGGACGCCACCTCAAGGTGCGGAAGCAGGTCCGCTGATCCTCATTGGTCACGGGGCATCAGGTTCCAAGAGTGAGGGATATGTGGTTGCCCTTGCTCGCGGCGTTGTGCGAATGGCAGGAATGGCCGTGTGTGCGATCGATGGTCCTGTCCACGGTGATCGTCGCCTTGATGGGGTGCAAAGCGGCCCACTTCCGTTTCTCCAGTTCAGCCAAGTTTGGGCCAATGACCCAACCGTCACCGATGCAATGGTCGATGATTGGAGAGCGGTCATTGATGAGCTGTCCAAACTTCCAGACGTCGATGGAACCAACGTTGGCTACTGGGGGCTCTCCATGGGAACCATCCTTGGGTTGCCGCTTGTGGCGGCAGAGCCTCGAATCCGAGCGGCAGTCCTCGGTCTGATGGGACTTGCAGGACCAACGGTCGAGCGCCTGAGGGCGGATGCAATGTCGGTGTCGTGTCCGATTCACTTTCTCGTTCAGTGGGATGACCAGCTTTTCCCGAGGGAGCGAGCCTTTGAACTGTTTGATGCCTTCGGGACAACGGACAAGATCCTGGTTGCCAATCCTGGGGAACATGGAGCAGTTCCCGATGCAGCGTTTAAGGCATCAGCAGCGTTTCTGATTGATCGGTTGGGACAAGCGGCACACAGGGTCAACTAGCCTCGCCGCATGGCTGCTATCTCTCGAAGTATTGACATTGCTGCACCGGCGGAAGTGGTGTTCGCCGCCATCTCCGATCTTGCCCGGATGGGTGAATTCTCTCCAGAGAACACCGGTGGGGAGTGGCTCCGCGGGGCGAGGGGACCAGCGGTTGGCGCAAAGTTTCGAGGCACCAATGCCCAGCACGGCAATGAATGGAAGACAACGGCAACCATCGTCACCTACCTTCCACCAACGGAGTTTGCCTTTGAGGTGACCTACGGCCCACTCAAAGTCGCTCGGTGGAGTTACTCGATTGTCTCGACCCACGCTGGATGCACCTTGACCGAGTCGAGTCTTGATCGCCGGAGTTCGTTGATCAAGCGATTCGAAAAGGGCACCTCCAATCGTGAAGAATTTACGGGCACGTCAATCGAAACCACGTTGGCGAACGTGAAGGCAGCGTGCGAAGCGGCTGCGCAATGACGACGAGAGGCATTCCGGCACTGTTCGTTACAGTAGGGACATGATGCTGTCGAACCGATCGGTCGCCTACTTCGGCCCGGCGGGAACGTTCACGGAAGAAGCGTTACTCACCCAGCACGATCTTGCCTCGCTGCAGCTTGAGCCGAAGGCAGCCATTGCTGATGTTCTTCGTGCCGTTGAAGCCGGTGAGGTTGACTTCGGCTTCGTTCCGCTTGAAAACGCCATTGAGGGAACGGTGAACGCCACCATTGATGGGCTGGTGTTTGATGCCGACGTCCGCATTGTTCGAGAAGTCGTCCTCGACATTCACTTGCACCTCATGGCACCAGAAGGAACGTCCATTGACGAGGTAACGACGGTGATCTCCTTTCCCCACGCCTTGGCGCAGTGCAGAGGGTTCCTCGCAGAACATCTCGCAGGGGCAGAGGCGGTGGCGGCGAATTCGACTGCAGATGCAGCAAGACTGCTTGGGAAGAGCAAGGCCGCGGCGACTGCGGCAATTGCACCAAAGCTTGCCGCCGAGCTCTACGGACTCAATATTTTGGCCTCGTCGATTGAAGACCATTCGGACAACCAAACTCGTTTCGTCGCGATCGCCCGTCGGGGAGTTCCTCCTCGTTCCGGACACGACCGAACGGCGATGGTGTGCTTCCAGGATGCTGACCGACCGGGATCGCTCTACGCGATTCTCGGGCAGTTCGCCGCCCGCAATATCAACCTCACGAGGCTTGAGTCACGGCCAACGAAGCAGGGGCTTGGCGACTACTGCTTCATCATTGAATTTGAAGGCCATGTGGCCGATCCGCTGATTGCCGACTGCTTGGCAGAGATGGCTGCGACCGTTGCAAGGGTGAAGTTCCTTGGCTCTTATCCCGTCGATGGGCTCGAAGCGGCAACAGAGCGTGCGGCGCTCGTTGAGCGTCGAGCAGAAGCCAAGACGTGGGTCCATGACCTTTTGGCCGAAGAGCTCGAGGTCTAAATGGCAACGGGGCGCAGTGGAAAGGGCGACCCGACGATCTGGGCAATTCCGATCTTCTTTCTCACCATGGCCGGTGAATATCTCGTTCACCGACGTCGCGCTTCACGAAACGGCTCGACTCCTGGGACCTATGAACGGAAGGACACGTTAACGAGTCTGACGATGGGGACACTCAGCGTGGTGCTTCCGCTCCTTCTGCCAAAAGTGTTGCGGCCTATCACGCCAGGTAAAGGCCGCTTTGGTGCGGGCTTAGTCGGCCTCACCGCAACGGCGGTTGCCGTGACAACGATCGCGGATCGAAAGGCCGCCCAAGATCGGCAGCGGCTTCCTGAAGGGAACCAGTTGACGCCGCGTCAACCAACACCAAGCGAGCGAGTCGCCAGCGCAAGCGGTGTTGCGGCGGTTGGCATGGGACTGCTTGCCATATCAACCTGGTGGGCTTCAGTCACCTCCATTGACCGGCTTTGGTCGAAGCGCTTCTGGCACCTCGGCCGTGGGCCGGTTGCGTGGCTGGTTGCACTGCTCGGCTGGGATTTCATCTACTACTGGAACCACCGAACCATGCACGAGCGCCGTTTCATGTGGGCCATTCACGTCGTGCATCACTCAAGTGAGCGATACAACTTGTCGACGGCACTCCGTCAACCAGTTGCCGATGCACTTGGAACCTATGTTCCCTACAGCGCTCTCTGTCTTGTAGGGGTAACACCAGAACTCGTTTTGGCGTCTCGGGGCATCAACTTGCTCTATCAGTACTGGATCCACACGGAACTTGTTGGCACCCTTGGTGCAGCGGAGGCGGTCCTCAATTCTCCTGCAGATCATCGGGTCCATCACGGGGTCAATCCGCAGTATCTCGATCGAAACCACGGAGGGATACTCATCTCGTGGGACAAGGCATTCGGAACGTACGAACCTGAGGTCGAGACTGTCCGGTATGGACTCACGAAGAATGTGAACTCGTTCAATCCTTGGACCGTGATCACCCACGCCTACCAAGACCTCGTGAAGGACCTGTCAGCCTCAAGGAGTTGGCGGGAGCGTCTCAGTCACCTCTTGCTCGAACCCGGTTGGGGAGACAAGCAGAAGGCTCTGCAAGAGACAACGCCTGTGGCCTAGGCCTGGTCACTGGCAACAACTTCACTAGTGAACTTGGCGGGGCAAATACAAAAGTCCAGAGCCCAAGTAGCGCCTGGGGTCTCAGAGAGCGAAGATAGATTTTTCAAAGCTCAACCGCGAATTTTTCAGAGCGCAGTCCCACGATCAGGGAAGATGTATTGAAATGAGCTTCTTGGCTCGTCATCGGGAGCGACAAGCCTTGGCTCGGCTGTTGTTGTCCAAGGTCTGAGATCCTCACGCCACGACTTCTCAATTGGCTGCCTCCTTTCGCTTCTGGGTACGTCGATGACCCTTACCCCCACCCTTTCGCAGGTGCAGAGGCCTTTACCCCCGACCTTCAGTCAGGTCGAATGGCCCTTACCCCCACCTTTTGGCGGGTATGTGCACTAAAAATCCAGACCCAAGTGGTGTGGGCTTCAACGTTGCTGACGCAGACTATTCGGTCAGTTTTTCGGCACAATTTATAGCGAGTACTTAAAGTACTTGACGTACGTAAAAACACTGGTACAGTCGCAAGCATGACCACACGCCACTTTGATTCATACACGGCTGCTCGCACGAACTTTCGTGACCTTCTTGATGCCGCACACGCCGGGTACGTGACGACGGTCGATCGAGACCGCGAGCGATATGCCGTCGTCGATGGAGGTCTGCTGCGTGCCGAGCTCGCGAAGTTACTACCATCCCGGGCCGTCGTAGTTGCCGAAGGCGGTGGGTGGTCGGCGTTTCTTCCCGGACTCCCGTTGGCGGGTGAAGGGGCCGATCTCGATGAGGCTCTTGACGACCTCATCGATGCCCTACGCGACTACGCGGTGGACTGGAACGAGCGGCTCCTTCACGCGCCAAATCATCGTGGCAATTGGGCTCTAGCGAACCTCATTGAACTGAGCGATGACGCAGAACTAAAAGAGTGGCTTCTCAGCGAGACCAACTCGGAAGTGCGATGACACCTCGACCCGCCAGCCGGCGCGAGCACCAGCGATTCTGCGAGATCGAGGGGTGGCGAGAAGTACGGAACTCGAGAGGAAAACCAACTCAGCACCACATAACCTATGAGCTTGTTGCGAGCGACGGAAGCGTATTTCGTACACGAATCTCTCGACCCGCGAACACCGACCAGTACGGCAAAGGGATGTGGTCACACATCCTTGATGATCAGCTTCATGTGACTGAGGCCGAATTTTGGGAATGCGTCGACAGCAAGATCCCACCACAACGAACAACTTCAAACGTCAGTTCAGAGGCGGTGAGACTTCCCGCGCAACTTGCATATCAACTGGTCCACCAGATGAAATTGACCAACGACGAAATTGCGGCCCTCTCCCTCGATGAGGCCGTCAAACTGCTCAATGAGTACTGGGCTCAGCCTCCGAAATAGCCACGCCGAGCCAAGTTCGCCGGGACAATCTCCGCAGGCTGCAGGGTCGCCACGTCAATCGCGCACCCACCGCTCGTTGGTGAGCACAGCAAGAAGCCCCCGCGCGACCTTCGGCGAGTGATCACCGGAAAAACCTCGTCGAGTAGATCAGATTCGGACTTTTGTATCTCCGAACCGCCTACTTGTGTATTTGTCTGTTGGCGGAACGGGTGGTGTGATCCTCCAAGACATAAGCAACACATCTGTCGAGACATAAGCAACACCGCCCTTGAGCAAGATCGTGCATGTCTCGTGCTCGATTGGTCATCACCGCAGTAATCCTCGAAGGTCGAAGCCAAGCTGAGGTCGCTCGCAGCTACGGCCTGTCTCGCAGTTGGGTGAGCCGACTCGTCAAGCGCTACGAGGCGGAGGGAGAGGCAGCGTTCGAGCCGAGGTCGAGGCGGCCCAAGACCCTGGCGAACGCCCTTCACCCCGCCACCGTCGAGCTCGTCTGCCAGAAGCGACGTGAGCTATCGACACAGGGCCTCGACTGCGGTCCAGCGACGATTCGATGGCATCTCCAACACCACCATGGCGTCATCGTGTCGGAGTCAACGATCATGCGTCACCTGCGCGCAGGCGGCCTCGTTCATGCGCAACCGAAGAAGCGCCCTCGCTCGTCCTACATCCGCTTCGAGGCTGAGCAGCCAAATGAGACCTGGCAGGCCGACTTCACCCACCATCGCCTCGTCAACCTCGATGGATCGGTCGGGCCCGACACCGAGATCTTGAGCTGGATCGATGACCACTCGCGCCTGGCGCTCTCGATCACCGCTCACCACCGGGTCTCGGGGGCCATGGTTCGAGCCACATTCCGCAAAGCCGTTGCGATCTATGGCGTTCCAGCCTCGACGCTGACCGACAACGGGGCGGTCTTCACCACCCGGCTCATGGGCGGCGGAGGTGGTCGAAACGCCCTTGAGACCGAGCTGCGCATCCTTGGCGTCCAACAGAAGAACTCACGACCGAACCATCCAACGACCTGCGGCAAGGTCGAGCGATTTCAGCAGACCATGAAGAAATGGCTTCGCCAGCAACATCCCCAACCGACGAACATCAAAGAGCTCCAGAGGCTCCTTGACGAGTTCCGACGCCTCTACAACGACTCGAGGCCTCACACCTCACTTCCGCAGCAAGCGACGCCTGGAGTCGTCTACGCCGCTCGACCAAAGGCCACCCCCACCAATCGAGACGCCGACACATCGTCTCGAGTTCGCCGAGATCGGATTGACGAGACCGGAAAGGTCAGCCTGCGGCTAAACGGTCAACTTCACCACATTGGCGTCGGTCGAACCCACTATCGAACCCACGTCATCGTCCTTGTTCAGGACCTCGACGTTCGGGTCGTCAACGCATCAACCGGAGAGCTTCTCCGCGCACTGACGATCGATCCGACCAAGACCTACCACGGCACAGGGGCCCCGAAGGGACCGATGAGGCCCTCTGGAGGCGGAGTTGTGGGTTCGTGATGTTGCCTATGTGTCGACAGATCACATTGGCGGAACGGGTGGGATTCGAACCCACGAGAGGCTTGCACCCCCAACAGTTTTCAAGACTGTCGCATTCGTCCACTCTGCCACCGTTCCGGCAGCAACCCTAGTTCCCCTGCGGAGACCTCCCGCCGGGGCAGCTTCTCAGGAGTTCTTGGAGGACTTTCGCATTCGACCGCGGATGTTCTGGTCCAAGATGACCTTCCGAAGACGCACGGTCTTTGGTGTCACTTCAACACATTCGTCATCAGCGATGAATTCGAGCGCCTGCTCAAGGGACAGCAACGTTGCCGGCGTCAGCCGCTCAAAGTTGTCCGCTGCAGCTGAACGCATGTTGGTGAGTTGCTTCTCCTTGGTTGGATTGACATCCATTTCCTCGGTGCGAGCATTCTCGCCAACAATCATTCCTTCGTAGGTTTCAATCGTCGGACCAACAAAGAGGGTTCCCCGCTCTTGCAGACCAATGAGGGCGAAGTTGGTTGTCGTTCCGCGGCGGTCAGCCACCATTGAACCGTTGCGGCGAAGCTTGAGTTCACCAAGCCATGGAGCCCAACCATCAAAGACGTGGTGGAGAATTCCCGTTCCACGAGTTTCAGTCATGAACTCCGTTCGGAATCCAACAAGACCACGAGCTGGCACCTTGTAGTCAAGGCGAACCCAGCCGGTGCCGTGGTTGACCATTTCAAGCATGGTTCCCTTGCGGAGCGCAAGCAGCTGGGTCACGACGCCCATGTAGTCCTCAGGAACGTCAACAGAAACCCGCTCAATTGGCTCATGCTTGACGCCATCGATGTCACGAGTGACAACCTGCGGTTTGCCAACGGTCAACTCAAACCCTTCACGGCGCATCATTTCAACGAGCACAGCCAACTGCAGTTCTCCTCGACCCTGGACTTCCCAGGTGTCAGGACGGTCAGTTGGAAGCACTCGGATCGCAACATTGCCGATCAACTCTTGGTCGAGACGGTTGCGCAGGAAACGAGCAGTCAACTTGGTGCCGTCTTGCCCGGCAAGCGGGCTCGTGTTGATGCCAATGGTCATACCAAGCGAGGGCTCATCGACGGTGATCGGCGGAAGGGCAACTGGGTTGTCGAGGTCAGCCAAGGTCTCACCAATAGTGATCTCTGGGAATCCTGCGACCGCAACGATTTCTCCAGGTCCAACTTCGGTGACGTCCACTCGGTCGAGGGCGTTGGTGACGTAGAGCTCGGTGATGCGAGCCCGTTCAATGGTTCCATCGATCCGGCACCATGAAACTGACTCGCCCTTGCGGAGATAGCCATTGTGGACGCGGCAAATTGCGAGTCGACCAACATAGGCAGACGCGTCAAGGTTGCAGACGAGGGCCTGAAGTCCGTGTCCCTCTTCGTACTCAGGAGCAGGAATGCGCTCAAGGATCGTGTCGAAGAGTGGGGTGAGGTCCGTGCCGACCACACCCTCTTCTGTGGCAGCCCAACCTTCACGGGCACAGGCATAGAGAATTGGGAAATCGATCTGGTCTTCGTCGGCATCGAGGTCGAGGAAGAGCTCTTCAACTTCGTTGACAACTTCGGCAATGCGAGCATCGGGGCGGTCGACCTTGTTGATCACCAGAATGACTGGAAGGCGCGCCTCGAGGGCCTTGCGGAGAACGAATCGAGTCTGAGGAAGTGGGCCTTCCGATGCATCAACGAGGAGAAGCACTCCGTCGACCATGGTGAGTCCACGCTCAACCTCGCCACCGAAGTCAGCGTGACCTGGGGTGTCGATGATGTTGATCTTGGTGTCTCGATACTGGATCGCAGTGTTCTTGGCGAGGATCGTGATGCCCTTTTCGCGTTCGAGATCACCGGAATCCATGACGCGGTCGGCAATGTCTGCGTTGGCCCGGAATGCACCGGTCTCCCACAGCATTTTGTCCACGAGGGTGGTCTTGCCATGGTCGACGTGGGCGACGATGGCGACATTACGAATCTCTGAGCGGCGTTCCATGACCGAAGAGACGTTAGTTCGGGGAGACGTACTGCTTTGACCGATACTCAGGCAACCTGTGCTGAAAGGGGAGTTGAGGCCTCAACATGGGTCCTTCTGACGATCCCGAGCGCTGCTCGAGTGAGGATGGAGCGATCAATAGGGAGGACAACCGCCTGTCCAGATGAGGGAAACCATCCAACCATTCGGGCCGGCGCCAGCCCCTCCTTTGCGCAAAGAACGGCGGCTAGAGCCGAAGATCCAAGGACGAGTGCGGTGCTTTGGTTGATTGAGCCAGGAAGGATGAGCAGTCGGCTCTCCGCCGTCCCGGTCTCTCCAGTAACGGCAACCTGCGTCTTGACTTCAGCTCTGCCTCGAAGGAGCAGCCCAGCTGCGCGGAAGGCGTAGACATCATCTTGGGCACCAATCGTCGGGTGCAGGGCAAATTCGTTCCACTTGAGACCGCACCACAGATCGGTTGCATAGGTCGTGGCCAGCGCCATTGCCGTCCCTCTGACACCCCGAGGCGCGTTTGCGAGGTACAGCGCGAGTGATCCTGTTTGCTCTCGACCGTCTGCAGCTCTCCGGTCAATTCGGGCGACTTCAAGGGCGACGGCTTCAGCTGGGGTCTTTGCCAGTCCCCAGACACACGAGCGAACCGCAGCAAGTCCAATTGTTCGTTTCGTCAGCTGAGGCGTCCAGGCGAACTTCGTTGTTTCAGTGCTCAAACCATTGTTGAGGGTGAAGGCATCAATGCGGCGAAGTTCTTGGCCTTCGTTGGGGGAGGCGTCAGAGAGAACCTTGAGCAGGCCTGCGTGCAGGAAACGATCAATCTTGAGGAATGCAGCAGAAGGAGCGGCGAGAATGCTCGAGAGGTCCGCTGGTCGAATTCGCTGGAGTGGCCGGCTCACTTGTTCAACCCCCTGAGATCACGAAGTGCATCGATGGTCGTGTGGACTGCACCTTTGAGGAGATCTTCCGTCACTGGTTCGGCGTCAATTTCTCCGGTGAGCGTTGAGTAGGAAGCAACACGAAATGGCGGAATTCCGCTTCTGAGCGTCTCGACGAGCGCGGTGAAGTGCAACTCTTCTCGGTGGAGTGGGTGAAGTGGTGTTGACCTGATGGAAACAAGACACACTGAAGCGACCTCCTGACGTGGAGCGCCGATCAGAAGGTCGGCCCAACCACGAAGATGGACTCGACCTCCCGCCAGGGGTACGGACATGCCAATGCTTGTCCTCGGCAGCCACGACGGATGAAGCGTTGGCCAACGGTCGGCAAGGTTCTTGGCGTGCAGGTGGACATCTCGCTGGAGGTCGGCAAGATCGCCCGGAGATAGTGCCCGAATTGCCCCAACGAGTCCGACCTGACGGGCGTCACTCTCAAGGACGTCCATCGCGTCAAGAAACGGTGTTTCGCTCGCGCCCAGTTGAAGGTGAAGCCTGAAGGCTGACGAAACAAGGACTCCTCTGAGGAATTCGAACGTCGGGACTCCCTCTCGCTGGATCGGGAGGTGAGATCGAACCACCGAGGTCTTGTTGATGGTGAACAGTGGAGCGTCCTCAGGCAGCAGCTCATAACAAGCATCCTCAAGCCACGATCGGAGTCCTCCGGCGAGTCCGAGGTCGGTGTGTGTCCGCAACGTCGTTGAGCCACGGAGTTGCGTAAGCAGTGCCGCTCCCGAGAGAGGAACGAATGCCTGTGAGGTAACCGTGCGGTGAAGGGTATTTTCGACGAGGAGCATGGCGACAGCATGCGACCTAGGTGTCGCACGAAAGGCGGCGATAGCCTGAGTCCATGACTTCGAGCCTGCTCGCCAGCGGCAACACGGCATTTGCGATCGTCTTCTCGATTTTTGTCGTCCTGACCTTGGTGTTGCTGGTGTTGACGATTCGGTTCATCGTGGCTCGAGGAAAGGCAGATAAGGCTGCCTTTGACGAAAGTCGGGCGGCTTCGGCAGTGGACGAGACGAGTGAATGAACCGTCTGTGACATCGGCGGAGGAGACTTCGACCGTGAAGCAACCATCACGGCAACCCTCCCTGTTCACTGCAGGTGACGGTGGAACCATTGGGGAACTGGCGTCGTTCCATCCAATCGTTGCGGAATGGTTTATGGGCCGATTTCCAAATGGCCCTACTTCTCCTCAGTTAGCTGCTTGGCCGGAGATCCAGACGGGCGATGACGTCTTGGTCGCCTCTCCAACAGGCACCGGAAAGACCTTGACAGGATTTCTGGTTGGCATTGATGGCCTCTGGAAGTCCTTTGACCGCGGCGACTACATCCCGTCGACGACCAAAGTCGTCTACGTCTCACCACTGAAGGCACTGACCGCCGACGTGCGAGAGAACCTCCTGCATCCCCTTGAAGAACTGACTGCACTGGCAGCCGCAAAGGGCGTGTTCGGGCCAGCAATTTCCGTCGGAATTCGCACTGGTGATTCGAGCCAAGCGGAGCGGGCCGCACTGGTCAAATCACCTCCAGATCTCCTGGTGACCACTCCTGAGTCGCTCTACTTGCTGCTTACCTCACCAAAGGGGCGCGCGGCGCTCTCGAATGTTGAGACCATCATCATTGATGAGATTCACACGCTCGCACGCGACAAGCGTGGCGCCCACTTGGCCGTCACGGTTGAGCGACTCACTTCGCTCGTTGGTCGGCGAGGACGTCGACTCCAGCGAATTGGACTCTCTGCGACACAGCGACCACTCTCGGTTGTTGGTGATCTGCTCTCGGGCGTAGGGGACGACCGATGTCCTCCACGGATCATCGACTGCGGTCACCGGAAAGGCCTTCACGTCGAAGTAGCCCTTCCTTCAATGGATCTCGAGGCAGTAGGAAGTTCTGCTCAGTTCACCGAGATGCTCGATGACATTGCGGCTCGTGTGGCCGAGCATCGAACCACGTTGATTTTCGTCAACACGAGACGCATGGCCGAGCGAGTCGCCCACCAACTGGCGGAACGCCTTGGTGAAGACCCCGAAGACACCGACGACACACATCTCAAGGTCGCTGCACACCATGGAAGTTTGTCGACTGCTCGCCGGCGATTGGTTGAGGCGAGGCTCCGGTCTGGCGACCTCCGGGCACTTGTTGCAACGGCATCACTAGAGCTTGGAATTGATGTCGGTCCAGTTGAATTGGTTTGCCAACTCGGCTCTCCGAGAGCCATCGCAACTTTCATGCAGCGTATCGGTCGGGCAAACCACCATGTTGGAGGAACTCCGGCAGGACGGCTCTATCCCCTCAATCGAGATGAGCTGGTTGAATGCACCGCGCTCCTTGCTGCGGTCGCAGCTGGTGATCTTGATCTCCTTCACCCTCCCGTTTCTCCACTCGACATCGCAATGCAGCAGGTGGTTGCGGAGGTCGCTTCGGCGGAAGAGTGTTCGCTTTCTGAGCTCTATGACCTGCTTCGTCATGCAGCTCCATTTCAAACACTCTCGATTGATGATTTCGATGAGGTGCTTGAGCTGGCCGCAAAGGGAATTCTGACGGGAAGAGGCCGTCGGGGGGCACATCTGCACCTTGATCGAATCAATGGGCTCGTTCGACCAGCAAAAGGAGCGCGTCTGACCGCGCTCCTCAATGGTGGTGCCATTCCAGAAACTGGCGATTACCGGGTGGTGCTTGATCCTGAGGGCATCACCATTGGGCAGGTCAACGAGGACTTTGCGATTGATTCAGCCCCTGGCGATGTGTTTCTCCTCGGGACGCAGTCATGGAGGGTCTCGAAGGTTGAGACGAGTGTCGTTCGCGTTGTTGATGCTCACGGAGCAAAACCTTCGGTGCCGTTTTGGTTGGGCGAAGCTCCTGCTCGGACTGCGGAACTCTCGAATTGGGTTGGCAAATTGCGCTCACTCGCTGAGGAACTTCTCCGCGAAGAGAGAGCAGAGGACCTGCCTGCAGCAATAGTTGCGATGTCCGGTGTTTCTGAGGCCGCAGCGCTCCAGGTAGCGACCTACCTTGCTGCTTCGTTTGCCGCACTTGGCCAGCTGCCGACGGCAACACATCTCGTGGTTGAACGGTTCTTCGATGATGCAGAAGGGTCGCAACTTGTTGTGCACTCGCCCCATGGAGGGCGAATCAACCGAGCACTTGGTCTGGCGCTTCGCAAGCGTTTTTGCGTGACCTTTGACTTTGAACTGCAGGCTGCGGCAGATGACAACACCGTCATCATTTCTCTTGGACCACACCACAGTTTTCCCCTCACTCAAGTTCCCCACATGGTTCGCTCGGACCAAGCCATCTCGGTCCTGACGCAAGCAGTCCTGCCACATCCCATGTTGCAAGCGCGCTGGCGCTGGAACCTCAACCGGGCACTCGTCGTCCCGCGCACGACCTCGGGTGGTCGTCGTCCAATTCATCTTCAGCGAATGGAGTCTGAAGATCTTCTTGCCGCAACCTGGCCCTCGTTGGCAGCGTGTCAAGAGAATGCGCCTCCTGGACCAATCCCAATCCCCGACCATCTCCTTGTTCGCCAAACCATTGCGGACACCTTGTTTGAGCCAATGGATGGAGAAGGACTCGTCAATCTTCTCCGGGCGCTCGAGGATGGTTCGATCACGGTGTCCTTTGTCGAGTCGGCGACGCCGTCACCGCTTGCCCACGGCATCTTGACGGGTCAGCCCTATACGTTCCTCGACGATGCTCCGCTTGAGGAACGTCGTGCTCGAGCAGTGCCGCTCGATCGCCAGCTGCCTGAGCTTGCCAACGTTGCCGCTGGAGGTTCGGTCGAACTCGATTCCGCAGCAGTGGCGACGATGCTTGAACAACTTGCTCCTCGAGTGCGCACGGCAGACGAACTCTGCGATCTCGTGGAGGATCTCATTGCGATTCGCATTGTTGAGACGTGGCGGCCGTATGCGCGTGATCTCATGGAGCAAGGTCGGCTCCTCGAGATTGATGGATCTTGGGTCGTGACGAGTGCTGGTGATCGTTTTCGAGCCATTGGTGATGATGACGAACTCGCTGCAGAGTGCCTTCGTGGCCACCTAGAACGCTCTGGACCAATCGTTCTCGCGGCGTTGACCCGGAATGAACCATTCGGACCAGGGCTCCTGAACGGCGCTCCGCTTAGTGACTTGAGAGCGGCAACGGCCATTCGGCGCCTGGAGAGCGTTGGGCTCGCCATTGAACTTCCCGATGGTCGCTGGTGTGCTCGGCACCTCCTCACTCGTCTCTATGCCGCCAGCCGCTCCAATCGGCGACGTCGCATCGAGGCAGTGCCAATTGCTACCTACGTTGAGGCCCTTCGTCAACTTCAGCATGTCGGTCCCGGTTCACAACTGCATGGGCGCCAAGGTGTACTTGCTGTTGTTGAGCAGCTCCAGGGATTGGAGCTTGCCGCAGGGGACTGGGAACGTCACATCCTCCCCGCCCGAGTCGTTGATTACCAGCCTGGCTGGATTGATGAACTTTGCCTTTCCGGACTCGTCACGTGGGTCAGGCTGACTCCTCGTCAGGACGATGGAAGTTCTCGGCGTGGAACCGCACACCCTTCGGCATCGACACCGCTCGCGCTCTGTGTTCGAGAAGACCTTCCCGTTCTGCTTGAAGCCGTTCGACGAGGCGAAGATCCAGTTCCACCAACGGCAGGGTCCGCAGCTGAGCTCTATGACCTCCTGGCCGTTCGGGGAGCAACCTTTCGGGCGGATCTTCCTGCACTCGTTGGACGAATGGCAAGCGAAGTCGATCAAGGCCTCTGGGAGCTCGTGGCTCGAGGCCTCGTTCATGCCGACGCGTTCAGTGCAGTGAGGACCTTGCTTCGTGGTGGCAGAGGCGGCAAGACGCGAATGCGGCGTGGACCAGCTGGACGCCTCGGCAC
Source organism: uncultured Actinomycetes bacterium (assembly GCA_903874965.1). Taxonomy (GTDB): domain Bacteria; phylum Actinomycetota; class Acidimicrobiia; order Acidimicrobiales; family RAAP-2; genus CAIQEU01. The sequence continues at coordinate 1,072 of CAIQUD010000121.1, read as the reverse complement.
CCATCGTGGAGCTGCCTCGACGACCAGTGGTGAAGGCCGGTGGTCGCTCGTTGCGCAGTCAACCTCCGTTCGAACCGACGTCGTTGCGACCGAAGAACTTGCCGATCAAATTGCCGCACAGATGCTGGACCGCTGGGGTGTAGTCACCTTTGATCACTTTGGCCGAGAGTCCTTCGCCGTTGCTTGGCGGGACGTGGCTCGAGCACTTCGACGCTTTGAAGCTCAAGGGGTCATTGCTGGTGGGCGGTTCGTCGCGGGAATCGCCGGTGAGCAATTCGCCCGTCACGAAGTTGCCGATCTTCTCCGTCGAGCTGGTTCAGCGCCTGCAGTCGAGGTGACGGTGTCGGGCTCTGACCCGCTCAATGTGACCGGATACCTGCTTCCTGGACCAAGGATCCCGGCTCAACGAAATCGGTCCGTCACCTTGCGAGCAGGGCTTGTTGTTGAACAACCTGCTGAGGCGTAGATCTTTTAGCGAGGCGGGCAGTACTGCGTCGCTTGAATGAATTGCAAGGTGTTGTAGGTGCCGTTCCAAGGTGCCTTGCCAAACATCGAGACTTGGTTGGCAAAGTCGCCTGGCTTTGACCACTCTGATGGACAGAAGTCATTGAAGGAGATGACCCCTGCGATATTCGGGCCGGTGACCAACTTCTTCGGTGGCACTGGTGGTGCAGTGATCGTGAGGTTGCCGGTTTGGGGATTCACCGTGTATTTGACCGACCACGCCACGGCCAAGAACGCCGGGAGCGAGAGTTGGGCAATGCCATAGGTCGCGTACTCATATTGATCGAGGTACACACCAACATGGGTTCCGGGATTGAGTTGATGGAGACCATCGGCCCAACCTTGTAGTGCCGATGCCCACTTTGCCGACGAGAGTGCCCCTGGAGGTCCATCAAGGCCTGAGTGATTATCGGGATAGCCCTCTGGGTCAAAGATCACAAATTGTGGTTGAAGGGCGAGCCCTTGTTTTGGATAACTCGCGAGGATGGTGCCGACAGCCCGCCCGGCCAAGAGACTTGCTTGGTAGAAGGCGGCCGGAGGGTTTGCCGCACCGGAAGTTGCGGGAAGG
>CAIQUD010000120.1 GCA_903874965.1 uncultured Actinomycetes bacterium | reverse complement strand
GGTCAGTTCTCCTTGTTGGTTGAATTCGCAAAAGACATTCAACAAGGGATCTGACCCAATTCACGTCACGTGGTGAAACTCCTCAAATTCGGCCAGCCACAACTTTCCCGCATAGCTCCACGACCACCGAAGTAGTACTAAGCACCAAAATTTCGGAGATGCCAGTAGATCACGCCGTAGGTCAGCCCAATCAGCGCGACCCCGAGCGCATATGTCTGCCACCTTCGTTCAACAAGCAGGTGGAGGTTACGAATTGGCCGTTCGACGACGACATACATGATGGCGGCGACCACGATCGACAGGATCGCCAATTCGACATTCGAATGCCACGGGAGTTTGCTAAACGAATATTCCGTGGCGATGGTCACAATCGGCCAGTGCACGAGATACAAGGAGTACGAGATCAAGCCAATCCATTGAACGGGCTTGAAATTCGTTATCACACCGAACCCTGAATCAGCGAGGACGGATCCACCGGCGACCATTGCACCCGTTGCGAGAACCGGGAGTATAGAATTTCCGCCCGGCCAGACGGAAGCCGCGGTCAAGAACCACGCCGAACCGAGAATCCCTATTAAGCCTACCCCCCTGAGCACTCGTCCAAGGTTCGGGGGAAGAGCCTTCATCCACGGCGCCGTCACGGCGAGAAGGGCTCCGAGGGCAAGTTCCCACGCGCGCGTGAAAGGACTAAAAAATGCCACCGTCTGGTTCACCGTCGTCTCGTGAATCGACCACCACATCGAAAGGCCGATGATCACCACCAATGTCGGAACGAGCACGGTTTCAAGGCGGAATCTCTTGGACAACAGCGAAGCACCGATGAACAGTAGGGGCCACACCAGATAAAACTGCTCCTCGACGGCGAGCGACCAGAATTGCTGAAGTGTGGACGGTGGCTGGCTCGCAGTGAAGTAATTCGTGCCGAGACTCGCGAAATGAAAATTTCCCAGGAACGCGGCAACCCACTTCGCATCATTGGCTGCTTGGGCTCCGGAAATGAACGACAGCCAGTGGTACGTGGCAAAGATCGTGGCGATGATGACGACCGTCGCGGCGGGGAGGATTCGGCGAATGCGTCTGCCGTAGAAATCCAACAAGGAGGTTCCTCTGGTCGATCTGCGTTCTTTGAGAAGGACGTTCGTAATGACAAAACCGCTGATAACAAAAAAGACGTCCACGCCGAGGAAACCCGCGTGGGCACCCGGAAGATGTGTGTGATACATCAAGACGAGTAGAACGGCGAGCGCACGCATCGCTTGGATGTCTGATCTGAATCCATCCTTGGACCGAGTGGTGGAATCACTATTTCCTTCTACGGAATTAATTTCAGCCGGATGATTTTCCACGTTGTGCGCCTCTCGCGTTCCGCGCTATTTTCCCACTTTATCGAGCGACGAAGCGATCTCTGATGAGCATTCTTTCGTGTGGCTGCCTACCAACAGCCACGAGAGACTACGAGCCACTAACTCGTGACGGCTTTCTTCCGTGGTTTGTCTCCCTCACGCGCCCAACGAACTCATTGCGCCGAGCGGATGTCGGGTTCATCCAACCGAGTCAGCTGGAAGGAAGGAGATTTCCCATCACCGTCACGAGACGAGCGGTGAACGTCGCAGTCAAGTGCGACTGGTCTCGATAAACCAGCGTGCCATCAATCACTGGCGGACACAGACCAGTTTCCGGAACTGTCGAGCACATCCACGGACGTGGGTCGATCACGCTGATGCCAGCGCTCTTATCTGCTGCGAGCACAAGATTTCGAGTGGCCAAAGGAATATCGAAAACATCGTTCGAATAAACCCTGTAGCAGTCAACCTGATCATTCTGGTAGGTCGCTGTCGCCGCATCTTTGAAGTAGACCGACTTCACGCCGTTACGGGACAGACAGACGTTGGTGGGGAAGCCACTCGAACCAAATCCCGCGTAATTAGCGTCCACATTGTCGACAATCGAAACCACGTGCTTCTTGGCTGCGACACCCACGTCCGCAATCAGACTCGATGCGAGAGAGGCCTCTTGATCCTGTATCTTCCCGGTTTTCCACGGCAGGCCGTTGACGTCTGACGAAAACAAGATGAGATAAGGATGGTTCGCCTTGATCCACGCGAGGGACGCTATACGCCACTTCGAACAATTGGCAGATCCCGCCTGGTACGCGGCATCGGGGTTGCTCGCACTTTGAGCAGCCCCGCAACCCGCACGGAGCAGCGAGATAAGTTTCCAATTTCGCGCCGTGGCAATGGAGGCCACCGTATTGAGCCACTGTTGCGCGTGCGAATCTCCAAAGAGTACGACTAGTTTCTTCGACGTCGGGTGGGAGTAGACACACGGATTGGCCGACGTCGACGATCCTGAGCTCGCCATGCAATTCGTCCCGGTCAAGGGATTGTTCGTGGGGAGACTCGCCGCGGCGTTTTGCAACTGGCTTGCAATTCCTGGAACGGAGGCGAAGCTCACTGATCCGTTCTTGGCGAGGGCCCATGAAAATTGTCCAATGATCGTGGAGATCTGTGCGGACGACGAGAACGCCGTTGAAGAAGCACCGGTAGTTGGACTTGAAAGACACAAATTCATCAAGATGAGTGGTGTCAAGAGAGCAAAAATGACGGCCATTCTCGATCCCATAGCCAAATTCTACTTGGACTGAGAATGTCAAGTCAATTTGGCCCCACCGTGCGCACCGAATTTGGCCCCACCCCCGTCGGTCAGGCCACTTCTAGTCTTGGCGGGTGATTGAGAAGCGCAAACTCCCAACGGCGAAGTCGATTTTCCAGTTGCGGATCTCGATCCAGGAGACCGATCCGGAGGTTTGGCGCCGGGTCCTGGTTCCGGGAACGATTCCTTTGGACAAACTCCACGACATGATCCAGGACGTGTTCGGCTGGTGGGACTATCACTTGCACGCCTTCAACATCGGTGAATCACGCTTTGGTCTGGTGGATGTCGACGGGATTGAAGAAGAGGACGAAGAGATCGACGAGAAAGGCGTCAAGCTGCACCATCTCGTCGGCGAAGATGACCGCTTCACCTATGAATACGATTTTGGTGACTTCTGGGTCCACGACATTGAGGTCGAGTCCGTCGAGTGCGTGGTCGACTCAGTCGAGTCGAAAGAGCTGACACTTCGTCGAGCGGTCTGCATCGATGGTGCCAATGCTCGTCCCCCCGAGGACTGCGGCGGGACGTCCGGATTCGAGGAGTTCAAGGTCGTCATGGCCAACCCCCGTCACGAGGAACACGAGTCGATGACCGAGTGGTTCGGCGGTCCGTTCGACCCCACGAGGTTCAGCCTCGCTCAGGCGAACGCGATGTTGCAGCGCACGCGCTGAGTCAGGATTTCGCGGCGCGCTTGGCCTTGGTCGAACGCAACCGGTAACTGTCGGTGCCGGTCTCGATGATCTGCGCGTTAAAGGTCAACCGGTCGATGATGGCCGCCACCAAGCGGGCGTCGCTAATGACCTTGCCCCACTCGGAAAAGGGCAGGTTCGACGCGGTGGCGACCGAGGACCGCTCCTCGCGTTCAGTGAGGATCTGAAAGAGCAGTTCGGCCCCGCGCGCGTCGAGGGCCACGTAACCGAGTTCGTCGAGCAACAACAGGTCGACGCGCCCGTAACGGGCGACGAGCTTGGAGAGGCGCCGCTCGTCTGAATCGGACTGGGTTTCCTGGAGGGTTCCGAGCTCTACGAAGTGGACGACTACGAACTCGCCGAGGAGTTCATCGACGAGTTGATCCGCGACATGGCCGAGCCGACCTACCCGCTCGAGGTGCGCTCACTCGGCAAGACCCTCAAGCGTTGGCGCACCGAAATCATTG
>CAIQUD010000119.1 GCA_903874965.1 uncultured Actinomycetes bacterium | reverse complement strand
TTGGCAAGTAGTACTCGCAACCACGGGAGGTGGGCGGTGCATTCAAGGGTGAGGGGACGTCTTTTCGGAGCGGGAATTGTCGCGAGCGCGCTCGTGGCCAGCATTCCAATGGGAACTGCAGCGCAGGTAGACGCTGCCGTCACCGTTCCAGGTGTAACGAGTCAATCCATTACGGTCGGCGCACTCGTGACCCAGTCGGGCTTTCTCGCTGCGGATTTTACGCCCGTGCTCGACGGCGTTCGGGCCTACTTTTCTCAGGTCAACGCGAAGGGTGGCGTGAACGGTCGAACCATTGATCTCAAGTACCCACTCGATGACGCGTCGAACCCGTTCTCCGATAGTGCGCTCCTCCACACGCTCGTTGAACAAGACCACGTCTTCGCCATTGTCGGCGTCGCATCTGGCTTTTTCAACGCGCCGTACCTGGCTGGCACCAAGACGCCGACCTTTGGTTTCGCAACGACGGGTGGTTGGAGCCCTGCGCCAAATTTGTTCGCTGCCTACGGCTCGTACAGCGACGCGCTGGCATCGCTTCCAGCCATTGAGTATGCGGTGAAGAAGAATGGTGGAACGAAGGTTGGTCTTGTTGCCTACAACCAGGCGTCGTCCTCAGGGGAGTGTTCGACCCTCGCTGACCAATTTCCAAAACAGTACCTCGCAGTTGCCGTCAAGGATTTGTCCATTGCCTACGGCACCACCAATCTCACGAGTGATGCAACAAGGATGAAGAACGCCGGCGTCGACGCCGTGGTGTCGTGTCTCGATGTGAATGGAAACCTTGCGTTTGAGCGAGCCCTTGCTTCAGCCGGACTCAGTTCTGCTCCGTCACTTTGGCTTGATGGCTACGACCGGAATCTCCTCACTCGGTATCCAGATCTCTACGCGAATGTGACGCTCATGTTGCAGCATGTGCCCTTTGAAGCTGCCACCGAGTTCCCGAATGCTTACCCAGGCCTCAATGCCTATCTCGCACAAATGTTGGCGACCGCACCCTCGTCTACCTATGCAGAAACTGCACTCGAAGGTTGGCTCTCCGCTGCGCTCTTTGTCGCAGGGCTGCAGAAGGTCGGGCCGACCTTCACACAGGCATCACTCGTCAAGGCCATCAACGGCATAACGAACTTCACCGGAGGAGTGACGACACCTGTTGATTGGCGAAGTGCCCATAAAAAGACCATTCCGCCTGGATGTTCAGCCTTTGTTCGGGCATCAGGCACGCACTTCCAACTTGCCTTCAACACGGGCAAAAACCCTTGGGTCTGTTTCCCCGCTGGGACAACGGTGAATCTTGCCAAGCCGGTCTTGCCACCGAAGGGGACGCCTGGTCTCTGACCATGCGCACGACGTGAGCCAACTGTGGAGTTACGTCTTGCCCGGCTTTGCCGGTGGTTGCCCGCAAGCACTGCTGGCGGTTGCCATTGTGCTCACCTACACCGCCACCGGTGTCCTCAACTTTGCCGCTTCTGGCCAGGCCTACGTCGCAGGTCTGACCTATGCACTTCTCATTGAAGGTGGGCACAGCATTTGGTTCGCTGCGGTGATCTCGGTGCTGGTGCTCTCGCCACTTCTTGGCGTCGTCCTTGACGTTGCGCTCTTCTCGAGAATTCGTGGTGCGAGTCAGACGGCTCAAGTGGTCGTGTCACTTGTCGTTCTGTTGCTGCTCGAACAAGTGCCAGCGCTCATTCGTGGTGACGCTCCGGTCTATGCCCCTCCTCCAATTGTCGGCAACGCGTCTGACGTTTCTTTCCACGCAGGGAGTACCGGCGTGTCATCCGAGCAGTTGGGCGCCGTGGTCATCACGGTTGGTGTGGTGGCGCTCGTTGCCTTCGTGCTGAAGAGTACGAGGCTTGGTCTTACGATGCGAGCGGCGGTCGAATCGCCTCGACTGCTCGAGCTGTCCGGTGTGAAGGCTTTCCCGATCAGAACCGCCTCATGGATGTTGTCGTCGGTCCTCTCCGGTTTGGCCGGAGTACTGATCGCACCGACACTCGTGCAGGTGTCGACGGTGAGTTACTGGATGGTGTTTGTCCCGGCGGTTTGTGCGGCAGTCCTCGGAGGATTTCGTTCACTGCTTGGAGCGTGCACTGCTGGATTTGGTCTTGCGGTGCTCGTGAGCATCGCTGCAGGGTACCTGCCCGAGTCAACCTTCTTTCAGGCAGTGGTCGGTCCTGGGATTCCGTTCGTGATCCTTGCCGTTTGCGTCGTTGCGCACCCGGGCATGGCGAACCTCTTGCGATCGAGTGATCCTCTGGCGACTGTTGATCCTCCGCGAATTGTGGCCGTGGTGCCTCCACCGAGGACAGCTGCGTCGTGGGGCATTTCAGGTCTCGGATTGGCGGTGGCAGTGGCTGGTTCGTTGGTGGTGCTCCTCGCCCTTGAGCCTGCTGATGTCTACGTTCTGTCGACCGGAATTGCCCTCGGCATTGTGTTCTTGTCGATCACCTTGGTCACTGGAGTTTCAGGCCAGCTCTCCCTTGCCCAAGCATCCTTCGCTGGAATTGGTGCATTTGCCTGTGGCCAGTTGTCACTCCATGTTGGATGGGGATTCTTCGCTGGAGCACTTGCTGGCTCGTTCCTGGCAGCGCTCGTGAGTGCAGCACTCGGCGTTCTTGCTCGAAGGCTCCGTGGGCTTGCACTCGTGCTCTTGACGTTTGCCTTTGCGCTCCTCTGTGATCAAGTGATCTTTCAATGGTCGTGGGTGGGAGGTGGCTTCACTGGCGTGCAAATGCCGATCCCTTCAGTTTTCGGAACTTCCCTTCAGCCTTCCTCGCGTGCATTTCTCGTGCTCACAATGGCGATCTTTGCCCTTTGTGGTGTGACGGTCTACCGGCTTCGCGTTGGGTCAGTTGGTTTGTTCGCTGCATCACTTCGAGAAAGTGAAGTGGGGTCTCGCTCAATTGGCGTATCGCCAACTCGTGTTCGCTTCGAACTGTTCGTGGTGGCAGGAGCAATTGCCGGACTTGGTGGGTCACTCCTCGGCTCGCTCCAAGGTGTGGTGAGTCCTGCGTCGTTCACCATTGAGACAGGACTGTTCTGGGTTGTTGCGGTCTGCGCCATTGGCTCCGTCTCGACAACTGGAGCACTGTTGGCTGGTGTTGCCGTTGCCATTTCACAACAGCCCAATACCGCCACGACGGCACTCGGCAACGTAGGGCTGTGGATCGAAGTTGCGCTCGCCTTCTCGGCCCTGAGTTATGCCTGGCGGCCAGAAGGAATGGTCGAGGTCCTTCGCCATGGAGCGATCAAGCAAATCGACGCGCTTCATCTCCTAACGAGTGGTCGGTCTCGGTCGTGACGTCACGACTTGATGTTCGAGGGGTGACCACCAGCTTCGGTGGAGTGCATGCCGTGAGCAACGTGTCGTTCACTCTTGGTGCAGGAGAACAGTTGTCCATCATTGGGCCGAATGGATCGGGAAAGACGACCTTGCTCGATGGCATTGCTGGACGTGTTCCCTTTGATGACGGCATGGTGTTGCTCGACGGTGTGCAGCTTTCTGGCACGCCTGAACACCATGCACGACGAGGCATTGCGAGGACCTTCCAACGAACCCAGATCTTTCCTTCGTTGACCCTTGCTGACCATCTCCTGGTTGCGCTTCGGGCGCGCCACGGCTCGCCAAGACTTTGGCGAGACCTCCTTCGCGTGACGACGAGGACCTCTGGAGAACGCGAGGCCATTGCGACCTGTCTTGGCCACGTAGGTCTCGCTGGCAAAGAAGACGTGATTGTTGGAACGCTCGGACTCGGGACGTGTCGAATGGTGGAACTTGCACGAGCACTCGTGACCGCGCCAAGCGTCTTGCTGCTCGATGAATGTTCATCGGGTCTCGATGGTGACGAGGCGAGTCTCCTTGTTGACGTGGTGCTCGAAACCTCTGCGCGAACGGGAATGTCGGTCGTAGCGATAGAACATGACCTCTCGGTTGTTGCAGCCTTCGGGGGAGAGGTGCTCGTTCTCGTTAATGGAGTCCTTCTCGGTCAAGGCCACTTGGATGAGGTGCTGGCAAACCCCGAAGTTGCCTCCGCCTATCTCGGAGCGCGGCCATGACGACGATCCTTCAATTCCGCGAGGTGGCGGCGTCCTACGGTCCCTATCGAGCGCTGTTCAACGTTGATCTTGACGTTGCTCCCGGTGAGGTCGTTGTTCTTCTTGGTGCAAATGGCGCCGGGAAGTCGACCGTTGCGAGAGTGGCATCTGGGCTTGTTCGGGCGTCGAGCGGAACCGTCACGTTCAAAGATGCGCCCATTGGACACTCCGCTGCAGCCCTGGCGAAGGATGGACTCGTCCACATCAATGAGGGACGTGCCATCTTCTCGTCACTCACCGTTGAGGACAATCTTCGCGTGGTGAAAGCGAAGGGAAGCAGGTCTCAGGCAAAGCGTCGGATCGATGACTTGTTCGACGTCTTTCCCGCACTGCTTCCCATGAGGGACCGAAAAGCGGAATACCTCTCGGGTGGGGAGCAGCGGCAACTCTCGCTCATGAAGACGCTCCTCCTCCAACCGGAACTGCTCATTGCCGATGAGTTCTCGCTCGGACTTTCACCTGAGGCGACTGGTCGCCTCGTCGAGCACTTACAGCTCTTGAAGGAGCAAGGGGCCGCGATGGTGCTCATTGAGAGCCGAGTTGGACCACTCGTGCAGCTCGCTGAGAGAGGAGTGGTGCTTGCGCGTGGTCGGACGCTCATGAGTGGGACGGTTCAAGAGGCGGTGGCAACGTTTTCTAGCCTTCACGAGCATCCTGGGACTCAGTCCGCTTCGTAGCATCCAATGACCAGAGGACCAACGGTCGCAGATGACGTCAAGGCAAAATGCTCTCGCTCTAACGCACGAGCAAAGTCATCGACATTGCCGATGCCGTCTGGAGGGGTCTGCACATAGGCAACTGCGGTGCCACGGCGCGCATTGATGGCCCCGGTGCCGAGCGTAAATGCGGCGACGTGATGTGCCCAGAGCTGCGGTGTGTAGGGGCGTTCATAGGGTTGGGCGGGAAGGATGAAGGTTGAGGTGGTTGACACAACGGTGAAGCCCGCACCGTATTGGCGGCTGAATTTCTCCTCAATGGTGCGTGGTGTCGTGAGGGCATAGGGATAGCGGGAATACGCGTCAATGACCACGACGGCGGGTAGTTGGTGCACGTCGACGCATCCCTTGGCGACGACCAGAGCCTTTCGAATTGGCGTTGTTGGATACGGGCGGCGTTCGCTGACAGCCGTGGTCAGTCCAACGACGAGCAGAATCGCAACCAGTACTTGGCTCGCCAGCAAGAAGCTGGGAGTCCGCCGAGCAACCTGGTCAATCGCTACCTCGCCACCGGCAACCACCAAAAGAATGAGTGCGGGGTAGATCGCCATATCGGTCCGACCCGTTCCGAGGGGAATCCTTCCGAGAACTGCCGCGAGGATCGCCATTCCAAGAACGGTCCACGCAAGGGCGACTCCGGGGCGTGATCGAAGTCGTGAAAGCGAGAGCAACACGAGTGCCCCGAGGAGCAACGTCACGAGGAGCACCTCGTGGGGGAGAGAGGTTGACGTTGGGATGAGGCCGACGGTCAGTCCGCGCACCACCGTGTCGATGCGGTGGGGAAGGGTTGACCAGGGGCTCGGCGAGAGAAGGTGATCTGCCCAAAATCGTCGCAGAGCAATTGGCAGATTCGAGTAGCAGGCGACGACGAGAAGTGCGAGAGCTCCTCCGGTCGCACCCGCAGCGATCATCAGTTGTCGGCGAACATCCGGGTTCGAAACTGCGTCGCTGAGTAACAGGAGCCAGACCGCAGCGACGACAGGCACGACGGATGCGGAACACCACAGTCCTGCCACGCTCACGACGCCGAGCGCCACCAGCCATCTCCCGTGGCGCTGTCGGGCAACAACGAAGCCGCCGAGCAGCAAGAACGACAGGGAGGCATCGAGCGAGTACTGCTTGACATGGCCAGAGGTTGCAATGGCGACCGGAGAGATCGCAAAGAGCACTGCCCCAACGGCAGCGCTTCGCTCACTGAGCTCAAGCAGTCGAAAGGTTGGAAAGGCGAGGAAGATGCCAACCAAGCCAAACAAGAGCGCTGGAAGCGCCGCCCATGTTGCGCTCGTCGAATTGAAGGGCAGCCAGGCATGGAGCAGCCCAACGAATCCAGGTGCTGTGCCCGCCATGTGCAGAGCCTTTGAGAAAGGGACCGTGCCCGTGAGGGCAACCCAGGCGTCGTCTTGGAAGAGTCCACCTTTTGCAAGGCTGGTGATTCGAAGCCCGATGCCGAAGGAGAAGACAATGAAGAGGAGGCCACGAAGTGGCCAGGTGGCCGGAACGACTTCCCACTTCGACTGAGCCTGTTTCCCGGCTCGCTCCAACATGGTGGCTACCAGCCTCTGAAGTGAGGTGTCCGCCGTTCAACGAATGCAGCGATGCCTTCCTTCATGTCCTCGGTGTAGGTGACGAGCTCTTGGCCCATGGCTTCGTCATGGAGGGCTTGAGTTCGGTCGACATCAAGGGCTCGGTTGGTCAAGAACTTCGTGATTGCAAGAGCTCGAGTTGGCGCTTCAGCAAGTCGCTCGGCGAGTCCATTCACGACAGCTTCAAGTTCATCATCAGGGACGACCTTGGTCACCATGCCAAGTCGTGCTGCCTCGGTTGCCGACAGCGCGTCACCAAAAAAGAACAATTCCTTTGCCTTGGTGAGCCCAACCAGCCGGGTAAGGAGCCATGCTCCTGCAGCATCGGGAGCAATGCCACGACGAACGAAAGCTTCAACGAATGTCGCAGATTCAGCAGCCACGATCACATCGCAGGCAAGCGCCAAATGCATGCCACCACCGGCTGCGGTCGCTTGAACTTGTGCGATGACCGGCTTCTCACAGTCAAGGATGGAGTTGACCAGTCGCTGCCATCCATTGCGAACCATGCGGCCATTGTCGCCAATGGCCTTGTCAGGTGCGCCTTCGGGTCGAGGAAGCGCGGGAGGCATGGATCGCAGATCTGCTCCCGTGCAGAA
>CAIQUD010000118.1 GCA_903874965.1 uncultured Actinomycetes bacterium | reverse complement strand
TCGGTCGATCAATCGCAGAGAGATTGACGACCGCATCAACGTCATTCGGGAGGACCCTAACGAGATTGCCGGCAATGCCCCCACCGGTGATGTGCGCAATTCCATGCACTGCACCAGGGTGGGCTTCGAGGGTCTCAACAATTGCCTTCGTGTAGATGACGCTCGGACGGAGCAGTTCGTCGGCAAGTGTCGTCAGAGACCCTTCCCAAGCCGGTCCCTCAAGGGCGAGGTTCGCTTGTTCTAAGAGCACATGGCGAGCGAGGGTGTAGCCATTGGACCGAAGTCCGGGCGAAGGAAGACCAATGAGCACATCGGTTGCTTCAACGAGCGCTGCGCTCAGTCTGCGGTCCTTTTCAACCACACCAACTGCAAATCCAGCAAGGTCAAAATCTCCAGGCGACATGGTGTCGGCGTGTTCGGCCGTCTCTCCCCCAAGTAGGGCAACACCTGCCTGGCGGCATCCTTCGGCGATGCCAATGACGAGCTGCTCCAACTCATCGGGATTGAGCGCAGCGACCGCGACATAGTCGAGCAAGAACAGTGGTTCCGCTCCACAGCAGACAAGATCATCAACGCACATCGCTACGAGATCAATACCAACCGTTGTGAGTCTGCCGGTTGCCTTGGCAACGGCAAGCTTGGTACCAACACCATCGGTTGCTGCGACGAGAACTGGTTGGCGATACTTTGCGACGTCAAGCTCGAACATTCCGCCGAATCCACCAATGCCGTCAAGAACACCTGGTCGGTAGGTCGACTCGACCGCACCAGTAATGCGTCGGACTGCCTCATCACCAGCCTCAATATCAACACCTGCGCTTGCGTAGGTGACGGGCGGTTGACTCACTCTGCACCCTGCGCCAGCAGCGATGGAAGGTCATTCGCGTCAAGGTCACTCGTTGCAACGACATCGGCACCGCGGAGTTTGACCGGCACGGGATAGGTCCCGGTCAGGCACGCATCGCAAAGGCCTTCATCGGCCTTGCCAACCGCCAACCTCAGGTTGGCGAGTGAGATGTAGCCAATGGAGTCTGCTCCGAGAAACTGACGAATCTCTTCAATGGTCGAGTTGGCCGCCAACAACTCGTCGCGATTTGGCGTGTCAATGCCGTAGTAGCAAGGCCATTTGAACGGCGGCGAAGAAATCCGGAGATGCACCTCAGCAGCACCGGAATCTCGGAGCATCTGCACAATTGCCTTGGTGGTCGTGCCCCGAACAATGGAGTCATCAACAACGACGAGCCGCTTGCCAGCAATGTTCTCGCGCAAGGGGTTGAGCTTTCGTCGAACACCATTGGCCCGGCTCGCTTGATCGGGTGCGATGAAGGTCCGGCCGATGTACCGATTCTTGACCAAGCCTTGGCCATAGGGAATTCCTGAGGCGCGCGCGAATCCCTCGGCCGCCGGCACACCCGAATCAGGCACACCCATCACGAGGTCGGCTTTGACGGGTGACTGGGCCGCCAAGAGCTCTCCCATCCTGCGCCGTGTTCCGTGGATCTCTTTGCCATGAAGAATTGAGTCTGGGCGGGCGAAGTAGACGAACTCGAAAATGCAGAGCCGCTCGGTTGCAGCCGGCAGCAATTGCGTCGAGTGCAGTCCGTTCTCATCTGCGGTGACGAGTTCTCCTGGAGCGACTTCTCGAACATAGGTTGCTCCAACCACATCCAAGGCTGGCGACTCTGAAGCAAACACCCAACCTTCTGGGGCTTCTTCTGGGCCAAGTCGACCAATGCAGAGTGGTCGGAAGCCATTCGGATCACGGATGCCGTACACACGATTCGCGTCCAAGAACACGAGGCTGTATGCCCCTTCCACCCATGGAAGAACCTTGGCGAGTGTTCCGGTGAGGTCAACACGCTCAACCGTCGGGTCAACCACATGGTGTTGCAGGACGAGTTCGGCGACAACACCCGAATCAGCCATTCCCATGCCGGGAAGCATTCCTGCTCGATCGGCAAGTTCGTCAGTATTGGTGAGATTCCCGTTGTGCGCCATGGCGAACCCGCCGGGAATCATTGGCGAGGAGAGGTAAACCGGTTGAGCATTCATCCAGTCGCTCTTGCCGTGGGTTGAGTACCGCGTATGGCCAATGGCCAAGTGTCCCGAAAGGCCACTCAGTTTGCGTTCGTCAAAGACTGAGGCAACAAGGCCCATATCTTTGAGCACCGTGACGAGTGATC
>CAIQUD010000117.1 GCA_903874965.1 uncultured Actinomycetes bacterium | reverse complement strand
TGCTGCGTCATTCCACGCCTCGCAGCAACGAGCGATGGCTGCCGCAACAGAAAATGCAGAAGAACTTGCTCGCACCTTGACCCGGACCATGAACCGGGCTCGTCAAGATGCGATCACCACCGAGATTATGGAAATCGTGGGCGGCGCTGAAGCGCTCCGCCCAGCGAAGGGAGCATGAGCAAATGACCATGACCGCAGACAACGCAACCGCCCTCGAGGAGGGCAGAGTCGTCGCAATCGCCGGACCGGTGGTTGACGCCGAGTTTCCACCACACGCATTGCCAGAAATCAATGGCGCGGTTGAGATGGACGTCGAGCTTGATGGCAAGAAGGTAACCATCACCGCAGAAGTCGCCCAGCAGATTGGCGAGGGACGCGTTCGTTGCGTCTGCATGCAGCCAACCGATGGACTCCTCCGCGGAACTGCCGTTCGCAACACCGGTCGTGGCATCACGGTGCCTGTCGGCAACGCAGTGCTTGGTCACGTGTTCAACGTGCTCGGCCAGCCACTCGACGTGCCGGTTGTTGAGGGCATTGAAGAGCGTTGGGACATTCACCGTCCTGCTCCAAACTTCGACCAGCTCGAGCCACGCGCCACCATGTTCGAGACGGGCATCAAGGTCATTGACCTGCTCGCTCCGTATGTGCAGGGTGGAAAGATTGGTCTCTTCGGTGGTGCCGGTGTTGGAAAGACCGTGCTCATCCAGGAAATGATTTCCCGAGTGGCCACCAAGCACGGTGGTGTGTCGGTGTTCGCCGGTGTTGGTGAGCGCACCCGTGAGGGAACTGACTTGTTCCTCGAAATGCAAGAGTCCGGCGTTATTAACAACACCGCTCTCGTGTTCGGTCAGATGGACGAGCCGCCAGGTGTTCGTCTCCGTGTGGCGCTCGCTGCACTCACGATGGCCGAGTACTTCCGTGACGTCCAGAACCAAGACGTGCTGTTGTTCATTGACAACATTTTCCGCTTCGTTCAGGCAGGTTCCGAGGTGTCAACCCTCCTTGGTCGCATGCCTTCAGCAGTGGGCTACCAGCCAACGCTTGCTGACGAGATGGGCGAACTCCAAGAGCGCATTACGTCAACTCGTGGAAAGTCGATTACGTCCCTTCAGGCTGTCTACGTGCCTGCTGACGACTACACCGACCCAGCTCCATTCACCACGTTCACCCACCTCGACGCAACGACGGAGTTGTCACGTCAGATTGCAGCGCTCGGTATCTTCCCGGCAGTCGACCCGTTGACGTCAACGTCGAACATTCTCGCTCCTGAGATTGTTGGTGACCGTCACTACCAGGTCGCCCGTCAGGTGCAGGGAGTGCTTCAGCGCTACCGTGAACTGCAGGACATCATCGCGATCCTCGGTCTCGATGAACTCTCTGAAGAAGACCGCGTTACCGTTTCACGTGCACGAAAGATTCAGCGCTTCTTCTCGCAGCCAATGTACGTCGCCAAGGTCTTCACCGGTCTTGACGGTATTTACACGCCAGTCGAAGAGACCGTTGAGTCCTTTGAGGCGCTGCTTCGTGGAGACCTTGACGCAATTCCTGAGCAGGCATTCTTGAACGTTGGAGGCGTCAACGACGTCCTCGCCAAGGCTGCCCAACTCGAGCAGGAGAGCTGATGGCCGGCGCGACCTTCGCTGCCAACCTCGTCTGCCCCGAGCGGGCGCTCTTTGAGGGCCGTGCCAAGGCCGTCTCGTGCCGCACCTCTGACGGACTCATCACGTTGCAGAACCTCCACACTCCGCTTGTTGCGGATGTGCT
This sequence comes from uncultured Actinomycetes bacterium, assembly GCA_903874965.1. GTDB lineage: Bacteria > Actinomycetota > Acidimicrobiia > Acidimicrobiales > RAAP-2 > CAIQEU01. The sequence goes on along the minus strand of CAIQUD010000117.1, from coordinate 2,138 downwards.
TCCGGGTGTCGTGACCATCGAGACGGAGTCAGGGGATCTTGCGATCCTCGTCCATGGGGGTTTCTTGCAGGTCGCTACTGGTCCTGGTCTCGACCCGGAAGTCGAGGGTGGACCTGGTTCAATCGTGACCGTGTTGGCCGGCGTTGCTGAACTTGTGTCGGAGATTGACGTTGCTCGCGCTGAGTTGGCCAAAGCAACTGCTGAAGCGGAGTTGAACAGTTTGAGTGGTTCGAATGCCGGTGAAGACGACCACATCGTCACTTCAAGGAGAACTGCTGCTGAAGCTGATCTGGCTCGCGCTGATCTTCGCCTCGAAACTGCTCGTCAGTAGGGTAGTTCTCTGACCTTGAGGCAAAGGACGGCTCGTTTCGATTGAATTCGATTCGTCCACAAAAGTTCTATCCCTTTATGGAATGAACTTAACGTCTTCAGGTTGGGTGCTCGACAACAAGCGCTGCGGTTTCTTGAACGCTGCTATCTCGATCTACGGACCGAGGAGTGCCAACGGAATGACGCCAATTCCATCAGTCCGCCGATATGCATCTGATCCAGTGGTGAGAACAACCGCGTCGAGGAGTTCGTCGCCAAGTTGCTGCTTGAGCCAATGAAGATGACGGACATCATGCTGCGCAATGGCAGCCGAGAGTTTCACCTCAACAGCAACGACCTTACCGTCGCCTCTGACGATGACAAAGTCGACTTCATGAACTCCACCCATAGTCCGCAGATGACTGACTGTGGCTTCGCACGCTTGGGCAAAAACCCGCAAGCTCTGCGCCGCCAATGACTCAAAGAGCGAACCCAAGAACGTTCCATCACGTGGTATCGCCAATGGACCTGTCCCATCAAGGAGTGCTCCAGTATCGAGGCCCAAAAGCCGTGCGGCAAGTGCCGGGTCGACAAGGTGGTGTTTCGGTGCAGCGACAAGCCGTTGCAGATGATTGTTCGAAGGAGCCCAAGCCGGAACGTCATCAAGAATCCAGAGTCGGTCTAGTGCCTCTCGGTAGCCCATAGAGGTCGTCTTGGCTGGCTTGTCGTCTTCGCCACTGGTTGCAGCATTACGAATTTTGTCGAATGAGGTGCTTGTTGCGGTGGCCGCAGCAAAAGCACGGAACCATCGTCTCATGGTTGCCGGGTTCCGGACCCGAACACCAAGTTCAGGAAGGTCAGTGTCAACAATCCGATCAATGTAGCCATCGAGCGCAGCTCGTTGTGCTCGTGGGTTTGGAAATCGCATTCCAGGAAACCCGCCGATGACAATCTCATTCGCATAGGTCTCAAGTGTCGTCTCGGTGATGCCTCCGAGAGCAGGTCGGCTACCGTCAATGATTTCGGAAAGAGAAACTGTCGTTGGTGAGATCCCTCGTTCGAACAGCGTCAATGGCCGCATTCGAAGTGGGACGATTCGACCGGCTCCGCTGTGGGTTGGCCGCTCACTTGGTGTTGCGGATCCTGTAAGGATGAAGCGGCCCGGAGATGAGTCTTGATCCACGGCTCTGCGAACCAGATCCCACGAACTCGGAAAGCGCTGCCACTCGTCAATGAGAATTGGCGTTGGTCCATCGATGAGTCGTGATGGCTGAGCTTCAAGCAATTCAAGTTCGGCTGGGTTGTCTAAACGCCGAATACTTCCAGCACGTTCAGTGGCAGTTGCGGTCTTTCCGACTCCCTTTGGGCCTTCCAGACTGATTGCAGGAAGATATGGGAGCAGGGTATCGAGTTCAGTGTCAATAACCCGGCGCTGATAAGGATATTGGCTGCTTGTTGTCCAGGTCATGAGAATTCATACTACCATCCATCGCTTTCCTACACTACCATCTATCACACTTCTGCACTACCATCTATCACACTTCTGCACTACCATCCATCACCCTTCTGCACTACCATCCATCACCCTTTCAATCTCCGCAGCGAACGCAAGATGTGACGTCCAAGAATTTGGGGAAGCTGCTTACAGCGCACGATTTCTGACACGGCAGGCGTGAAGGGAAGGGCAGCCTTGAGGGACATGGATGGGCGCGCCCGTGTCAAATTTCCTTGTTTCCAACTCGCCACTCGAGGTGGCTAGTGAGCCAATGATGGACTTCAGAAAGCGATCGCGCTGAATTCTGAAAGTTTCACGAATGAATGCTGCGACT
>CAIQUD010000116.1 GCA_903874965.1 uncultured Actinomycetes bacterium | reverse complement strand
TAGTACTTCCAAACTCTCGCTCTGGGACACTCCGACAACCGTCCTCAAGATTCAAAAGGACCTGAAGCTGACCGGCTATTTCAAGAAGGTTGCTGGCCCCTTTGATCAGCTTGGCTTCTCGGTAAGCCCGAAGACCATTGATGGTGTTCGAACCGTGTGTGGATCTGCTGCGCTCCTGCCAGCGTTCCAGGTCGCCCTGCCGGCTACCGCTCCAGTTGCTTGCCGATCGGTTCCAGCTGCTGCGTACAGCGCGTATGTCGCAACCGCCCGCACACTTTCGTATGACGGGCGCACGATTGCCTTCCAAACCTCATTGAAAGCGGGTGAAGGTGCATCAACCGCTGCGCTCAATGCAGTCCCGAGCATTCGTGAAGCAGTGGCGAAGGTCGCAGCGACCTTTAATGCAGCTGACTCAGGGCTCTACGGATTCGCTCCGATTTTGTCCGACGTGTCGAGTTTGTCGTCGAAGGATCTCCGACTCATGGTGCCACTTGCAGCACTCGCGATTGGCTTGATTTTGGCGCTTGTCCTTCGAAGCCTCATCGCACCGCTGTACTTAATTGCCTCGGTGGTGCTGAGTTATCTCGCATCGCTCGGATTTGCCGTCATTGTGTTCATGAAAATCGGCGGGCAGGATGGCCTCATCTACTTCTTGCCATTCATGCTCTTCCTCTTCCTGCTTGCCTTAGGTGAGGACTACAACATCCTCGTGATGACCAGAATCCGAGAAGAGGCGAGAAAGCGTCCACTTAAAGAAGCGGTCGTTACTGCAATTGGAACAACGGGAACGACGGTTACCTCGGCTGGTCTTGTCCTAGCAGGAACCTTTGTGGTCTTCGGTGTCGTGATTTCGGCCTCGGGAGGATCAGGGTCCTCCGCCTTCAATGCGGTTGCCTATGGGCTGGCGGCAGGCATTCTGATGGACACGTTCATTGTTCGGACGGTGCTCGTGCCAACCATCGTCGTCCTCCTCGGTCGCTGGAACTGGTGGCCGTCCAAGTTGGCCGCCGCCGCTCCTCTTGAGGCTGCAGACGAGGTCCTCGCGTGAGCGTTGCGCCCATGGCCCCAGGCGGTGTCTCAATGACCCAACGGCAGATTTGGCTCGTGTACATCGGCCTCATTTGCGGAATGTTCTTGGCGTCACTTGACCAGACCATCGTCTCGACGGCACTGCCAACCATTGTTGGCGACCTCGGTGGAGCAAATCACTTGACGTGGATTGTCACGTCCTACCTTTTGACGTCGACCGTCTCGACGCCGCTCTGGGGGAAGTTTGGCGACCTCTATGGAAGGAAGTCATTCTTCCAAGGAGCGATTGTGGTGTTCCTGGTCGGGAGCATCGTTGCAGCCCTTGCGACGTCGTTGAATGTCTTGATCATCGCTCGAGGCATTCAAGGCATCGGCGCTGGTGGTCTCCTCGTTGGTGCGCAGGCGATCATTGGCGACATTGTCGCCCCGAAGGACCGTGGTCGTTATGTCGGCGCATTCGGCGCCATGTTCGGCGTTGCGACCGTCGGCGGCCCGCTCATCGGCGGTTGGATTACCGACCATTCGTCATGGAGATGGATCTTTTGGATCAATCTTCCGATCGGTCTGGCTGCGCTCGTCGTCACGGCGATTGTGCTCCCATCGATTCGGCGAAAGATTGAACACACCGTTGACTACCCAGGGATTGCGCTGCTGACTCTCGGCGTGAGTGGCTTGGTGCTGTACTGCTCACTCGGTGGAGCAACCTATCCATGGGGATCGACCATCGAGTGGATCTTCCTGGCGGTTGGTGTGCTTGGAACGGTCGGGTTCCTTGCGGCGGAACGACGGGCTTCAGAGCCGATCATTCCGCTTCGGTTGTTCCGCAATCCGACCTTTCGAAATATTGCAGCTCTTGGCTTTGCCGTTGGGTTCGCGATGTTTGGCGCGATGACGTTTCTCCCGGTTTATCTTCAAATTGTCCAGGGAGTTTCGACCACCGCATCAGGACTTCACCTCCTGCCAATGATGGTCGGCATGTTTGCGACCTCGATTCTTTCGGGCCAGCTCATCGCTCGAGGATCGAGCTATCGGAAGTATCCAATTATCGGCACGGGCCTCATGGTTGTTGGTCTCGTTGGCTTTCACTTTGTGAAGCCAACGACGTCGACGTTGCAACTCTCGCTCGACATGTTTGTCTTCGGCATTGGTCTTGGCTGCGTGATGCAGGTGATGGTGATTGCGGTTCAGAATGCGGTTCCCTACAGCGACCTTGGTGTCGCCACGTCAGGATCAACGTTCTTCCGCTCGATTGGCGGCACCTTCGGGGCAGCGGTTTTCGGGGCGATTTATGAGAATGTCTTTCCTGGCAATCTCACGGCATCGCTGCATGGTCAATCACTTCCCGTTGGACTCAATCCAGCCACCTTGACGCCTGAGTCCATTCGGCACCTTCCGACCGCGATTCAGGTGGGGCTTGCCGATGCAGTGTCGGCCTCAGTTGCGACGGTGTTTACCTGGTGCATCCCCATTGCAGTGGTTGCATTCGGATTGAGCTGGTTCATTCCAAAGGGCGAACTTTCCGACAGGCCGCGTTCGTTTGATCAACACGACCTCGAAGTACTTGACCTCGCCATGGGAGACCTTTAAGAGAAGCGTTCTTGGAGCGCTCGCTTCACGATCTTTCCTGTTCCGGCGCGCGGCATGTCGTCAACGAGTTCAACTTGTTCAGGAGTCTTTTGGATCATGAGGCCTGCCTCTCGGCAAAAGTCCTGCACCTCTGCAAGCGTGATGGCTTCAGCGCCATCGACGAGGCGGACAACCGCACACACACGTTCTCCTCTGGTTGCGTCAGGAAGCCCAATGACGGCCACTTCAGCAACCTTTGGATGCCCATAGAGCAAGTTCTCGATCTCGCTGGCCGAGATGTTCTCGCCCTTTCGAACAATGATGTCTTTCAGTCGGCCAGTCAACGTGAGATGACCGTCACTTCTGAGGCGACCGAGGTCTCCGGTGCGGAAGTATCCCTCGTCGTCAAATGCATCGACATCGAGTGCTGGATCGGTATAGCCAACGAACACCATTGGTCCTTTCACCCGAACCTCGCCTTCTTCGTCTGGGCCAGCGAGACGGCCGTCGAGCGTCACAATTCGAACATCTGCACCGTCAATCGGCGCACCGTCGGTGTTGGCAAGCTGTTCATCGGTGTCGTGTGGAGATCCATTCGAGATCATTGGAACTTCGGTCATGCCATAACCGTGAACGACGCCGCGGCCACCAATTTCACTCTTGACCTCATAGTGCAGTTCAGGTGGCTTGGCAGAACCTCCGCCGGACATCAACCGAAGGGTCGGCAAGATCGGCACGGAAGGGTTCTTCCGCTGCTCGGCAAGGTAGGCAATGTAGAACGCGCTCGCTCCACCAACCATGGTTGCTCCACGCTGTTGAAACAACGGCAATGCCTCGTCCATGACAAATGCCTCAAGCAGCACCGCAGGGAAACCCCAGGTCAGCATCGTGACCAAGTAATCGGGACCGCCGATGTGTGCATAGGGGAAGGCAATGGAGCCAACATCGTCTGGTGACATGTCGAGCGCCTTGGCAAGTCCCCAGCCACCAGCGATGAGCGAGCGGTCCGTATGTTGCACGCCCTTTGGGTCTGCCGTTGAACCAGAGGTGTAATAGATCCACTTGACAGCGGTGCTGTTCGCGTCGAAAGCAGCCAAGGAGGAAGGGTCGCCCTCTGGAAGACCGTCATCAATCGACAAGATGGTTGGGGGCTGATCGAGATCGGCCGTTGCCGTTGCTGCAATCTCGAGAAAATTCGTTCCCCTGAAGTCACCAACGGTGAAGAAGAAGGCCGATCCGGTCTGGCGAAGCGCGAAGCCAACTTCACGCTCCCGGTAGAGATGGAGGATGGGGTTTTGGAGGGCACCGAGACGACAGAGCGCCATTGAAAGCACCACGGTGTCGATGCGAGTTGGTAATTGCCAAGAGACCTTGGTGCCGGCCGAGATTCCGAATTTCTGCAGTCCGGCTGCCACGCGTTCGGCGAGGTCACGAAACTGCGAGAAGGTCACAGTTCGTCCCGATGCATCGAAGAGCATTGGATGATCTGGCGACTGCGCAGCGCGCAGCTCAACCAAGTTCCATAGCGTTGTGGCATCTCGAATTGGTTCCACTACCGTCTCCTCTCGCGCTTGTCGGCTCTTCTCTAGCACGGTCTCCACCACAACTGGGATCCTTCACCTTCACTCAGGGCAAGTGGTAAGACTCAAGTGAGCGAAGGAACGTCATGACTGAGAACAAGGCATCAACGTCAACGAAGAAGCGACGAGATTGGGGCATGCTCGGCCTCGGCGCGGCTGTCGTTCTCTTGATTTGGTTTGCGCTGGCAAACACCGCCGAAGTGACCGTCTCATTCTGGGGTTACCACGGTCACACGCATGTCATCTCGGTGATTGTCATCTGTGCGTTGCTCGGTGGATGTGCCGGATTTGCTCTTGGTCGCCAACGAAGGCGTCGCCAAGGTCCCCGTTGAGCTAGGCGGATCGACGCTTCAGCAATGAAGCGTTAAGGGCCAAGAGAACGACTCCAAGAATGATGAACGACCAAATGATGACGGTCGTTGATGAAGCAAGCAAGACCACCAAGAAACAGATCCCACAGGCAATTCCCGACAGCAGGCCCCGCATTTCTTGCACCTCGTGCTGAAGATCTGCAGCCTTAGTGCCGAGTTCATGGCTCCGCTGTTTGTTCTGCACCCACTCCCACGCATTGTTGAGGGCAAGGCGCACACGTGCTGCTCTCCGTGAGGGTCCAACTACCCAGGCAGCAAGAACAATCACGAGCCCGAGCAGTGCGACCCACCGAATTTCGCTGACGAGTCCGCGCAAGAGGATCTTCCAAACTGCTGCAGCAACATCCGAATTCGATACCGCATTGATGAAGGTCTTGCGCGCAAAGACGAGAACCGCTTCAAGCACGACAAGTCCAATGACGCCTGCAGCAGCAAGACGAAGAACGGTCTTTCGGCGATCAACGGTCATCAGCAGTGCTCCAATAATGAAAACCGCCAACAGAATTGGGAGCAGCACTCGCAAGCTGATACCTAAGTGAAACGCCGTTTGGACGGTGTGAAGTTGTTTGGCCGTCACGATCACCAACCCATGGGACTGAGAATGTTGGATGGTGGCCAAGATCGGGTTGAAGAGCGTGATTCCCTTGGCATTCAGGGTTTTGATCGTATTGATCAATGCCTTGTTCAGCGCAACGGAGATCTGCGTTGCTTTTCCGTTCGATGTGTCGCCTGAGAGGACCGTCACCGCAGCGTGATGCGTCAACCTATTCGACGTGTTCCAAAACTTTGCGAATTGCGGAGAAGAAACGACGGCAAGGACTGCTTTGTCTGCCTCCTTTCGAAACGCACTCGTGAGTGGAGTAGCAAGAAACTTGGTTGGGCCGGGAAGCTTTTCGGTCAACTTCGCTTGAACATCAATTGAGGCAAAGAGTTGATTTACCACCAAGGTTGCAATTTCTTGCTGGATAACCGGCTCGTCAATCAGGGGAGCGAGCGTCGAAACGTAGTGATCAGTGTTGGTCACCGTTCGAAGCGCCCAGGTGCCGGTGACGGTCAATGGAACGAGGATGCCGACCAGGACCACCATCAACCAGGTAGTAATTCGCCGAACGCGATGTGGGGTTGATGGTGCGGTGGAAGAGGTTGTGGTGATGGACATGCAGTAACGGTAGCCAAGTGCTTCAGAATTCTGCGCGATGGGGCGCGTGGCAGAGGGGTGCCGCGTGTGGCTAACGTGGGTTCAAACCAGTGTCATGCTGGAACAAGGAAGGAGGACTGAAATGCCACTTTCAGAGCACGAGCAACGAATTCTCCAAGAGCTTGAAGAGTCGCTCTCTGCCCAAGATCCTGCCTTCGTTGACAAAGTTCGCAATGAGACGGTGTACCGCCACGAGGGTCGACAGCTCAAGTGGGGAGCTGCTGGATTTACCCTCGGCCTTGTGGTGCTGCTTGCCTGTTTCACTACCTCAGTTCTCCTGGGGTTTGTCGGCGTCGCCATCATGTTTGCTTCAGCGTTCGTCATGCACCGCAGCCTTCGAGCGATGGGACGTGCAAGTTGGCATGACCTCACTCGATCCTTCACGGAAGATGAAGCATCTGGCGTCGGAGGAGTCGAGGATCGCATCCATGATGCGAGGGACTGGTTCAAGGATCGCTTTCGACGCGACGAGCCGTAATGATGGACCGGGAACGAACTCCTCTCACCACCGAGGTTCCCGAAAGTTCTCAAGTTGGCGGTCTGCAAATCCACGCCATTCGCCCGTTGAAGCTCCGGTCATTAGTCGGCCCGGTTCTTCGTCATCCTTCTGTTTGGATTGAGGGTCTACGGTCAGCACGACGAATGGCGCCAAATGGATGGTGGAAACATTCACCCTTCCTGCCCATTCCTTCGGCTTCGTATTGGCACTTCCGAATGGTGACCGTGTTTGGAGCTGATGGATCAGGTCGGCTCGATGATCAGCAAGTCATTGGGTTCCTGAAATGGTCGCGACGAATGGGTCGGGGGAGTTCCTAGCGACATGTCGAACAAGGTGCTGTTGCTGAATGCGTCATTTGAACCACTCGGCATCGTCACTGATCGGCGTGCAGTCGTTTTATTGCTGTCGGGCAAAGTTGAGGCCATCGCGGTCCACGATGATGCACCAGTCCTCCATAGTCCCTCTCGATCAATTGCCGTTCCGGCCATCGTTCGTCTCAGCCACATGGTCAAGGTCGGACGGAATCGAACAGCGCCACCGCCGTCTCGCAGGGGCGTCCTTCGGAGAGATGGCGGAAGGTGTGCGTATTGCAATGCAAGCGCAGACACCGTCGACCATGTCGTGCCAAAGAGCCGAGGTGGCGCAACCTCGTGGACCAATCTCGTTGCTGCGTGCAAGCGGCACAACATGGAGAAGGGCGATCGCCTTCTCGCTGAACTTGGCTGGGAATTGCCGTTCGAGCCCTTAGCGCCGAGGACACGTCTCGGGCTCGTTCGACACTCCACCGATGCTGATCCTCTCTGGGAGCCCTACCTCCAGGCATCGTGAGTTCGTAGTCGTCGGCAGCGAGCGATGGGGTGGTGCCTAGCTGCCCGCCCCCTCTTTTCGAGCACTACCTCACAGGTTCGTTGAACCTCGCGCGCTGAGATCCCGAGTTGTGCTGCACGTGGATCACCCTTTGCTGCGCGTGGATTCCGTTGTGCAACCGCTGCACCATGTTTGACCGCATTTGGCGCTTCTCTCGACCCTTGATGGGCATCGTCGACCACTTGGTGGTGTCTTTCACCCACAGAGTGGGGAGATTGTGCAACAAAGTGTTGCTTGGTGTCACAAAGTGGGGTAATGTGGCAATCACGAGTTCCAAGGGGCGGAGAATCCCAAGGAGCGGGGGATTAAGGGCGGGCGAACGTGTTCGTAGGCAGCAGTGAGCACAACTTGGACAGCAAGGGCCGTTTGGTTCTGCCGCACAAGTTTCGTGACGCCTTTGATGGCAAGGCCTACTTGTCCCTCTCGAACGATGACGTCCTTGGCCTCTGGACCGAATCAGAGTTTCTCCGCCGAATGCAGACGCTCTCGGCACGGTCAGACGACAGCCTCGATGAAGAGCGCCGATTTCGACGCCTTGCGTCGATGTCTCAAGAAGTGGAAATCGAACCATCTCAGGGCCGAATCGCCATTCCCGAACGACTTCGACGGCATTCGAATCTGACCATTGGCTCCCCAGTGCTCATCACAGGTTTCTACAAGCACATCGAACTCTGGAACCCGGACGACTTCGAAGCCCGGGTCCTGAGTGACCTTCAAGAAGGAGGAACGCCGGCGTGAGCACCTACGGGTCCACGCGTATCAACTCTTGCTCCCATCACGCTGAGACCATGCGCAGCCCTTCGACCGTTCCGGTCGAAGATCTCTCCTCCGCCCTCTTCTCCGCGTGTCGCCCTCGTTGTAGGGCGACATCGTCGGTCGAGGGGCTGCAGATGGCCTCAACCTTTCACCACCAATCAGTCCAGCTCGCCGAGGTGCTGGAACTGCTGATGCCGGTTCCTGCCGGAGTGGTGGTCGACTGCACCCTTGGAGGCGGGGGACACGCGCAAGCACTCTTAGAGGCAAGAGCTGACCTTTCAATTGTTGGCCTCGATCGCGATCAAGTTGCGCTCGCGGCTGCCACGAATCGTCTTGCCCGATTTGGGTCAAGAGCGGTTGTCATTCGTTCGACCTTTGATCAACTTGCGAACATCGTTCGTGAAGGGATGGATGGTCAGCGTCCTTGGCCACTTGCCGCAGATGGCAAACCTCAACCAGTTGTCGGCGTGCTCTTCGATCTTGGGGTTTCTTCACCGCAGCTTGATGAAGCAGATCGCGGTTTTTCCTATCGCTTGGATGCCCCGCTCGATATGCGCATGGACCAGTCCCAGGGCCAAACTGCTCGTGAACTCCTTGATGTCATTGACCTCGATGCACTCACAGATCTCCTTCGTGACAATGGTGAAGATCGAATGGCACGTCGAATCGCCAAGGCGATTTTGGCGGCGCGACCAATCCTGACGACAGGAGAACTCGCGGAAACGGTCGCACAAGCAGTTCCTGCCGCCGTTCGACGGAGGGGTCATCCCGCCAAACGAACCTTTCAGGCCTTGCGCATTGCGGTCAATGGTGAACTTGACCAGCTTGAGCGTGCTTTAACCGATGCCCTCGATGTTCTTGTGCCGGGCGGTCGCTGCATCGTTCTCAGTTATCACTCTGGCGAAGATCGACTGGTGAAGACCGCCTTTGCAGCAGCAAGGACGGGCGGCTGCACGTGTCCGCCTCAACTTCCTTGTGTCTGTGGGGCAGTACCTCGCGTGAAGAAATTGCATGGTGGCTCTATCGGGGCGACCGCTGATGAGATGGCCGAGAACCCGCGTGCCGAGAGCGTCCGTCTTCGGGCCGTTGAGAAGTTGAACGTATGAGTGCCGTCACGTCCACGCAGGTTCGGGGCGGCGCAGTTCGAAAGCCGCGCCACGCTCCACCCACGCAGCGTCGTTCGCTCACCCTTGTTCCGAAACCAGCGGTCAAAGGTGCGAAGTGGCGCCAACCATTAGTGCTCGGATCTGCTGCCATCGCCATCGCGGTGATGATCGTCGTTGTTGGCTATGGCGTGCTTGTCCAAGGGCAAGCAAACCTCCAGCGGCTCCAAGCCGAGGTTGCAGCAGAGAATCTCATCCACGACAAGGCGCTGTTGAAGGTTGAGACGATGCAGTCGCCTCTTCGTGTCACTGATGCAGCAGTAGCAGCAGATCGTCTCGTTGCTCCCACCTTTGTTCGGGAAGTGCCTGAAGTTGGTCTTGACCAGCCGATTCGTCCCATTCAGTACATTCCACAGCTCCGTTATGTCCCACCAGCACCCGTCACGACGCCTGCGCCTTCGGGAAGTGGTTCCAAAGCAACAACAAGCGCAACCACGAAGCCTGTTGGAATCAGCTCCACCACAACTTCCCCAGTAGCCCCGGTGGTGACAAGCACGAATTCAAGCCCCCAACCAAAGCCGACCCAGACCTCGGTTACGTATCCTGGAGCACTCCCACCAGTCACGTCGACCTCAGGAACGCGATGAGCGGTCGTCGGGTCGAGACTCCAGTTCGTCCTTCGACCACTCGGAGGCGACCGACGCAAACGCCGCCCCCGCAGCGTCGTCGCCCTCCAGTCCTTCCCGTCTATGGACTTGGTATTCGAACTCGGCGTGTCGCCTGGGTTCGCCTCTTGCTCCTCGCGGGAGTAGTGGTCTTGATTGCACGGATGGTTGATCTTCAAGTGATTCGGTCGCCTCAACTGTCTGCGGTTGGGCGTGCGGAGCTCTTGCAGACCGTGACCTCGCCAGCACTTCGTGGTGGCGTCTTTGATCGCAATGGGCAGATCCTTTCACTCTCTTCGCCATCACTCACGCTTCAAGCCGATGATGCGCAGATTGCGCACCCAGAATTGGAAGCCAAAGCTCTTGCACCACTGCTGGGTATCTCAGGAGCTCCCGCAATTGCAGCCCTCACCGCCAAACTCTCCCAAACAGGACCGGGCAGTGGCCAGGTGGTCCTGGCAACCGACATCAGTCAGAAGGTGGCCGATCAAGCGCTTGCACTCACGTATAACCATGGGCTCGCCATCACCACCCACTATCCACGCTCCTCGCCAAATGGAGCACTCGCTGGTTCAGTGCTTGGAACCCTCGACTGGCAGGGCAAAGGAAATGGCGGGCTTGAATACGCCTACGACCACCTGCTTTCTGGCAAGGCTGGCCAAGAGCGTGTGTTGAAGTCTCCGAATGGCTGGCAGCTGCCACAGTCATCACCTGTCGTGATCTCGAAGTCCGTTCCTGGCCAAGGGCTTGAGCTCACCCTTGATGTGCCGCTCCAGTTTCAGGCAGAGCGTGCACTCGGCGACGAGCTCTTGAAGAGCAATGCCGTTTCTGGAACGGCAATTGTGATGGACACGAGAACTGGAGATGTTCTGGCTGAAGCCAATCTCGTCAACACCACCCAACTTCACAGCGCTGGCATGGTTCCGGTGCCACCGTTCATTCCTTCAAAGCACCCCGTACTTCCTGGTATCCAGCAGGCCATGAACAACCTCGCCGTCACACAGACCTACGAGCCGGGATCCGTCTTCAAAATTGTCGCCTTCTCTGGAGCACTACAAGCGGGTAAGATCACGCCAACGTCAACCTTCAATGTTCCCGATCAAGTGAAGATTGCTACATATACCTTCCATGACGCAGAGCGCCATGGACTGCTCCACATGACCGCTACGCAGATTTTGGCGCAATCGTCAAACCTCGGTACGTTTCAAATTGCCCAGCGCGTGGGAGAAGCAGGCATGCTTGCTCAGGTCCAACGCCTTGGCTTTGGTCTTCCAACGGGTTTGAAACTTCCTGGTGAGTCTCGTGGTCTCACGGTCTCCTCCTCTACCTGGTCGGATACCGACTTCGTGAGTCTCGCCATTGGGCAGACCGACTCGGTCACCGCACAACAGATGATCGATGCGTATAACTCCATCGCCAACAATGGGATGTTTGTGGCCCCTCGACTTGTTCGCGGCTTTGTCAGTCCTTCCGGCGTCGTGACACCTACCGCCGCTTCGACCCCACATCGAGTCCTCGACCCGGTGTACAACAGTCAACTCACGGCAATGCTTCGCCAAGTTGTCTTGGCAGGTACCGGAACGAATGCCGTGGTGCCGGGGTATGCGGTAGCGGGAAAGACTGGAACGGCTCAGATTCCGAATCCCTATGCGAGGGGCTATCTGCCAGGTTGTTACATGGCGAGTTTCGTTGGCTTCGCACCTGCATCAAACCCGGTCCTCACGGCCATTGTCGTGCTGAACCGCCCAACACCCCAATACTTCGGTGGTGAAGTTGCAGCGCCAGTTTTCTCTTCAATCATGAGCTACGCCCTCCATCGCTACAACATTCCAACCACTGCAGGGGCACCGACAAAGATCGTGAAAACGGGAACCGCTGCTTCAGACGTAACGGGTGGCCTGTGACCGTCGCGCTGACCTCCTTAGCGAAAGCCCTCGACGTGACCACTTCGGTGGGGGTCCTCGAAAGTGTTGCCCTTCGTCGAGCGGTTGCCGACTCACGACTTGTGCAACCAGGAGACCTCTTCTGTTGCATCGTTGGCGACCACTCTGACGGGCACGACTTCGCGAACGCTGCGGTCGAACAGGGGGCAGTTGCACTGCTCGTCGACCATGCGCTCGATCTAGCCGTCCCGCAGCTTGTTCTTGAACCGTCTTCAATGCGCCACCAAGTAGCGATTGCGGCACAGTTGCTCGCCGGTCGACCTTCCGAAGCTTTGGCAGTCTGCGGTGTCACCGGGACCAATGGCAAGACCACCGTGACCCAGATGCTTGGGTCGATGGCCCGAGTTGCTGGGCGTCCGACGACGGTGATTGGGACACTTTCTGGATCTCGCACCACCCCTGAAGCTCCGGAATTGGCAGAGTTTCTTGCAGACGCCCGTGACGAGGCGAAAGCCGAGAACTTGGTTGGCGTCGTAGCTCTAGAAGTTTCTAGCCATGCGCTCGCGCTCTCACGCGTTGATGGCATCAAGTTCTCCGTTGCTTGCTTTACCAACCTTTCCCACGATCACCTCGACTTTCACGGGACCATGGAGGCGTACTTCGCTGCCAAGGCCAAATTGTTCACTGCCGATCGATGTGATCAGGCAGTCATCTTCGTTGACGATCAAGCTGGCGCTCGGCTTGCGGAAATGGTTGATGTTCCTGCCATTTCGGTCTCAATGAGCGACGCATCATCAATTGACCTTGGACTCAACGGTTCGTGGTTCACGTGGCGTGAAATGAGAGTGCATGTTCCGCTTCCCGGGATGGTGAACATCGCCAATGCACTCGTCGCTCTCGCCGCCGGCGTTGCTTTGGGTCTCAAGCCTGACGCATGCGCCATTGGCCTTTCTGCCATGGCATTGGTTCCTGGTCGACTCCAGAGGGTTCAGGGAGAGCGGATTGATGCGCCGACCGTCTTTGTTGATTACGCCCACACCCCTGCGGGGCTCGCAACCGTCTTGACGGATCTGAGAAGGCTGATTGCAAAGGAAGCTGCGCTCATCGTCGTCTTTGGTTGCGGAGGAGATCGCGACCAAATGAAGCGAGCTCCAATGGGTGAAGCAGCCGCTCGCCTCGCGACTTCCGTCATCATCACGAATGACAATCCTCGAAGTGAAGACCCTGATGTCATTGCTGACCAAATACTTTCGGGCGTTCCATCGGACCGTCGTCGCCAGATCAACGTGGTTCTTGACCGTCGTCTTGCCATAGAACGTGCAATCAGCACTGCAGGCGCAGGCGACGTGGTGCTTATTGCCGGCAAGGGTCACGAAGGCTTCCAAGTCGCTGGCGACGCCACCACTCCCTTCGATGATGCACAAGTTGCGCAGGCAGCGCTCTCGATGACGCATGAGGAGACCACATGCTCGCCCTCATGAGCGCCGGAGGCATCGCACTCCTGTTTGCTGCGCTGACCATGCCCATGCTCATCCACTGGCTGATTCGGAACGAAATTGGCCAACACATTCGAGATGACGGTCCAGCCAGTCATGTGGTTAAAGCGGGGACGCCAACAATGGGCGGAATTGTCCTGCTCATCGCAGCAGTCGTTGGCTATCTCGCAGCACATGTTTTCGCCGAAGTCCAAATCACTCGGGTCGGGCTGTTGTGCCTTGGAACGATTCTCGGATTCGGCGTGATTGGCTTTGCTGATGACTTCTTGAAGGTTCGGAACAAGCGCAGTCTCGGCCTCAACAAGCGGGCAAAGTTCACCGGACAACTCCTGGTTGGCACCGCATTTGCCGTTCTCGCCTGCGAGTGGGCTGGCGTTGCGACCACGGTGTCGTTGACGAGGGCAAGCCTTCCTGGCTGGCACCTCGGTGCTGTCCTTTGGAGCATCCTCGCGGTCTTGGTCCTCATTGGTTCTTCCAATGCCGTCAACTTGACCGACGGGCTCGATGGCTTGGCTGCTGGCTCGTCCACTCAGTGTTTCGCTGTGCTCGCGATCATTGGCTATTGGGTGAGCCGACACCCGAAGATCTACCACGTTCACTCGGCGCTCGATCTCGCGATTGTCGCGATTGCCCTTGCGGGTGCGGCACTCGGCTTTCTCTGGTGGAATGCTGCTCCGGCGAAGATCTTCATGGGTGACACCGGGTCGCTCGCTCTCGGAGCGGGACTCGCCGCTCTTTGCCTCTCGATGGATGTGACACTGCTGCTGGTCGTCCTCGGAGGCCTCTTCGTGGTTGAGACCGTGTCGGTCATCTTGCAAGTCGCAAGCTTTCGCCTCTTTCACCGGCGAATCTTCAAGATGGCCCCGATCCATCACCATTTCGACTTGAAGGGGTGGCCCGAGACGACGGTGACGGTGCGTTTCTGGATCTTTGCTGCGCTCTGTGCGGCACTTGCGCTCGGCATTTTTTACGTGGACTTCATTCGAGTGGGCGGGGTTGTCTGATGGTGTTCAAACGACATGGAACCACGACCGCAAACAGGACACGACGTTCTGAAACGACGAAAAAGCAAGCCAAGTCGACCACGACCGTTCAGAAGCCTTCAACGCGCGGGCCTGGCATAGTCCGCCAAGCAGGTGCTTGGTTGGGTTCTGTCACCAAGATCACTGGCACGGCACGGTGGATTGGTTTCCTTGCGCTCGGACTCTCCGTGTTCGGCGTCGTGATGGTTGGTTCGGCATCGCTGGTGCCATCGCTTGCGCTCTATTCGACACCATGGCACTTGCTCCAAATGCAGGTGCTGTTTCTGCTCATTGGAGTGGCCGTCGCCCTTGTCCTCGCAAGGATCGACTACCACACGTGGGATCGTCCTTCTGCGCTCATTGTCTGCGTAGGTATGGCGTGGCTCGGTCTGCTGGCCGTAAAGGCTGTCGGTCCGGTCATTGGAGGTTCTCGTCGCTGGCTCCCCATCATGGGGTTCTTGTTTCAGCCCTCAGAGTTTGCAAAATTAGTCGTCGTCGTAGCAGTTGCCTCGTTCGTTTCTCGTTACCTCAAGGCAAAGAAGAGTCAAGGGGCGCTCGTAATCTGCGTGCTCACCTTGACGGCACCTACGGCACTCCTCGTGATTCTTGAGCCTGATTTTGGGACAGGATCCATCGTTGCCGTCATTGGTCTGGTGGCGCTGTTCGCCGTTGGAGTCTCCGGCAGAATGCTTGGAATGCTGGTTACGGTAGGCGTCGCGCTTGGTGGTGTGTACGCCCTCATCAAGCCCTACACGATGCAACGATTTCTCGGATTCCTGCATCCTGGGCAAGATCTTCTCGGGAAGAATTACCAGTTGCACCAGAGCAAAATCGCTATTGCTTCCGGTCACCTCTTCGGTGTTGGTTTCGGAGCTTCAAAGAGTAAGTGGGGAGCAATTCCTAATCCGCACACTGACTTCATCTTCTCGGTCATTGGCGAGGAGTTTGGACTCATTGGCACCTGCGTACTGCTCGCACTCTTTGGTGGCCTTGTTTGGCTGGCAGTTCGCGCTTCTCTCAGAGCGCCGGACGACTTTGGGTCACTGCTTGCTCTCGGAATTGCGACGTGGTTCGGAATGCAAATCTTCATCAACATCGCCTCGGTCGTTGGGTTGTTCCCAGTTACTGGCGTGCCCCTGCCGATGATTTCCTATGGCGGAACGTCGATGATCGCGGATGTGATGGCCGTTGGGCTCCTCATCAACATCGCCACGTTTGAGCGCAAGGATGTGAAGAAGGTTCAGAAGGTCGAGGCTCCAAGAAAGTCTGAACTCTCGGGAGTCCGCACGTCGTCGCACCGCTCAGCGCGTGATGCAAAGCAACTGACCTCGGTTGGCGCTCCTCGGGCATCGGCGTCTCGGCCACGTCGGACGCGGTGACTCGACGCACCGTACTTCTCGCCGGTGGTGGCACCGGGGGGCATGTCTTACCCATCCTCGCCGTGGCGCAAGCGCTCGTAGCTGAAGGACTCGGGGTCAATGAGTTGCAGTTTTTGTGCTCTGCGAGGGGACCAGATAAGACCCTTATCGACCCGACGGGCTTCCCAGCCAGCTATATGACGGGAAGAGGAATCCAGCGATCATTCCGCCCTCGCGCACTCCTCGACAATGTCGCAGCGGTGATCGGCCTTCTTCGCGCACTTGGGAAGGCTGTGGTTCAAGTCCAACGGTGGCGACCCAAGGTGGTGGTCTCTGCTGGCGGCTATGCAGCCTTCCCAGCAGTCGTTGCTTCGGTTGTGCTGCGAGTGCCGCTCGTTCTCATCAATATCGATGCGATACCAGGAGCAGTCCACCGAATCTTTGGGAGATTTGCCGTCTGTTCTTGTGTCGGATTTGAAGGGACACCGCTTCCACACCCAATGGTGACCGGCGCTCCGCTTTCACGTTCAATCATCGAGGCAACCACAACTCCTGAGGCTCGGCGCCGTGCTCGTGACCTGCTCGGACTTGGTGACGGTCGGGTGCTTGCAGTTGTTGGAGGGTCTCTCGGTGCTCGATCACTGAATTCGGCAACAACCGAGCTCGTGCAAAGTGGGCACCAGGGCCTCGAGATTTACCACGTTGCTGGTCGGAGGGATTTCGATGACTTGCAACGTGCACAAGGTGAACGTCCCGCAGATCCGACCTATCACCTCGTTCCCTTTGAACAGGAAATGGCAAGCCTTTACGTTGCTGCTGACATTGTCCTTGCCCGCTCCGGTGCGATGACCGTTGCAGAGTTGGCCGCAATTGGCGTTCCCTCGATCCTCGTTCCCCTTCCGACGGCCCCTGGCGACCATCAAACGAAGAACGCCGCAGTTTTGGCAAACGCAGGCGCAGCCCTGATTGTCGCCGACCGCGAGCTGAATGGCGACGTGCTGCATGACCTTCTTGCTGGACTGACACCCGAGCGCTTGAACGAGATGCGGACTGCGGCGGGGTCAGTCCACACCAGTGACGCTGCTGCGAAGATTGCGCAGGTGGTGACGTCATATGTCCGTTGAACTTGATCTCCGTCGTCCACTCCGCATTCACATTGTCGGTGTAGGCGGAGCAGGCATGAGTGCCATTGCCGAAGTCCTTGCAGGACAAGGACATCGCGTCTCTGGTTCGGATCTTCATGGATCAAAGACCGTTGATCGCCTCCGACGCTCCGGAATCGATGTTGTCATTGGACACGCTGCAGCAAATGTTCACGGAGTTGATCTCGTCACGAGTTCTCCAGCGGTGAGCGCCAACAATCCAGAACTCGAGGCGGCGAGAGCCGCAAACCTCGTGCTCGCAACTCGTGGAGAAGTTTTGGCGGCAATTGTCCGGCTGCGTCGGACGTTGGCAATTGCGGGCACCCACGGCAAAACAACCACCTCCTCAATGCTCGCCTTGATTGCTCGGGAGAATGACAAATCGCCGAGTTTCATGGTCGGCGAAGCGCTCGCTCAAGCGGGGTCGAATGCTTGGTGGGGGAGCGATCCTCTGCTCATCCTTGAAGCCGATGAGAGTTACGGCACCTTTGCCAGCATGGTTCCAGCGATTGTTGGCATTACCAATGTTGAACCCGACCACCTTGATCACTATGGAACCGAAGACGTCCTCGAAACTGCCTTTCGCTCACTTCTCGAGCGTGCCACGGAGGGAGCGGTCATTTGGGCCGATGATCCAGGAGCTGCTCGAGTTGCCGAGGGACTCGATGCGTGGACAATCGGCACAACACCAGGGGTGAAGCTTCACGTCACGAAGCTTCAACTTGGCCGGGCATCATCGTCGTTTGCGTTGGACTTGCCCGATGGGAGTTCAGCAGACCTTGTGGTCGCTGCAGCCGGTCTGCACAATGTGGCAAACGCGTCGGTTGCAGCCGTCGTTGCCAACTTGGCGGGAAGTTCAGTTGCCGAGATTACGAATGGCCTCGCTCGCTTCACTGGCGTACCTCGACGGTATGAATTCCGTGGTTCGGCCAATGGCGTGACATTTGTTGATGACTACGCGCACCTTCCGACCGAGGTTGCTTCGACCGTTACGGCAGCGACTTCGGGTGGCTTTGATCGCATTGTGGTGATCTTTCAGCCACATCGGTTCACGCGAATCGCCAACGTCGGTGCGGACTTCGCTCGAAGTTTTGAGGGTGCTGACGTGGTGTTGGTGACTGGGATCTACCCTGCGGGCGAAGCACCAATTGCCGGAGTCACCAGCAAAATCGTCACTGACGTTGTGACGGCGAGCGGAACCGTTCCACAGGTCCTTGGCGTGTCGACGCTCGACGAAGCAGTCGAGGCTGCACTTCCTTTGCTCCAGCCAGGAACGTTGTGTCTCACCCTTGGAGCGGGTGACTCAACAACACTTCCCGATCGGTTGTTGGCACGTCTCGAGCAACGATGAATGCGTCACTGACTACCTCCTTGTTGAACGCCGTTGGCGATGACGGTTCGGTTGAAGCGAATGCCGACCTCGGCAGTCATACGACCTTTCGGGTCGGTGGGCGAGCGGCCTGGTTCGTTACGGCCACAACCTTTCGGTGTCTTCAGGAGGTACTGGCTCTCCTTCCTCCAGGCTTGCCACGCGCCATTCTCGGAAATGGCTCAAACGTATTGGTCGCTGATGCCGGGTTTGACGGAATCGTCATCCATCTCTCCGGGGAATTCGACGAAATTTCCATTGACGGCACGAAGGTGAGCGCGGGAGCGGGAGCAGATCTCCCAAGGGTCGCCCGAAGGAGCGTTGAGGCCGGACTCTCGGGATTTGAGTGGGCCGTAGGCGTGCCTGGGACCATTGGTGGGGCTGTTGCAATGAACGCTGGGGGCCATGGCGCCGATATGGCAGCCTCCCTCTCGTTCGTTCGATTGATCGATGGGATGACCCGTGAGGAACGGATCGCAACGAATGAGCAATTGCAGCTCAGCTATCGGTCATCAAATCTCCGATCGACTGACGTGGTCCTGAGCGTTGAAATCAACCTGCACGAAGGAGACCGAGAAGCTGGTCGAACGCGTTTGCACGAAATTGTTGCCTGGCGTCGCGCCAATCAACCGGGAGGCCAGAACTGCGGCTCGGTCTTCACCAACCCCCCGAAGGGGCCATCAGCTGGAGCGCTCATCGACAGGTGTGGCCTTCGTGGTTTCAGAATCGGGAGCGCAGCAGTTTCAGAAAAGCACGCAAACTTCATCCAAGCCGATCCAGGCGGAACAGCAAGCGATGTGCTTGAGGTCATTGCGACAGTCGCAACGACCGTGTTGGCGCAACGTGGCGTCTCGCTCCACACGGAGCTTCGCGTACTCGGGAACGTGCCGCATCTCCCAGATGGTCTCTTGTCGTCGGTGATTCGGTGACGGCGCGAAAGCCTGCGCACGGGAAGTCCTCAAAGTCTTCAACTGCTCGAGCAGGCTCCTCTGCGCCACGTCGCAGCACGAAGCCATCCGGCGCCAGCGAACAGAAGTCGAGTTGGCTCGATGGCAGAGCGAACGGGCCACGGTCAACGCGTCAACGGCTCCTTCTTGCACTCGGAGGTCTTGGTGTCCTCCTCGGACTTGGTGTCGCGTTGATTTGGTCGCCAATCTTGCGGGTGGAAACCATTTCCGCAACGGGATCGGTCCATACGAGTCCTGCAGCCATCATCGAGGCTTCAGGCATCAAGAATGGCCAATCCATGGTGCTGCTCGACACTGGAGCCGTTGCGTCAAGGATTCAATTGCTGCCGTGGGTGGCGACTGCCTCCGTCTTGCGGAATTGGCCAACGGGTATTCATCTCGTCGTCACGGAACGTTCACCAGTTGTCACCACTCGTGGGCCAAAGAGCACCCTCGTCGCCGTCGATGCACAAGGTCGTGTGCTTGGCACGACAACGAGTCGCCTCGGACTTCCGGGTCTCAGCATTACTGAACCTGCTGGCGCGCCTGGCTCGACGATCACCAAGAAGGCAGCACCATGTCTCGCCATTGCCAACACGCTGCCCATCGCCTTTCGACACCAGGTCCGTGCGCTCCTCTGCATTGGTCCGCACGTGCAGATTGTGCTGCCTGGCCCCGTTGTCTTTGAACTCGGCTCAACACTTGATTTGCGGGCGAAGTACGTCGCAATCGCCTCACTCATTGCCAAGGAAACCTTCAATGGTTTTGACACCGTTGATGTCACTGATCCCGCCAATGTCACCGTCACGCCGCAACCGCATGGCTGAGTTCTCTGGAGCCGAACATGGCTTCTTCCATGGATCCCGCCGGAGGCTGTGCGTCGTAGGGTACGGTTCGCACAGATCTTCGGTCGGCTATCTCACCCCGACCACTCCGGCCGATCTACGATAGGAGCGTGATGACCAACCCTCTGCAGTCCAACTACCTCGCCGTGATCAAGGTCATTGGCGTCGGCGGCGGCGGTGTAAACGCCGTGAACCGGATGATCAACGCTGGTCTGCGCCACGTTGAATTCATCGCCGCAAACACCGATGCGCAAGCATTGTTGTCGTCTGACGCCGATCTCAAGATCGATATTGGACGCCAGCTGACCCGAGGACTCGGTGCTGGTTCTGACCCAGAGATTGGTCGACAGGCCGCCGAAGAGCACCGTGCTGAGATTGAAGAGGCACTTGCCGGAGCCGACATGGTCTTCATCACTGCTGGAAAGGGTGGCGGCACAGGAACTGGTGCAGCGCCGGTTGTTGCCGAGATTGCGAAGAGCCTCGGTGCGCTCACGATCGGTATCGTGACCCGTCCATTCGCCTTTGAGGGACGCCGGCGCGCCGCTCAGGCTGAGAAGGGCATTCAGATGCTCAAGGAGAAGGTCGACACCCTCATCGTCATTCCCAATGACCGCCTGCTCACGATCTCGGACAACAAGACCTCGATGGTTGAAGCCTTCAACCGGGCTGACGAAGTCCTCTACCAAGGTGTTGGCGGAATTACCGATCTCATTTCGAACCCAGGCCTCATCAACGTCGACTTCGCAGACGTCAAGATGATCATGTCGAATGCTGGATCAGCAGCAATGGGTATTGGTGCGGCCATTGGTGACAGTCGTGCTGTCAATGCAGCACGTGCGGCAATTACCTCCCCATTGCTCGAAACCTCAATCGAAGGTGCAAGAGGGATTCTGCTCAACATCGTTGGTGGCTCGAGCCTCGGTCTCTTTGAAGTCAATGAAGCAGCAGAGATCATCCACTCCGTCGCTCACCCTGACGCCAACATCATCTTCGGTGCGACGATTGACGACACCATGGGTGAAGCGGTCAGAGTGACCGTGATTGCCGCTGGCTTCGATGGTCCTGCTGAAGGTTCAACTCGCCCGCGAGGCGGGCTCGGTCTTTCTGATGCAGCCGACATCTTCGGCGACTCGCGGAGCGAAGTCGACTTGGATCTTGGCGATGACGATGACTTCGACGTGCCGTCCTTCCTCCGCTGAGCACACTTGATCTCGGTCGGCCGACCGATCTCACGCTGAACTTGCTCGAGGATCGACTCGATGCACTCTGGACCCAAGTTGCAGCAGCCGGTGGTTCGCACGAGTCAGTGACCCTCTGTGCGGTGACCAAGGGTCAGCCCAATGCGGTCGTGGCGTTGGCACGTGCGGCAGGACTCACGTGCCTTGGTGAGAACTACAGCGACGAGTTGCTGGCGAAGGCGTCGCCAACCGACGGTATTGCCTGGCACTTCCTTGGGCCACTCCAGAGAAACAAGATTGGCAAACTCGCTCCCGTCGTCTCCTGTTTTCAGGGTCTTGCGCGCGTGGCCGAGGCCGAGACGCTTTCGAGGGTCGCACCAGGGGCAAGGGTCCTCGTCCAGGTTGATGCGACCGAGAAGGAAGGTCGCAATGGCGTGCCGCTCGAGCACGTCACCGAGTTTCTTGAGCAGCTCAAGGGACTTCCGCTCACGGTCGATGGACTCATGACCGTTGCTCCTGAAGACCGCACTTCCGCAATTGCTTGCTTTCACGCAGTCGCAGACCTTGCGCGAAGTGCCTCGCTCCCCGTTGTCTCCATGGGCATGTCGGGGGATCTCTCCGATGCCATTGCGGCCGGTTCGACCATGATCAGAGTTGGCAGCGCGCTGTTTGGTCCAAGGGGAGAAGAGCGCCCGGCGACACAAGGGTGAATCGTGCTCTAGATTCTGTTGCCTACGCGAGGGTCTCAAAGTCGAGGCGAGACGTATGAGAGCGGGAGAGGCGTCCATGGCGAAATCAATGATGCAGAGGTTCCTTGGCTACGTTGGGCTTTCTGACGATGGTTTCGAAGATGAGGACTACGCCGATCCAGAACCTCGTCGTCAGACGAGCCCCCGCCTTTCAAGTGTTCGAACGCGCTACGACGACGATGACTTCCAAGAACCGGAGCACGACCGCCCGCAACGCGCAAGCAAGCAAGAGCGCCTCGCTCCGGTCACTCCGCTTGGCAAGTTGCGAACAAGCCGTGACCCCTACACCTCAGGCCCAACGATGCTCCCGCCAAGCCAGGCATCAAGCGTTCGAACCATTGCTCCAGATCCTGTAACGCCAATGGTGGTGTCCGTGACGCTGTTCAAGGATGCCAAAGAGATTTCTGATGCATTCAAAGTCGGACGGTCGGTCATCTTCAACCTCCAACAAGCCGACAGTCAGATTCAGCGCCGCCTCGTTGACTTCTGCAGTGGGGTCGCCCACGGTCTCAATGGCAAGCTCGAGAAGATTGCCGACCAAGTGTTCCTCATGACGCCCTCTTCGGTGTCAGATGAAGACAGGGCGAAGCTGAAGTCTCGAGACTTCCAGTCGTAATGGGAATCCTCCGGAGCCTTCTGTATGTGTACGTCATCATCTTGATGGCAACGGCACTCTTGAGTTGGTTTCCAAGTTCAAGTGAAGGCATGCGCCAGACGAAACGTCTTCTTGCTCGGCTCACCGATCCGGTGGTTGTACCTGTTCGTCGGATGCTTCCCCAGACAGGTGGCATTGATTTCTCGATCTTCCTTGTGACGCTTGTTCTGCTCTTTATCGTTCGTTCTCTCTGAACATCCCCGGCTTCCCTAGGGCAGGGTCGCTACACTCTCGTTCCATGACGACTCCTTCTCTGCCGAAATCAGCGCTCGAGACCCTTCGAACGGTCGAGTTCAAGTTCGCCGTTCGCGGCTACAAGACCGACGAGGTTGACGAGTACCTGGAGCGCGTCACCATTGAAGTCGATGCGCTTCGCGACCAACTTCGTCAAGCATCTGACCGCTTGCGACAAGCCGCTGAGCACATTGCCCAGCTTGAATCGAAGAATCGCGAGCTTCAGGCTGCTCCTCCTGCGACGCCAGAGCCTGCTCCAACGCCAGCACCTGTCCCGGTTCAGGCCGCTGCACCCACGCCGTCTTCGGAAGAAATTGCCGCTGAGACGCAGCGCACGCTGCTCATGGCACAGCGCTTTGTTGAGCAAACCGAACGTGAGGCGACCGAGACCGCAGCGAAGACGGTGGCCGAAGCCGAAGCAATGGCCCGGCAAATTACGGTCGAAGCAGAGTTGCGCGTTCGAGAAGAAGTAGGACGCCTCGAGTCCGTCAAGAATGAACTTGCCTCTGAAATTGATGGCCTCGCCACTCAGTTGGATGCCGAGCGCCTCCGCCTTACTGGCCAACTTCAAGAGGTTCTGCGTTGGATTGATGAGCATGTTCAGCCAAGCGCGGCGATCAAGAACAACCGACAGATTGCTGCTCAGGCTCCGGTCGAGGCAGATCCTGCTCCAGAAGCAGCCATCTTCCAACTGGGTACGAGCGAAGGCGACAACACCGCTCAGTAGTGTCGGTGCGCCAATGGGCGTCCCCTGTCCGCTAACCTGCCACGTCTGCGTTCCCGCGATGGTTTGAGGGCGCGCCGCACCATTCTTTGAGGAGGATCCATGCCAAGTGCACCGAAGGTGACCAAGAAGGCTGCAACACCAGCCAAGAAGGCTGCAGCACCAGCCAAGAAGCTTGCCACGCCAGCGAAGAAGGCTGCAGTGCCAGCAAAGAAG
>CAIQUD010000115.1 GCA_903874965.1 uncultured Actinomycetes bacterium | reverse complement strand
TCTCGAAGTCAATGGCCTATGACTGGCTGTATGAGCGAGTCTCGATTACGGACGAACTCGGTATTCCTGTTGACCGTGAGCTCCTGAAGACCAATCAGGCAGACCACGATCACGACCACGATCACGACCATGACCACGATCACGGAGGCACAGCATGAGCGATTTTTCCAACGCATCAGCCCACAAGGCGTTCAATTACTTGGTGCCAACCGTTGTCGAGTCATCGTCACGTGGAGAGCGGGCGTATGACCTGTACTCCCGCCTGCTCAAAGAGCGAATCATCTTCTTGGGCACGCCAATTGACGACACCATTGCGAATCTCGTTTCCGCCCAGCTGCTCTTCCTCGAGTCTGAGGACGCGGACAAAGACATTCACCTGTACATCAACTCTCCCGGTGGCGACATCACGTCATTGTTTGCCATTTACGACACGCTCAAGTTCATCAAGCCCGATGTCTCGACGTTCTGCTTTGGCCAGGCAGCTTCCGCCGCAGCGGTGCTCCTCGCAGCTGGAACGAAGGGAAAGCGCTATGCGCTCGCTCACGCTCGGGTGCTCCTGCACCAGCCGTATGGAGGCATCCAAGGTCAAGCGACCGACATGGAGATCCAGGCACGGGAAATTCTGCGTATGCGTGACCTCCTCAACGAGATGCTTGCCGAGGACACTGGACAGTCAATCGAGAGAATTTCCGGCGACACTGATCGTGACTTCATCATGACTGCGGCCGAGGCGCTCACCTATGGTGTCATCGACGAGGTCATCACGAAGCGCGATGCCGGTGGCATCAAGAGCTGAGGACAACCGAACAAGCAGAGGGGGCAAAGCGTGGCGAAGTTCGGCGAAGGCGGTGAGACCGTCAAGTGCAGTTTCTGCGGCAAAGGCCAGAAGGCTGTCAAGAAGCTGATCGCAGGTCCCAACAACGCCTATATCTGTGATGAGTGCATTGATCTCTGCAATGACATCATTGCGGAGGAGCTCCCCGAAGCCGCCGAAGTCAGTTTTGATGAACTGCCGAAGCCGCGTGAAATCTTTGAATTTCTCAACGACTACGTCGTGGGACAGGATTTCGCCAAGAAGATCTTGTCCGTCGCGGTCTACAACCACTACAAGCGTATTCAGGTCGGCAGCGGTGGGGATTCGAAGGTCGAGTTAGCCAAGTCGAACATCCTCCTGCTTGGTCCGACGGGTTGCGGAAAGACCCTTCTTGCCCAGACCTTGGCTCGACTCCTTAATGTCCCGTTTGCCATCGCCGATGCGACCGCACTGACCGAGGCTGGTTACGTCGGTGAGGATGTTGAGAACATCCTGCTCAAGTTGATTCAGGCCGCTGACTACGACGTGAAGCGTGCCGAGACCGGCATTGTCTACATCGACGAAATCGACAAGATCGCTCGCAAGTCCGAGAATCCTTCAATTACGAGAGATGTCTCTGGCGAAGGCGTGCAGCAAGCACTGCTCAAGATCTTCGAGGGCACGGTCGCCAGCGTTCCGCCTCAAGGTGGGCGGAAGCACCCTCATCAAGAGTTCATCCAGATCGATACGACGAATGTGCTCTTCATTTGTGGCGGAGCCTTTGCGGGCCTTGAAGACATCATTGCGGCTCGAATTGGCAAGAAGGGCATTGGATTCGGCGCAACTGTCAATGAGCCTGTTGCCGAACAGACCGCGACACTTCGCAAGATTCTTCCCGAGGATCTCATGAAGTTTGGGTTGATCCCCGAATTCATTGGTCGACTGCCGGTCGTTGGCGCCGTCGCCCAACTCGATGAAACCGCCCTCGTCAAGATTTTGGTTGAGCCGAAGAACTCGCTCGTTCGCCAGTACCAGCGAGTCTTTGAACTCGATGGTGTCGCACTTGAGTTCACTGAAGATGCCCTCGTTGCCATCTCTCGGCTTGCCTTGCTGCGGGGGACTGGTGCCCGAGGACTTCGGGCCATTATGGAAGAAGTCCTCCTCGAGGTGATGTACGACCTGCCTTCTCGGACCGACATTGCACGTTGTGTTGTTGACGAGAAGGTCGTCATGGAGAAGGCGATGCCTTCGCTGTTGACCAATGCAGAGCCTCGAGTGAAAGCAACGCGAACACGTCGGGCAGCTTCGTAGACCTTGCAAACACCAGGAGCACCATCGGCTGAACTGCTCCAGGCACTTGCTTGGCTCGACAGTTTCATTGACTATGAGCGAGTCACGCCTACTCGACGCTCATTGCCAAGCCTTGAGGCAATGGTGGAGCTCGCACAGTTACTCGGGAATCCCGAGAGCTCGTCCCCGGTCATTCATCTGACGGGGACCAATGGGAAGGGCTCGACCTCGACCATGACGACGGCACTCCTACTTGCCATGGGGTTGACAGTAGGCACGTATACGAGTCCGAACTTGGTTGATGTTGCTGAGCGGATTGCCATCAATGGTCTTCCCATTGAGGATGAACCATTTGTAGAAGTCCTCAATCGACTTCAGCTCCTCGACGGTGTCGTTGCCGAGCGACCAACTCGATTCGAGTTGTTGACCATGGCGGCATTTGCTGCGTTTAGTGACGCTGCGGTTGATGTTTCGGTGATTGAAGCGGGACTCGGGGGAAGTTGGGACTCAACCAACATCGTCAATGGTGCCGTCAGCGTGATTACCAATGTCGGTCTTGATCACATGGAAGTACTGGGACCGACAAGGGAAGCAATTGCTACCGACAAGGCGGGAATCATCAAGGACGGTTCCATTGCGGTCATTGGCGAACCTGACGCAAATCTTCAGGGAATCTTCGTGGATCGTGCAAAGAGCGTGGGAGCCGCTGAGGTGCTTTTGGTTGGTCGCGATTTTGAGCTCGTAAAGAATCAGTTGGCCGTCGGTGGTCGCGTTGTCTCGATTCGCACGCCATTCGGAACCTATGACGATTTGTTCGTTGGCCTTCATGGTCCGCATCAGGGGCGAAACGCACTCGTCGCCATCACCGCAACCGAGGCCTTCTTTGGTCGAGAACTCCCCGATGACGTCGTCGAACTTGCGATGGGAGCGGTGACCATGCCAGGGCGGCTCGAAGTGCTCGGTCGATCACCGTTGGTCGTGCTCGATGGAGCACACAATGTCGCTGGCGTTACGGCGCTCGCTGAGGCAATCACCGAGGGCTTTTCGGTCACCGGTTCGACCATCCTCGTTACTGGAATGTTGAAGGGGAGAGATCCCTATGACATGTTGGCGGCGCTCGCTCCGGTTGGTATTGATCAGGTAGTCATTTGTTCCCCAGACTCTCCGAGGGCTATGGAAGCATCGGAACTCATCGAGGCTGCACACAAGCTCAACCTCGAGGTTCAAGAAGTGCCTTCAGTGGCCGATGCCTGTGCCGTCGCCCTCAAGATGGCGGGACCTGATGATCTCGTACTCGTCGCCGGTTCGCTGTACGTCGCCGGAACTGCCAGAACAGCGCTCAAGAGGCTTCTCGCTAGTAAAGAGTGAGGGAGGGGGCTGCTAGGGTTGCCCCTCGTGAACCGCACCCTCGTCCTTGTGAAGCCAGATGGAGTCGAACGAGGTCTGATTGGTGAGATCGTTGGACGCCTTGAGCGAAAAGGGCTCAAGCTCGTCGCAGCCGATCTCCGTTTGACCAGTCGTGACCTTGCCTCGGCGCATTACCTTGAGCACAGCGAAAAGCCATTCTTTGGCGAACTCGTTGACTTTTTGACCCGATCGCCAGTGTTCGCCATGGTGATTGAGGGTCCTGAAGATGTCTTCGCGATGGTCCGCCTGATGATGGGCAAAACCAACCCAGCCGACTCGGCGCCTGGCACCATTCGTGGCGATCTTGCGACCGAGATGGGCGAGAATCTCATTCACGGGTCGGATTCAAATGAGTCCGCTGCGCGCGAGATTTCACTCTGGTTCCCAGAACTCGGCTGAAGACTCCGGTTGTGTGTTCGAAGCCTGAGGCATAGCCTTAGGTCCAACGCCCCTTCGGGCGACACCTCTGAGGACTGACACGCCCATGGCAGAAAATCGTTTTTCGTTCCTTGGCCGAGATATGGCTGTGGATCTTGGTACGGCCAACACCCTCGTCTACGTTCGCGGTCGAGGCATCATTCTCAATGAGCCATCGGTCGTTGCCGTCAACGTGAAGACCGGAGTGCCCCTCGCAGTTGGTGCTGAAGCCAAGCGGATGATTGGTCGGACGCCAAGTCACATCCAAGCAATTCGACCGCTGAAAGACGGCGTCATTGCCGATTTTGATATCTGCGAGAAGATGCTTCGCTACTTCATCCACAGGGTGCATCAGCGGAGATTTGCCAAGCCTCGCATGGTGATTTGCGTGCCATCCGGCATCACTGGTGTTGAACAACGCGCCGTGATGGAGGCTGCGGAATACGCCGGGGCCCGTGAAGCGCACATCATTGAAGAGCCAATGGCTGCAGCGATTGGTGCTGGCCTCCCCGTCCATGAGCCAGCGGGAAACATGGTTGTCGACATTGGCGGCGGAACCACGGAAGTCGCCGTCATTTCCCTCGGAGGAATCGTTACCTCGCAGAGCATCAGAATTGCCGGGGATGAGCTCGATGAGGCAATCGTTGCCTACGTGAAGAAGGAATACTCGCTTGCCCTAGGCGAGCGGACTGCCGAAGAAATCAAGATCGCGCTTGGTTCCGCATTCCCTCTTCAAAATGAGGTTCGTGCTGAAATCAGAGGGCGTGACCTCGTCACTGGACTGCCAAAGACCATCATCATCTCAACTGCCGAAGTTCGAGAAGCCATTGAAGAACCGGTGTCGGCAATTGTTGATGCCGTCAAAGTCACCCTTGATCGAACGCCACCTGAACTTGCCGCCGACATCATGGAACAGGGCATTGTGCTCACTGGTGGTGGAGCGCTGCTCCATGGCCTCGACGCCCGTCTTCAAGATGAGACGGGAATGCCGATCGTTGTGGCTCGGGATCCTCTCAACTGTGTGGCGATCGGCAGTGGGCAATTCCTTGAGGAATTCGAAGCACTTCGCCACCTGTTGACCTCTTCTAACCGATAGCGGCAGATGGCCCGCGCCCGGCATTCACGCAGAACAACCTTTACTGTTGTCGCGCTCGTGCTTGCCAGCCTCACCATCTTGACGGTGAATGCCCGCGGTGGTTCCTCCGCAAGTGGCATCCGAGGCTTCTTTCAAGATGTCACGCACCCTTTCGTGGCGGGCGCTCGCACCGTGCTTCGCCCGATCGGCAACTTCATGGCTGGCTCGGTCAACTATGGCCAACTTCGTGATGAGAATGCTCGACTTCGCTACAGCCTTGGAAAGCTCCAACAACAAGCGGCGATTAACTCGATTTCTTCTGCCCAACTGACACAGGTTCTGGCGCTCGAACACCTGTCCTTCGTTGGCTCAACGCCAACCGTCATGGCTCGAACCATTGATATTGGTCGTTCTAACTTCACGGCGACGATCATGCTCGACAAAGGTCGTTCCTCTGGCGTGCTGGTTGGGATGCCCGTTGTTGGCTCTGGAGGCTTAGTCGGCTCGGTCGTTGCTACCTCGGCTCACTCAGCAACTGTTCGGCTCCTGACCGACGCTTCGAGCGCTGTGTCAGTAGCGTTCGGCACCATGACCACCGATCAAGCCATCGCTCACGGCGAAGGTCCAGGGGCCGCTTTGACGCTGCTCTACCTTCCGACGGGTACGCCAATCACCAAGGGTTCACTCTTGCTGACCTCGGGGCTTCAAGGTGGGGTCTACCCCTCCGGGATCCCCGTTGGCACCGTGATGTCATCCTCGTCAGTGGCCGGCGCTGGAGGCGTCGATGTCATCGTGCAGCCAGCAGCCGACCTCTCTAACTTGGGATTTGTTGATGTGTTGCAGTGGACGGCAGGGTCGTGAGCGCTCGGTCACTTCGAGTTGCCTTGGTCGTTGGATCGCTGCTCGCTCTGCAACTGATCCTCTTGAATGAACTGTCAATTGGCACCGTGCATCCAGACCTTGTGTGGACGCTTCCACTCGCTGCAGGGCTTCTTGGCGGAGCTCGGTTTGGTGCGCTGTTCGGTTTTGGTGTTGGACTCCTCTTTGACTTGGCCCTACCAACGCCGTTCGGACTCACGGCGCTCGTGTGCTGCCTTGTAGGTGCCGTCATTGGAAAGTTCGCCGAACGAGGGATGGATGCCGAAGTCGGCCCCATGATTCCTGTCTTCGCCGCCCTCAGTTCTGCTGCGGCCGTGCTTGCCTTCCCGGTGCTCGCCATCGTGATTGGCAATAGCGATCTCGTTAAAGCTCCGCTTCTTGCCATCATAGAGGTGGTAGCCTTCACCAATGCCTTGCTCGCCGTTCCAGTCGTGGGCATGCTTCGTTGGGCTGGTGGCCGAGAGGGATTCGGAACGTCGCTGAAGGCACAGCCAGCGTGGTGAGCGGTCGCCGAGGATTTCGACTCGGTGACCTCGTCGACCGAATGCGGTTCCGAACGAGAGGTCGTCGGAGAAACTTCATTGATGAGGCGGCGACGCGCCCTGAGGACATTCCGTCTCGGCCTGATGTTCGAATCCGGGTATTGGGTGCGCTCGCGCTGGTGATGTTGACCGGACTTTCCTACCGGCTCTGGTCGTTGCAGGTCGTGCAGACGACGACGTTCTCGAAGGCAGTGACGATCAACGCAACCCGTGACGTGGTCGTCCCCGCCCATCGCGGCATCATCGTTGACCGAAATGGTGTGCCATTCGTCGCCAATGGCGTGCACTACCAAGTCACGCTGTCGCTCAATCAGTCGAAGAGCGACACAACCCTGGTTCCGAAGCTTGCCGCCTTGTTCAATCAACCAATTTCGGTGATTGAGAACAAGGTGAAGAATCCGAACTACCTGGCGTATCAACCAGCTCCAATTGCGACGGACGTCTCGCCGATCATCGTGCAATACCTCTCCGAACACAGCTCTGAGTTTCACGGTGTCGCGATCACCTCGAGCCTCAATCGCCTCTACCCAGGCGGGGGAGGGGTTGGTTCCAATGTCGTTGGCTACGTCGGGACGATCAATGCCGACGAATTGAAGGCATTGAAGTCTCAGAACTACTTTCCGACCTCGCTCATCGGCAAGGCGGGAATTGAGCAGGAGTACGAGCAATTCCTCCGTGGCAAGGCGGGCAAGGAACAAATCCTGGTCAGTCCGCAAGGCGACATTCTCGGAACGACCAAAACGTCACCGCCAACGAGTGGATCGACCGTTGTGCTCAATATTGACCAAGGACTCCAGAAATATGCGCAGGAAGTGTTGCGCCAACAGATTCTGGCCGACCGCCTGTCAATCGATCACCGAAGTGGACTGCATCCCGCAGCGCTCAATGGTGCAGCGGTTGTCCTCGATCCGAGGTCTGGCGCCGTCTTGGCGCTTGCGAGTTATCCAAATTACGACCTCAACCAGTGGGTCGGCGGCATCAGTCAAAAGAACTACAACGCCTTGCTGCGCTCTGGAGCGCTCAATGACTACTCCTTGCAAGGCAAGTACACGCCGGGTTCGACCTTCAAGTTGATTACCGCAACCGCAGCACTCAACGACAAAATTCTTTCCCCCTCGCTCTATGTGCGGGATGCAGGTACCTTCGTCGTACCGAACTGCAAGGGAAAGAATGCCGGGTGCACCTTCCACGACGACGAAACCGGCGGCAGCGGATCGGTGAATATGCCGCTCGCCCTCACGAGATCATCTGACGTCTACTTCTACAACTTGGGGTACCTGTTCTGGAGTTCGCAGCGAAGGCTTGGAAAAGAACCGATCCAGGACATGGCAACAAAGTACGGACTGAATTCGCAAACCGGCATTGATATGCCCCAGGAGTCGTCGAGTTCGGTCGACTCACCAAGTCGCCGCCAATTGATCCACGCGCAGTATCCAAAGGCGTATCCCAACCCCGCTTGGTATACCGGTGACAACCTTGAAATGGCATTTGGGCAGGGTGGCACGCAGGTGACACCAATTGGGCTCGCAACCGCCTATGCCACGTTCGCCAATGGCGGAACGAGATATCAGCCAGAAGTTGCCGCCAGAATTGTTCGACCGGATGGAACGGTTCAAGTTCGGTACTCCCCAAGGAGTCTCGGAACGGTTCCACTTCCCCCTGCAGTTCGAAATCCAATCTTGCAAGGGCTCATTGGCGTCGTGAATGACCCCTCTGGCACGGCATATGGCACATTCCACTCGTATTCGACCTATGACGAGTCGAAGTTCGTCGTCGCTGGAAAGACAGGAACGGCGTCAAACCAGCCTGGACAGGAGCCAAACTCATGGTTTGTTGGGTTCGCTCCCG
The DNA here is from genome assembly GCA_903874965.1 of uncultured Actinomycetes bacterium. GTDB lineage: Bacteria > Actinomycetota > Acidimicrobiia > Acidimicrobiales > RAAP-2 > CAIQEU01. The sequence goes on along the minus strand of CAIQUD010000115.1, from coordinate 2,706 downwards.
CCAATGCACCTCGGTATGTGGTGCTGTCAGTGATTGATCAAGGGGGCTATGGGGCATCCGCAGCCGCTCCTGTGGTCGCGAAACTCTTCAATTACTTGGTGGCTCATCCAGTTGTTTCTGCATCAGTTGCCCCAGCTTCGAAGACCACTACAACCAAGCCGACTTTGGCCGCCAGGACGAGAACAACCTCGACGACGACCAAGTAGCCCTCAAGCGCCCTTGAGGACGAGGATCGGAGATGTCGGCCGTGCTTCGGGGTAGGCTTTGCACTTCAGGAACTGGAGGACTCGCTCGTGGTTGGCGATCAAGAGGGTGGTGCAAGGGTGGCAGCAATCTGCAACTCGTCCCACATCTTGCGCCGCCAAAGCGTTCTCACTTCGGGAGGCCGACTGGTGCGTCAGCTGCGCCGCCGCCACCCTGCAGCAACTGCAGTCGTCCCAACTGGGTCCCCAAGTGACTCAGGTCATTCAACAGAAGTTACGCATTCAATCGTGAAATCGACTGCTGGGGACCCCCAGCCGAAGAGTTCACCAGAAACCGCACCGTGGTGTGTAGAGCTACTCGCGTATACAAGCGCAGATACGGCCTTTGGTGGTTATCCCACCGCATTCCACGTGCTTCCACTTATGAGGAGGGCCCACAACCGTGGCCACGAACGAGTTCGAAGAACAGCAAGCGTCGAAGCCAATCGACCTTCCAGGAACCAGCGAAATGAGCCAGGCTCCGCAGGACCTCGATGCAACCCGTCCAAGAATTGGGGACACTCGACCTGCGCCTGAAGGAGCACCGATTGCTCCAGAAGTGCGTCAAGGAGATCGTCCTCAGGGAGGTGGCGGAAACCGCAGGAATGGACAGCAGCGACAGCGGGGTCCGCGCGCAGCTGATCCGAAGGAATCCGGTATTGAGCCTCGGCCTGTAGAGGTGACCCAACCAACAGATGATGGAGAGTCGTCTGGGCAGAAGAAGAGCAGGAGCCGCCGCAGGGGTGGTCGGAATCGTGCCGGCAGGTCAACTGGTCGCTACCTCATGTGTGTGCACGTGCAGCCTCATGCCACACACATCGCAATGCTCGAAGGTCGAAGCCTTGTTGAGCACTTCGTTGCCCGTCCAGCAGATGCGACCAATCAGATCGACGGCAATATCTATCGCGGTCGCGTGCAAAACGTGCTGCCGGGCATGGAGGCGGCCTTCGTTGACATTGGCATTCCGAAGAATGCCGTGCTCTACCGCGGCGACGTCCAGCTCGAAGATGAAGCAGACGATGAGCAGAAGTCAGCGGAATCTCGTATTGAAGACGTCCTGAAGGCCGGCCAACTCATCCTCTGTCAGGTCACGAAGAATCCCATAGGGGCAAAGGGTGCACGCCTCACCCAAGAGGTCTCCCTCCCGGGAAGATTCGCCGTCCTTGTGCCCAATTCCTCCGCAGCTGGTATCTCCAAGAGGTTGGGGGATAGCGAGCGGCGAAGGCTTCGAAAGATCATTGATTCGGTCAAGCCAGCTCAGCACGGCATCATCGTTCGAACGGCGGCCGAAGGGGTCTCCGAGGATGATCTCCGCCGTGATATCGAAACCTTGGTTGAACGCTGGACCGCTATTGAGGCAGAGGCGAATCGCTCGAATCTTCCAGGTCTCGTGTACCGAGAGCCAGATATGGCCCTCAAGATGCTTCGCGAGGAGCTCAACGATGACTACCGAGGCGTGCTCATTGATGATTTTGAGATCTACAGCCAGGTCCGTGACTACGTTGCAGCGGTAAATCCTGAACTTGCCGATCGGGTTGAGTTCTACGACACCGCAACCGAGCCCTTGCCGCTCTTTGAGCGGTACTTCATTGACGAGCAACTCCAAAAGGCCCTTGACCGCAAGGTATGGCTTCCTTCTGGGGGTTCACTCATCATTGAGCGAACCGAGGCGCTGACGGTCATTGACGTGAATACGGGGAAGAATGTTGGCAAGACCAATCTCGAAGAGACGGTCTACCGAAACAATCTCGAAGCGGCCGAAGAGGTCGCTCGACAGCTCCGATTGCGTGACATTGGTGGCATCATCGTCATTGACTTCATTGACATGGAAACCAAGGAAAATCGAGACAAAGTAGCCGCTTCGCTTCGAGCGGCGCTTGGGCGAGAGAAGACGAGGACGCAAGTCTTTGACATCTCCGAGCTCGGTTTGGTCGAAATGACCAGGAAGCGCGTGTCAGAGGGACTGATTGAGTCGCTGACGACGGGCTGCTCGGTCTGCGATGGCCGAGGATTTGTTCTCGACCGCGATGCACTCTGAGTAGCCGCTCACCGACTACACTATTCAGGCTGCGCTTGGAGCGCACCGTCTGACCACACGAGGGAAGAACTATGTACGCCGTCATTGCATCAGGAGGCAAGCAGGAGCGCGTGGCCGAAGGCCAGCGCCTGCGCGTGGAGTTGCTCGGCGTTGCCGATGGCACCGAAGTGTCACTCCAGCCAGTGCTGATTGTCGATGGAGACCGCGTCCTTGCGACTCCTGCCGATCTGGCAAAGGCTTCGGTCACCGCCAAGGTCATTGGTGAGGAAAAGGGCAAGAAGATCAACGCGATGACGTATAAGTCAAAGACGAATCAGTCCCGTCGCTGGGGGCATCGCCAGCACTATTCAACGATCGAGGTCACCTCGATCATCGCCGGTTAAGGAGAATACATGTCAAAGACTAAGGGTGGCGGTTCAACAAGGA
>CAIQUD010000114.1 GCA_903874965.1 uncultured Actinomycetes bacterium | reverse complement strand
GGTCCAGAGTTCATTGCCCAGGTCACCAAGGACTGGTGCCACGAGGTCGGCACCAACACCGCCTATATCGACCCCGGTTCACCCTGGCAGAACGGACACTGCGAGTCTTTCAATGACAAACTGAGAGACGAGTTGCTCAACCTAGAGATCTTCGACTCAATGTGGGAGGTGAGAGCCATGCTCCAAGACCGTCGTCACTCCTACAACCACTACCGGCCGCATAGTTCGCTGAGCTACCTCACACCAGTCGAATTCTCAAACAAATGGCACGAAGAAAATGCTTTGCTACTCTCACAAGAGGTGGACCGATGAATGGGGTCCGGTCAAGACCATGATGTCCCCTTCGGTGATCTCTATCGTCATGGAACCAACGCTGCAGTAAAAGGCTGAGAGCGCTTCGAGGTCCTTAACAAATACCGTTGCTGTGGCCATTAAAAAAACTTATCTCAGGAGGTGCACGTCAACCGAGTCCTCGCTCTTTCCGCTCGGCGCAATAGATTGGTGTCATGAACGACCTCGCACTGCAGATTTCGGATCTCTACGACCACCGCAGCGAGCTTTCAACGGCCGACAACGCAGCCCACGCCTTGGTCGATGAGGCGATTTGGCTGCTCGATCGAGGAGAGGCGAGGGTTGCCGAGTTTGGTGAGGACGGGACGATGATGGTCAATGAGTGGCTGAAGAAGGCCATTCTCTTGCTTTTCCAGCTTCGGCAGATCTCGACCACCATTGACGGGCCCTTTGAATATGCCGACAAGTTGCCCTTGAAGCATGACTTCGCCGCATCCGGGGTCCGCGTTGTTCCCGGTGCTTCTGCCCGATGGGGTTCCTACCTCTCCCGAGGTGTAGTGCTCATGCCGTCCTACGTCAACATTGGCGCCTGGGTGGGTGAAGGAACCATGGTCGACACTTGGGCCACCGTGGCTTCGTGTGCACAAATTGGTGCACGGGTTCACCTTTCAGGTGGTGTTGGCATTGGTGGCGTGCTCGAGCCCCCGAATGCGGTTCCCGTCGTCATTGAAGACGAGGCGTTCATTGGCAGCCGCTCGATGATCACCGATGGCGCACGGGTCGGACGTGGCGCGGTACTGGGCGCTGGAACAATTCTCAATCCGTCAATTCCAGTCATTGATGCAGCGACCGGCGAGGAGCTCTCACGTGGAGTGGTTCCGCCGTGGTCGGTTGCGGTCTCAGCAAACAGGAAGCGGACCTTCCCCGGCGGGGACTTCTACTTGCCCTGTGTGCTCGTCCTCAAGACCTTGACCGAGGGGGAGCGCCACGACAAGGTTGCCCTCAATGAAGTTCTTCGGACGCACTCCGTTGCAACATGACCAATCTCCTCGCCCTCACTGAGCAGCTTGTCGAGATTCCGTCTGGGAGTCGCAATGAGCACCAGATTGCAGACTTCGTGGCTGAGCATCTGACGTCGTTTTCCCACCTCATAGTGAAACGAGTTGGGAACAACCTTGTCGCCAAGACGGCCGGGGACGATGAGCATCGGATTGTCGTTGGTGGGCACCTCGACACCGTGCCGAAGCACGAGGGTCAGACCCTTCGTCGAGAGGGCGACATCCTATACGGTCTCGGGAGCTCGGATATGAAGGCGTCACTGGCCATCATGATCGACCTTGCGCAGAAGATTGAGAACCCGTCAAGGCCGTTGACCTGGGTGTTTTACACCTGTGAAGAAATTGCGCGAGAGGAATCAGGTCTGAATGACCTCTTCGGGGTGCCAGGGCTCCTTGCTGGAGAGGTTGCCTTGCTCCTTGAGCCAACGTCGTGTGCGGTTGAAGCAGGGTGTCAAGGGACGCTCCGGATGGAACTCAGCTTCGGTGGCGTTCGGGCTCATACTGCTCGACCCTTTATGGGAGTCAATGCCATTTACCGGATGTCGAGCGCCCTCAATGCCTTGAGTCAGCACCAACCAGCCATTGTCGAGATCGACGGGCTCAAGTACGCCCAGCAACTCCAGGTCGTAGCGGTGTCTGGTGGCGTGGCCGCCAACGTTGTCCCCGATCGGGCCACCTGCACGCTCAATTACCGCTTTGCACCTTCGACCAGTCTTCAAGAGGCCGAACAAGAGCTCCGTGACCTCATCGCACCATTCATTGACGAGGCGCTTGGCGATACTGCAGAGCGCGTCGATGGCGCAGGAGGAGCATTGCCCGGGCTCACGAACCCAGTGATTGCTGCGTTAGTTTCGGCGACTGGGGCACCAGCGACGGCAAAAGTTGGATGGACAGATTGTGCAACGTTTGCCGAACGAGGCTTTGCCACCTGCAACTTCGGGCCTGGGGATCCGCTGCTTGCGCACCACCCGGATGAACACGTCACGGGCGACTCGCTGCTCAAGGCTCGAGCGATTCTTGAATCTCTGTTGGGTTGAGATCCTCGCGATAGGTTCGCACCCATGACGAAGCCGGAACTCCAGACGTTTGAAGTCACCGCCGGGGCAGAGCCGATCAAGCTCGGTTCACTGTTGCTCACCGTGGTCGAGCCGCACCGTGGTCACGAAGTTGCCTATAACCGCTGGTATGAGCGGGATCACTTCTACGCCGGTTGCATGATTGGCGCCTATCAATTTGCAGGCCGTCGTTTTGTCGCGACTGCACCGCTCAAGAAGCTTCGTCCCCTCGGGAGCGAAGTGATCACCGGTGAGGTTGGTCGGGGATCGTATGTGGGGGTCTACTTCGTTCTTGATGGGCACCACGACTACTGGAATCAGTGGGCGGTTGCTCAGGTGAACCAACTGCACGCGAAAGGGCGCATGTTCGAGCACCGCGATCACGTCCACACCCTTCTCTATGACTTCAAGTTTGAGGCACGCCGTGAGGCGGATGGCGTTCCGGTTGAATTGGCGCTCGATCACCCCTATCAAGGCTTTGCTCCTGTTTGGGTTGATCGAAAGCAGGACACATCGAATGCTCTTTTCTGGGAGTGGCTGCAGACCGAGCTCTTCCCAAGCGTCCTTCCTGGTTCGGCCGCTGGCTTAGTTGCAGGCTTTACCCCTCAAGCACTTCGAGACGACGCACCAAGTGATGTTCCTCGGGCGGAAGCGAGCGATGAACGCACGTTGTTGCTGTTCTTCCTTGACGCGTCACCATTGGACGTTTACGACTCGACCATTGGGAAGTTCGCGGAAGCACTCGAGGCCTCGGGCCGGGGGAGCGTGGTCGCTGCATTGCCCTTCATACCGACGCTCCCGGGAACCGACAAATACACCGACGAACTCTGGGAAGCGTGAGATGACAGTACTGCCTGATGTTGACGTTCTCATTCTTGGAGCGGGACTCTCGGGAATCGGTGCTGCTTGCCATCTCACGAGGTCGTGTCCGGACAAGACCTACCAAATCTTGGAATCACGTGGAGCGAGCGGAGGCACCTGGGATCTCTTTCGGTATCCGGCCGTTCGATCGGATTCGGACATGTTCACCCTCGGGTGGAGTTTTGAACCGTGGACTGCTGCAAAGTCGATTGCCGATGGGCCTGACATCCTTACCTACATTCGTGAAACCGCCACGAAGTATGGCGTTGACCGGCACATCTCCTATCACCGGCGAGGCGTTGCCGCCTCGTGGTCCAGTGAGGATCAGTGCTGGACGGTATCGGTTGAGCACATCGACACAGGTGAAGCATCAACCGTGACCTGTCGGTTCCTCTCCGCGTGTGTTGGCTACTACCGCTACGACCAGGGATATCGTCCGACCTTCGACGGTGAAGAGAACTTCCATGGGCAAATAGTGCACCCTCAGCATTGGCCAGAGGACCTCGATTATGAGGGCAAGCAAGTGGTCGTCATTGGGAGTGGCGCAACGGCAGTCACCCTGGTTCCAGCGCTGACGAAATCAGCGGCCCACGTCACTATGTTGCAGCGCTCGCCAACCTACGTCGTTGCTCGTCCTGACCATGATCCGGTTGCGGACTGGCTTCGTGGGCATCTTCCGGCAAAGGCTGCCTATGGCATCGTCCGTTGGAAGAACATCGTGCTTTCAACCCTCATGTATCAATTCTCGAGGCGTCGTCCAGAGAAGATGAAGGACGCGCTCAGAAAGGGTGCGGTTGAAGCGCTTCCCGAGGGTTACGACGTCGATACCCACTTCAAGCCGGCCTACAACCCGTGGGACCAGCGACTCTGCCTCATTCCAAATGGTGACCTCTTTGACGTTGTCGCAACCGGAAAGGCAGAAGTGGTCACTGATCTCATTGACCACTTCACCGAATCGGGCATTGCGCTGTCCTCCGGTCGAGAACTGCCGGCTGACGTCATTGTCACGGCAACTGGATTGCAAATGGAGCTGCTCTCATCAATGCCGCTCACGGTTGATGGGAAGTTGATTAACTACGCCGAGGCGATTGCGTATAAGGGCATGATGCTGTGTGGCGTGCCGAATCTGAGCCTCACCTTTGGCTACACCAACGCGTCATGGACCCTCAAGGCTGACTTGACGGCGAACTACATGTGCCGCCTGTTGAAGGAAATGGACCGTCGCGGCGTCACCTCGGTGACCCCAAGGTTCCCAGACCCTTCTCTACCAACGGAACCGTTCATCAACCTCTCGAGCGGCTACGTGACAAGAACGGCTGCGGCGTTACCGAAACAAGGAACAACGAAGCCCTGGAGGCTTCACCAGAATTACTTCTTGGACCTGATGATGTTCCGCTACGGAAAGCTCGACCGCGAAGTTGAATGGTCGGGAAAGGCTGCGTAAGCACGCTTCCCCGTGCGCCTTTTTTTGGCATCAGACCATTGATGCTTGGCTTCCAGCGAAGTCCTTCAGTTACAGCGACCGAATGACGGTCACGACTTTTCCAAAGATCGTGACGTCGTCGGGAGAAAATTCCATTGGCGACATCGTCGGGTTCGATGGAAGCAACACAATCGAGGTCGCCGTCTTTGACAGCGTCTTCACGGTTGCCTCGTCTCCGGGAATGCCTGCCACAACAATCTCGCCATTTTCTGCGGTTTGCTGTTCTCTCACCACGACGTAGTCGCCATCGAAGATCCCAGCATCGATCATGGAGTCACCGCGGACCTTCAGCATGAAGACATTGCCTGCTCCGGTGAAAGATTCTGGGAGCGGGAGCAGCTCTTCAACCTGTTGGTCGGCGAGTACGCCCGTTCCTGCGGCAACGCTTCCAAGAAGCGGCACGTGGCGAAGCGCACTTGTCGCCATCTGAGAAGGTGCTTCCGCGTCGTAGCGAACCTGAATGGCTCGTGGCTTCGTTGGATCCTTATAGAGGTATCCCTCTTTCTGAAGCACGGCGAGGTGGGAATGGACCGTTGCCGAAGAATTGAGGCCGACGCTCTCGCCGATTTCCCGAACTGAGGGCGGATAGCCCCGGTCTCGGGTTGTCGTCGAAATGAAATCGAGAATCGCCTTGCGCTTTGGGCTGAGGACTTCGGACATCGTTCCCTCCAGAGTTCCGGGAGTTCCATCGAACACCCGTTTGGCATAGTACTTCGCAGAAAGCCAAAAGGCAAACATCTGTTCGATTTCGGCTTGACACGAACAAACGTTCGTGCTGAGATAAAGAAGCGAACAGTTGTTCGATAGTGAAGTTGAACGATGAAGGCAAGGAAGAGGTAGTTCTCATGGTGATGGTTCCGCTTTTCGAGCACGATGAAATTCTTGAGTCACCTTGGCCGAAGCCGACGCTTCGGGTGATTGAAGGCGGGCGAGCCCCCTCGGCGCAGATTCGTGAGATTGACCGAGTGGTGATTCAGGAGCGCCCGGCCCGCCATGCTGCGCCTCGTCCGTCGGCGGCTACGTTCCGTCGCCGCAGGATTGCGGTTGGGGTCCTTGCTGCGGCGATTGGCTTCGTGGCGATCTCTGGGCTTTCAAGTGTCGTCAACCCGGCGCCACAAGCGCCAGGTGCTGCCAGTTCGATTCCAGGTCTCGCCATGAAGGGGTACTACACCGTTCAAGAAGGTGACACCCTCCAATCGGTTGCCGCAGCTGTCGCTGGCGGTGCAGATGTCCAAGCCGTGAAGGCGGCAATCGTTCAAGAGGTTGGCTCTTCGGTCGTCGTGCCTGGAGAGCGGATTGCGATTCCTTAAGGCACTGGAGGGTCACGAGAAACGTCCGGCAGTAGTCTGGGGGAAATGCGATGTCCCTGGTGCGCTGCTGATGACGACCGAGTTGTGGACTCAAGGATGGCCGACGAAGGTGCAGCCATCCGGCGTCGTCGCGAATGTCAAGGTTGTGGCGAACGATTTACGACGTTCGAGCGGGTTGAAGAAGTGCCGCTTTGGGTGGTCAAGCGAGACGGTTCCCGAGAGCCATTCGATCGAATGAAGGTCATTCACGGCGTCGAGGCCGCCTGCAAGAACCGCTCGGTTGACCTAGGGGCGATTGAATCACTAGCCCAAGATGTCGAAGATGCACTTCGGGACCGGGCTCAGGAGCCAACGTCTGAAGAAGTCGGCATGACCGTTCTTGAGTTTCTTGGCAAGTTGGACCAAGTCGCCTACGTGCGATTCGCTTCGGTCTACAAGGTCTTCGATGACGTTGGTGACTTCCAACGTGAAATCGGTGCCCTGAAGAAGAGCACGACGCCGAAGGCCCGGCAGTAGCCATGGCGACCGTCCATGAACAAACACCAGAATCGGTACTCGCCATTTATGCCCATCCTGATGATGCGGATGTTGCTTGTGCTGGAACGCTTTCTCGCTGGGTGAAGGAAGGGTCACGAGTACATCTGCTGATCCTCGCCAATGGCGGAAAGGGCACCATCGATGGAACGACGGACACCCAAACCCTGAGTGCACTTCGCGCCGAAGAAGTTGAGGCCGCTTGCGCGATCACTGGTGTTTCGTGGGAGAACCTCGGTCGAAACGATGGAGAAATTGAGAACGATGCCCTCCTTCGAGAGCTATTGGTCACGAAGATCCGCGAGTTTCGGCCAGAAGTCGTCCTCAGTCATGACCCAACGGCGGTCTTCTTTGGCGAGCACTACTTCAACCATCATGATCACCGAGCCCTCGGCTGGGCGGTACTCGACGCCGTGTCGCCAATGGCAACGTTGCCCCACTACTTCCCCTCGGCAGGAGCTCCACATGGGGTGGCGGAAGTACTCCTGTCTGGAACGCTTGAGCCAAACTGCTTCGTGGATGTGTCAAGCCAGATTGACGTGAAAGTTGCCGCAGTGGCTTGCCATCGCAGTCAGTTTGACGATGACGGCGGTCAAATTGGTGATGTCCTTCGGCTTCGAGCTGAAGATGATGGGCGTCGCGTTGGCCTCTCGGCTGCTGAAGGATTTCGTCGTCTTCGCCCCAATGGCTGAGGGGTCATCCGCAGCGGATCCGCCGAGCATCCTTCACATTGATATGGACGCGTTCTTCGCTTCCGTTGAAGTGCTCGACAATCCATCACTTCTCGGTTTGCCCGTCATTGTTGGCGGAACAGGGGATCGAGGCGTCGTTGCTGCGTGCACCTATGAGGCACGTGCTTCTGGGGTTCGTTCCGCAATGTCGATGGTAAAAGCTCGGCAACTCTGTCCAGCGGCAGTAATCCTGCCTGGTCGCTTCTCCCGCTACCAAGAAGTTTCTGCTCAGGTGCACCTTGTCTTTCGTGAAGTCACCGACGCCGTTGAGGCAATTGGGCTCGACGAAGCATTCCTTGATGTGCAGCCCGCCCGGAGGCGATTGGGTGACTCAGTCGCGATTGCCCACCATCTTCGCCAACGAATTCTGGAAGAGACCGGCCTCCTTTCGAGTGTTGGCATTGGACAGTCGAAGATGATCGCGAAGCTTGCGTCGAGGCGTGCCAAACCGCAAGCGACGGCGAACGGCGTGAAGAAGGGGCTTGGCGTTGCTGTCGTTCTTCCGGCTGATGAGGAAGCCTTCCTTCGGCCCCTCCCCATTCGAGCGCTTTGGGGTATTGGTCCAGCCATGGCTGAACGGCTCTATGCAGTTGGGATCTCGACCGTTGGAGAGCTCGCCGACCTCGATGTCTCGGTGCTTCGAGGACTGCTCGGCGGAACGGCAGGCACACACCTTCACGAACTCAGTCATGGTCGCGATCCCGACCGAGTGACCGCATCGCGTCCGATGAAATCAATCAGCCAAGAGATGACGTTCGCCGTTGACTGCTCGTCGATTGACGAGGCGCGGGCAATTGTGGTCGATCAATCTGAGCGTGTGGCCACGTCGCTTCGGGCAAAGGGAATGAAGGCCAAGACCATTTCAGTGAAGGCCCGCTATGGCGACTTCCAAACGGTCTCGAGATCGTTCTCCGTTGATCTCCCGATTGATGCGGGAAAGGCAATTGCGAAGATCGCCACCGACTTGCTCGACACAGTTCCTTTCAAAGGTGGGTTTCGGTTGCTCGGCGTTTCGGCCTCCGGGCTGCAGCACACGGAGTCAGAACAGCTCGCGCTCTTTGGTGGAACCGACACCCCAGAGGCGTTCGAGGCGTCCTGGTCAGTTGTTGATGAAACGGTTGATGCAATTCGAGCGAGGTTTGGAGCGACGTCAGTCGGTCTCGCTCGAGATCTCGCTCACGGCAAGGTTGCCGACCCTTCGGCGCCGAGACCAGAGCGGTGGGGGCCAACGAGTAACGACGTCAACTGAGGTTCAGCCACGCGCCATGTGGGTGTGATTCACCAAGAATGGTTGTGGTTGCTGTTTGTGAGCGGTAGCGACGCACGGTCAGCACGGTCGAGCCCTTCTCGTTTGGCTCCCAGCCACTCGCTACGACACCGAGATCTCGGGCAACTCCTCTGCCTTCCATGGAAAGCCATGTCAGGTCGCGTGAGTGTCCAATGTGATCGACCACCTCGGCAAAAGCTGGGCGTCGGTGCGGTGGCAAGTAGGCCGTTGACCAACCATTGACGAGAAAGACGTGAAGGTCTGCGGGTACTTGCGCAATTGCTTGCTCGAGATCATCGACGAGGTCACCTTCAATGAGTTGCAGTGAGGACCGATTGGCTGCAGCCAGTGCAAGACCCGCTGCCAGGCGGTCGAATCGAAGGAGATCGTCGGGCCAAAGACACGCCTCGAGCCACCGTGCATCGAGCGGATTTGCTGGATCAAGTGGGTGTTGATCGAGTCCAACTCGAACGGAGAGTTTTGGCAGGCCGGTTGCCGGACGCCTTCCGAGGTACTTGGGATTGAGGACCACCGAACTTGTCGGTGGTCCACTGAAGGTGTCGTCTCCGTGGTTGATGCGATAGAGCTCAGGAAAGCAGTTGAGGCCTGCTGAACAACCAGCATCGACGATGCCAACGTCCAGAATCCCTTCTTCTCGAAGATCCCCGAGGGCGGCCGCAATCATGGCCGTTCTGGCGAGTTCATTGGTTTGGGTGATACCAGTTCTGCAGAGGGCGGCGATTTGCTCTCGGAATTGACTGGCAAAGGCGACAAAGTCTCGCTCGAGATCGTCTGCAGCAAAGACTGCAGGAGTGAGCCCTCGCAAACGAACCACTGACTGGTAGCGGTTGGCAAGAGGGTGCTCAACACCGGAGAGCAAGAGGTCGTGAATGGACGCAAACAACACATTTGCGGACAACTGTGGTGGAGGAACTTCGGCGGCAAGTTCTAAGAGATCATCAGATCGAGCAATCAACTTGGTGAGGACCGCGTAGGTGGGGTTGGTTCGTTCTGCGTCAGGTCCAAGCCAAGTGAGGAAGTACCGAACGAGCTGTGCGCGGAAGTCCTCGTCCATCTTCAGAGGCCCGATGGAAGAAGCGCGGCAAGGCCCGCGTAGAAGAGGTAACACGAGGGAACCATCACAAGAAAGAGCGTAGCGACCAAGAGCTTCCGGCGCCGTTGCCAAATCATGACTCCTATGAGGAGCGCGACAATGCTTCCGAGGAGCAGGGTCCTCCATCCGCCACCGTGTTTCCCGGTGACACGTATGGATGACGGAGACCCTTGCGTTGAGAGTGGGGCACTTCGTTCAACCTCGTCGAAGTGGACGAGGAGTCGATGACTTGCCGAGTAGCGGGGCGTGCAGGTCAACAAGGTGAGCGAGGGACCAGTGGTCGCAACAATGCCCCCGAGGTCGCTTGGAAGAACGATGGACGTGCTCGTGACGGCAAAGACGAATCGCCCCTGTGGGGTCGTGGCGATTGCTCGATCACCAATGCGCAGTTGATCAAGATCAGCAAAGGGCTTTCCCCAGGTCGTTCGGTGTCCAGCTACGACGGCGTCCCCGGCTTGTCCTGGAAGTGGCGTCGCTCCCATGTGGCCGGGTCCTACCTCGAGTTGGTTCTCGTAGGCGCCCTCAAGAAAAGCTGCTTTGAGATGCAGCCGAGGAACCTCGAGAATCCCGAGTGCCGTGCCAAGCGGCTGTTCAGCAGTCGGTGGTGCAGGGTGATTGCCCGACGTGGTGATCAGGTCATGGGGGAGGACAGGCCCGAGGTCTCGAAGGAGGTGCTCCTGTTGGCGCCCTTCTGCAGCAGACGTCCCGATGAGCAAATACCCAAGAAATCCAGCGACGAGCAGTGAACAGGCAAGGAGGATGAAACCAGCAAGCACCCACGCTTCACCGCGAGATTCTTTCTTGGTCTCGTCCGTTACCTTGCCCATGATCCTCGCAACGAATGAGCAACACCGATCGAAACTCGCCAAGTGATTGCCATCGTCATGCGTGGTCGAACTGCAGAAGTTCTGCTTGTCATCATGAACCAGCGACGACTTGACGAAGCCGCTCGCAGACCGTTTGGAGTTGCGAACCCTCTTCGAGTCGTTGGCCGTCTGCGGTGCGAACGTAGAACACGTCAAATGCTGCCGGTCCGACGGTTGACACTCGAGCGGTGAGGACATCGAGCTCGAGAGCAAAGAGTTCAGCGGTCAAGTCATGGAGGAGTCCGAGCCGGTCCTCGCCTCGGACTTCAATCACGGTCGAGGAGCGCGAGGCTTCGCGATCAGCATTGACGGCTGGCAGCGTGCGTTTGGCCGAGAGCGGGCGGGGAGACCGCTCGTAGACGGTTCGTCGAGCGCCAAGAGCTGCGTTGAGGTTGACATCTCCATTCATGACTTCTTGCAATTTCGACGTGAACGCCTCAACGGTTGGCCAAGCGTCAGAGTCATTAGAGATCGTGAAGAGCTCGAGGGCGACGCCATCTTCACCGAGCACATCGGCTGAGTGCACCTTGAGGCCGTGGAGTGCAAGCGTTCCAGTAACGAGGGCAAGGAGTCCAGGTCGGTCGGGTGCCGCGACCGCAATTCTCGGTGGCGTGAATGCCACCTGTGCAGAGCCAACACGTCGAGCCTCTTCCATGAGCACCCGGTGGTCATCGGTTGCCCAGGAGGCAATTGCCGGAGCTTCGGCTCCATCGAGATGGGCGAGGGTCCGTCTCACGAGGTCATCGGAGAGCCCTGCCTTCCATGGACTCCACGCAGCAGGACCAGTGGCCTGTGAATCGGCCATGGTGAGGTAGTGGAGCAGCAAGAGGCGCTCTCGTGTCCCGACAAGATCGGCCACGCGCTCGATGGTGGCAGGGTCGGAGAGATCCCGGCGAGTCGCCGTGTCGGGAATGAGGAGATGGTGTTCCACCAGCGCAACGATGGTTTCGGTATCGGCTTGGTTGAGGCCAATCCTCGGTCCAATGGTCGCAGCGAGTTCCATCCCGACGTCAGTGTGATCCCCAGGACGACCTTTTCCAATGTCATGGAGCAACGTGCCGAGGAGGAGCAAGTCCGATCGGTCGACACGGTCGGCCAAGAGGGCAGCATTGGCAACGGCTTCTAAGAGGTGGCGATCTGATGTGTGGGAGTGGTAGCTATTGCGCTGGTGGTGATAACGAACGGCTTCCCATTCCGGGAGAAAGCGCGTGATGAGTTCCTGCTGGTCGAGCGTTTCAAAAGGAATGATGCAACGCGGTCCGGACCGAAGGAGGCGAAGAAATGCCTCCAAGAGTTCTCCTGGCCATGGTTCGGGCACGGGTCCCATTTGGTCGGCGAGCCGATGGACCGCACCGAGCGCAATCGGGAGATCAAGTTCAGCTGCAGCTGCTGCCAATCGAAAGGCGAGTGTTGGATCGCTCGCCACTGCTGCAGTTGCAGTGAGGGTGACCTCTCCGTCCAGTTCAATGAGTCCGTCTTCGAGTGGGGTGGCCACCGAAGGTCGATCGAGCGACTCGGGACTTCGACTGAGGAGTCCTTTGGACCGCTTCTGGGGAGCCGTGGGTGCCCAATGTGCTCGTCGGCGCCAGGTGTCATCGGAAAGTCGAGCAATGGTGCGTCCTGCTTCAGAGACCGCTCGCATCAATGCATCAGCATCAGAAATCTCGAGGCGCTCGGCAATTTGGTCTTGCTCTTGCAGAAGCAGCCGATCGAGGTCTCTCCCGGCAATTCGGTGAAGTTCAACTCGAACAGCGGTGAGAAAGCTGGCCGAAGGAATGAGCGCCTCGAGGTCGACTAATTCTCCGAGCCGCGGTGCGTAGTTTGCGATTGCTGAAAGAACATTGACATCACGCAGACCGCCGTGTGACTCCTTCAAGTTCGGCTCAAGAAGGTAGGCAAGATCTCCTTGCGAACTGTGACGGGCGCTCATTTGGCCTTCAAGGTCGGTCAAGAACTGACCACCAAGGGTTGATTGCCAGAGCCGTTGCACTTCGCCCAGGACCGGAAGCGCCACCTTTGGGTCACCGGCAATGACTCGAGCATCGAGGAGGCCAAGGGCAACCCTTAGGTCTTTGCCGGCCATATCAATGACCTCTTTGGGTTTACGAACTGAGTGGTCGAGTGCGACTCCCTCATCCCAAACTGGATACCAAATGCGGTCGGCAACCGCCGACACATCTCCTCGGCCACTGTGGATGAGCACCAAGTCGAGGTCGCTGTAGGGGCACAGGGAACCACGTCCATAGCCACCCACGGCCACGAGGGCTAAGTGGCGAGTATCTCCGCCCGTTGCCTGCTCAACAATGTCAACGAGCCACGCATCCGCAGATGCGGAAAAGGTGGTGCAGAACTTGTTACCGCGGAGATCGAGCCTCGCCATGAGTGCGGCCCGGGTTGCCTTGAGCGAGGTCGCCATGCAGGCGACGGTACCAGCGGGAGCGAGGTGAACGAGTCCGCATGGCTTGATGGTACGAACGCACTACGATGGTTCTCCACGGTGGCGTGCGAGAGCGGCCCAATCGGACAGCCTGCAAAGCTGTAAAATCCCCGGTTCAAATCCGGGCGCCACCTCCATGTAGCGGGGATCTGGCCGATCACGAATCGGCCAGATCACTCCCGACACGCACCCCCTCTGCGAAGATGGACTCGTGACACAACCTTGGCAGTTTGGCCCGCTTCTCGGCTTCGATCTCGAGACGACTGGTGTTGATCGTTTCAATGACGTACCGGTGTCTTATGCCTTTGTGGAGTTCAAAGACGGCAACAACATAGGGGGAGGGTCCACCTTGGTGAACCCCGGTCGCCCAATTCCACCAGGCGCCATTGCGGTTCATGGCATTACGGATGAACGAGCGGCACTCGAGGGCCAGCCCCTCGAAGATGCCATTGGCGAAATTGTTGCTGGCTTGCTTGCTGCGTCGAGGGATCAAACGCCGATCGTTGGGGCAAACCTGCCCTATGACCTCTCGATGGTCGAAGCCTGTGCACAACGGGAACTTGGATTTGGCCTTCTCGAAGCCGGCTTCAATGCGCCGGTCGTTGACGTCTTGGTCATTGACAAGACCTACGCCAAGTTTCGGAAGGGAAAGCGCACGCTCGATGTCCTCTGCGAGATCTATGGCGTGTCGATCGACGGTGCCCACGATGCTGCGGTTGATGCGGCGGCAGCGGTTGAAGTCGCTATTGCGCAGGTCGCCTTCTTTTCAACGACCGCCAACCATCGCTCAAAGGGAACGCTTCCGACGCTCGATTCGCTGAGTGTCGCAGAGCTCCACCAACTGCAGATTGGCTGGCACCGGACCTGGGCCGAGGAGTTCAGCTCCTGGCTGGTCAGTGAAGGAAAGTCAGGGCTCAGCCCTGATGAGATGGTCTGGCCGTTGGCAACGGTGGATTCACACTGACGTCGCTTCCCGTGGAGCAAGGGTGGGACGCTGCTTCGGTACTTGCAGCGCTTCGGAAGATTCACGGCGAGCTCTACGACGAGGCGGTGCACTTGGACGCCTTGGCTCCAGGCGTTACGCCAACACTCGACCTCAGCGGTCTTTCGCTGCACAGTGTTCGCGAATCACTTCTCGGTGCCCATCTCGACTTAAGCGACGGTCAGATAGATCGAGCCATTGCCACGATCTGGGCGGTGCTCGATCAGCAATTCTTGGAGGTAGGGCATCCATGGTCGGGAACCTTCAAGGTGGTGGCAGAGAGTGCTCCACCAGGAGTTGCTGCACAGGAGTGGCTTGACTATGACCCGAACTGGCGGCAGTTCATTGGCGTCCTTCTCGCATTGTGCCTCCAACGATTCGAAGACCGTCTTCCCGCTGACCTTGTCGCTGCAATGGATCGCGCCATTGTGCTGGCCGTTGATGGTGAGCCTCTTGACCGCATTCCGGAGTGGTACACGAACATCAGCCTCTTGCACGCTTGGCTGTCGGCCTGGGCAGGGATCAGAGCTGATCGTGTGGACTTGCTTGAACAGAGTCTTGATCGGGTCGCCCGAATCTACGATCGCTACCTCGAGGTAGAGGACTTTGATGAGTACAACAGTCCGACCTATGACGGCATTGACCTCTTTGCACTAACACTTTGGCGAAGTGTGTCACCGACGCCGCAGTTTGCCGAGACGGGCTGGCTACTCCAGCAAATGTTGGCCAAACGAATGAACGAACTCTTCCATCCAAGGCTTGGGGTTGTCTGCGGGCCATATTTGCGTGCCTATGGGGTTTCGCTTCGTGACTATGTCGCCCTGAACGGCTTGTGGTTCGTTCTCCTTGGGGTGCATCAACAAACCCTTCCTGAAGTGCTCGATGCGACGACCGATCACATCCACGATCTCTATTTCGCCGAGATATTCCTTTGGCTTTCCCAAATCGACTCGATTCCACTTCGACGACTTGACGTTGAACGAGAGATGGTGAGAGTCCAAGACTTCGGCGTGACGGTTGCGACGTCACTGCTCACCCCATGGTCAGCCCTCGGCGTCGAAGAGGGAAGAATTCCCGCGTTCGCGAAGGATCAGTACGTTCCCGTCGTTCTGCAGTACGCACAACAGGACGGAAGAGCTGCCTCAATTGGCCTCAAACTTGGTGAAGGCGTGATGTCGATTGATGGCGTGATTGAAGATGCCGAGCACTTGGAGATTTCCGTCACGGGCAACGGAAAAGAGGGATTCGTTGAAGTTACGGGATCCAACGCACTTCGAGCTTGCCCGGAGGGGCTCACCGACGACTCTGTGACGTTCCTCATTTCTGGAACGCAAAGCGTGATACCAGAGTGGACCGAGGAAGGCCTCAAGAACGACGCCACCCTCCGTCTTCACTTCCATGATCTTCCAACCACATTCTCCATTGAGCTCCAAGAACTCGGTTGGGAGCAATGAGGACCCACTGCTAGGGTGAGTGGTCTTAGGGCGGTTGGCTCAGTCTGGCAGAGCACTTCCTCGACACGGAAGGGGTCACAGGTTCAAATCCTGTACCGCCCACCAAGAAGTTCCTTCTCTCTGGCGATTTACGCCTTCGTTTGTGCCACCCAAGCCTCGAAGATCTCTGTTCCTGGGCCCTCAAACTCATGGACGTAGGGTCGGCGACTCAACATTGATGCAACAAGCGCTCGAGCCGGTGCTCGGACTTCCGGGCCGCGTCCTGCTTGCCAATCGAGGTCGGTTGCTGTCATTTGAACGTTAGGCAATGGGCTCGTGACGAAACCCTTGAGTGCCCTGTCGGAAGCCAGAAACTCGAGAATTGGTCGCAGGTTGAGGTCGCCAAATGGCGGATCGATGCGCAAAGGAGCGCAAATGTCGATCGTGTGGCCAACAATGTCGGTGAGCGGCGCAATGGCACCGAGACCTGGCGGGGTGAACTGGCTCGAGGCGAGCTCTCGGTACCGAGTGAGGAGCTCTTCGTGGCTTGAAGCCGCAACCTTGGCGGTCAGCTTTCGATTCGCAACATCGAAGTTTCCTTTCGAACGAACCATGGCGACGGCGAAGGTCCGAAGCGGTGTCGACAGCGCCATGACGAGATGAGCGAGAACGTCATGCACAGTCCAAGCGCTGCAAAGAGATCGAGTGTTCCATTGCTCCTCGTTGAACGTGGAAAGCAGTGCGATGAGCCGCTCCCGTTGGGCCGTCACGTCGTCAAAGAGATCCATTCCTTGAGGCTACAAGCGTGGCACTTTTCACGCCGGCTCACGTTAAGGTGAAAGGCGACTTGCTCGTGGGTCCATGGTGCCGACCATCTACTCGGAGTTGAACGCTGGGGAAAGCGCTCGTTGTGGGCCAACGTGGAAGTGAGAACACCTCAATGATTTCTCCGTGTCCATTCAGTTTCACCTACGAATACAGCACCTCGCTCCTCCACGGAAAGGTAAGTTGTCGAGGATATTCGGGCAGTGTTTGGTTTGACCTTCGGTTCGTCGAACGGAGCTTGATTTCATGAGCAAGAAGGCGAGGGGGTGCTCCGTATGCGAAGAACCCGGAAGATCACGACGGCCCTCGCTCTAACTGCGCTCGTTGCGGCGCCACTCGTCACCGCCCAATCAGCAAGCGGGACCACTCGACCTTCAGCGCGTGCGTCGACACCTCAAGTCGCAGTCAAGCTCCCAAGAGGCGTTGTCGTTGGAACAAAACTTCCAAGCACGCAGCGCCTCCAACTCGGGGTCACGCTTGCATCTCGCAACTTGGCTGGACTTGAGTCCTTTGTTGCGGCAGTGAATGATCGTGGTTCAGCGCTCTATCACCACTACCTCACCCCCTCAGCCTTCCGAGCACGGTTTGGGCCAAGCCCGTCTGCGCTCCGGGAAGTCATGACGTCGCTGCGCCACCAGGGATTCTCGGGTTTCACGAGTTCGCCAAATGGGCTCTCGATCCATTTCTCGGGACTCGCTCGACAGGTCGAGGCGACCTTTGCTCCAGACCTTGTGCAACTCGGCGGTGCGGCGGGAACTCACGCGTATTCCAACCTCAAAACGCCACGGCTTATCGGACCACTCGCGGAGGTTCAATCAGTTCTTGGTCTGAGCAATCTCGACGCGGCGTTCAGTCACGCCATCAAGCAGCGAACCCTTGGCAAGTCCAATCTTCGCCAGCCTTCGGTATCGAGAACACCTGCAGTCCTCCGCCAGCAAGGCTGCAACGAGGTGCAAACCTATGTCGGAAATTCGGCCGTTAACTTGCCAAACGATTTAGCGGCCGCCTATGCCATGAATCCTCTCTATGGAGCCGGTGACTATGGACAAGGGGTTCACATAGCCATTGAAGAGTTCGAGCCATTCTCAGCCTCCGACATCGCGACCTATCAGGCATGCTTTGGTACCACAACGACGGTCAACACCATTGACATCAATGGAGGCCCAGGAGCGCTGTCTTCCCAGTCTGGCGAGGCGGCGCTCGACATTGAAGTGGCGATTGGGCTCGCCCCGAGTGCCACCATTGACGTCTACCAAGGTCCAAACAGCGGGACGACTGCCTATGACCTGTTCAGTGCCATGGTCAATGCTTCAACGCTCCCGCAAGTCATTGTGACCTCGTGGGGCACCTGCGAGGCGAATGTTGGCTCCGCCGGGATGGCTGCCGAACATACCTTGTTTCTTCAGGCGGCCAGTCAGGGGCAATCCGTCATTGCCGCTGCAGGCGATGCTGGATCTACGGACTGCAATGGTCAACCCTCATCGGTTGCGGTCGATGATCCTGCCAATCAGCCACAAGTTCTCGGTGTTGGCGGAACAACCGATACGTCAAACGGTGAAAAGGTTTGGAATGTTGGTGGAGGAGCAACAGGAGGCGGCATCTCGGGAAACTTCTGTATGCCGAGTTACCAACTGCAGTCTTCTCCGTCAGGAATCATCAACAACTATTCCGTCCATAACGCCTCGTGCACTGATTCCGATTCAGTGCAGTACATGCGGCAGGTGCCAGACGTCGCGGCAGTGGCAGACCCGAATACCGGCTACGTCGTCCTCTTCGCCGATCAGTGGTCGGTCTATGGGGGGACGAGTGCAGCGGCACCGCTTTGGGCATCAATTGCCGCCCTCGTCAACGCTTCACCATTTTGTTCTGCCTATGGTTCCGGCAGCCCGGGGGTCCAGCCGTCTTTGCTCTATCCGGCAGCGAATGCCACTGGAGGATGGTCGTCGATGTTCACCGACGTCACCGTTGGCAATAACGACGTCACTGGCCTGGTTCATGGGAAGTATCCAGCGACAATTGGCTACGACCAAGCCAGTGGACTTGGCGTTCCTGTTGTTGTTGGTTTGAATGGTTCAAAGAGTCCCGACCTTGGCTATCCGGGACTCGCAGCAAGGATGTGCTTCCAAGCAGCAACCACCAATGCGACCCCCACGGTCACTTCGATCCATCCCACTTCCATTAAGCCGGGAGTGGCCACGAGCATCACGTTGACGGGAAGTGGATTCTTGCCGGTGGCCGGGGCCACTCGAGTCCACCTCTCACCAAGCGTGACGGTCACCGCCACGTGCTCTTCGACGACTTCTTGCACCGTTCCGGTGCCGTCGTTGACGACCGGCACGTATGGCCTCACCGTTGAAGTTGAGCGCCTAGCAACGTCGACGTCTGGTCCCTCGTCAGCGCTTTCTGTGACGACAAAGACAACGACCTCAATCACACCGTTGATTTCTCCGCTCTCGACGACCTATGGGGCAGCAACGACCTTCTCTGCTGACGTGACGCCCTCTGGAGCAACTGGGACCGTCACCTTTAGCTCTGGGGCGACCACCTTGTGCTCTACGACGTTGTCGAATGGGTCAGCCAGTTGCGCCTCACCGACGAGTGCAGCGGTTGGCTCTTACGACGTGCTCGCTTCCTACAGCGGCGATGGAACCTATGCCTCGTCGAACGCAAGCGCCGGCACCTATGCCGTGAACAAGGCCACGGCGACTCTGGTGGCAAGCGCCTCACCAACAACGGTTTCCTTTGGTCGAACAACGTCGTTCTCCGTTGCAGGCCTTCGCCAAGGGTCAACTGGCTCCGTCACCTATTCCGTTGGGATCGACAACGTCTGCACGGCGACCGTGTTGGCAGGAGCTGCGAGTTGCCAAGGAGTACTCACGAGTCCTGTCGGTCCGGTGACGGTCACGGCGTATTACTCGGGTGACAACAATGACGAATCTTCGACGACGACTGTCGATCTGACGATTACGAAGGCCACGGGCTTGGTCAGTCTCACGGTGCCGACTCGTGTCCCTGCGGAAGGCAACATTGCGCTGAGCGCAACGGTGTCGCCAACGGCAACATCGGGACAGGTCACGTTCAGCATTGGAGGCCGAACTGCGTGTTCGGCTCCAGTGGTGTCGGGAACTGCAACGTGTTCAACAAGTGTGAATTTGAATCTTGGGCAGACCACTGTTTCCGGCTCGTATTCGGGCTCTGGGACCGTCGGCCCTGGGTCAGCCTCAGTGCAGGTGACCGTTGCCGCGGGTGCAACGACCTTTGTGGTGAAGGCGACGCCAACGACGGTGACGCTCCACCATGCACCGCTTCTTTTGGCGAGTGGCTTCTCGAAGACGACGAGCGGCACGGTGACGTTCAAAGTTGGTGCGGTCAAGCTTTGTAATGCGAAGGTGACCTCTGGCACGGCAAGGTGCTCGCCACCACCAATGACACGAAAGGGTCGAGTCGTGGTCGTTGCTTCGTATGCCGGCGACTTGCGCCATCGGTCATCGGTCGCGTCGACGTTCTTTACGGTGCGCTAGCGAGCGCTTGTCGAAGTTCGAGTGCCCGAAGCGGTCGGTTGGTGGTCAGAACGGCGATGTCACGCTTGAGCCAAGCCGACAGGTCACTCGACCGGTCAACTGTCCAAACAACGACCGAGAGTCGTCGTTTTGCACACCAGCGAAGCGTCCATGGTCGAGCCAGCGCGTAGTGAATGGCAATGCCATTCGCACCACTCGCTCGAATGCGACGAAAGGGGAAGAATTCTTGGCTCCGCTGTCGGAGTGCCTGCAGTTTCGACTTCCCAAACGTTGAGGCGCCAATGGTCAGATACGTCAACACATCAGGACGTTCTCGTCGCAGCACCACGACTGATTCATCAATCAGCGTCGTGACGAAGAGGGGTCGATCGTGGTTCAAGAGTTCGTCGACCGCTTCAAGCTCGTGACCAAACTCCTTTAAGTCGAAATGCACTGAGGTTTTCGCTTCTGGGTCGTGCACGACGAGGTCCGCAACGAATGCCTTGAGGGTGTAAATCTCTGCCTGTTGCTCTGGCGAAAGCTCACCGAATCGAATGCTCGCGAGGTGTCCAAGCCCTTCGAGGTACTCATCGTGGACGCACACCAGCACGCCATCTGCCATTGAGCGCACATCAATCTCGATGATTTCTGCACCGGCAAGTAGGGCGGCCACGAATGCCGCTCGACTCGCAGAAGGTTCCGTCTCACTTCCTCCTCGGTGCCAAGAAATCGCGGGAAGAGATCGTCGTGATGGCGCATGCTGCATGGTTTCATCCTGACCTATTTGCCAACTGAACGCGTGGCGCCAAATCTCCTACAGTGAACTTCGAATGAAGGGAGGACGATGACGACCGTCTTTGTTGCACGCACCATCATCACGCTCGATCCGGTGTGTCCACGTGCGACCGCAGTCGCCGTTCGAGATGGACGCATTCTCCACGTTGGCTCGCTCGAGGACATCGAAGGGTATTTGGCGGGAACGAGCTATCAGGTCGACCGCACCTATGACGATGCCATCATCACGCCCGGATTCATTGAGGCTCACGGCCATCTCTTTGGCAATGGATCTGTGTGTGCCTACCCGTGGGTGGGATTTGATGATCGACAACGCCCCGATGGAACGATTGACCCGGGTTGCACCACTATTTCCGCCGTTCTTGACCGCCTTCGGGATGAGATCGATCGAGCAATAGAGACGGAAACCACGTTGCTCGGCTTTGGCTTTGACCCCACCTTCCATGACGGCAGGCCCCTCACGGCGGCTGATCTCGACCAGGTCAGTAATCAAGTTGGTGTCATCGTGATGAATGCCAGCGGTCACCTTGCGTATGCCAACTCCGTGCACATGGCTCGAAACAACATCACCGCCGACACCGTCGTTGCCGGTGTGATGACGAACGAAGACTGCACACCCAACGGGATCTTCCATGAGACAGCAATGAGTTTGCTGTTTACGAAGGCCGAAATCACTGGAGCAAATCCGAAGGAAGCAACCTGGAATGGCGGCCGACTGGCTGCACTTGCTGGTTGCACCACCATGACGGACTTGGCCATTGTCGCTGTTGGTGAGAGTTTCGAGACCTTTCGCCGTGAAGCGTCAACGCCAGAGTTTCCAGTCCGCGTGGTCTACGCACCGAGCGTGAATGATCTGAAGCGACTCATGACCCTTGACCAACTGTTGGAACGGGCAAAAATCCTGCGGGATGAGAGCACGGATCGGTGTGCGCTTGGGCCGCTCAAGTGGATTGCCGATGGATCAATTCAAGGGTTCACCGGAAAATTGAAGTGGCCCGGCTATTGCTCGGGTGAAGATCACGGATTCTTGATTCTTGATGAAGACACCGTTGTTGACGAAGTGCTGCCCTTTCATGAAGCTGGCTTTCAAGCGGCCATCCACACGAACGGTGACGAAGCAACCGAGGTCGTCTTGCGGGCGCTCGAACGAATTTTGATTGCGGCGCCTCGTCCAGATCATTGCCATCGTCTCGAACACTGCCAATTGGCCTCTCGGGCACATTTCCAAAAGATGGCGAAGCTCGGCGTTGGGGTGAACCTCTTCTCGAACCACCTCTTCTACTGGGGAGATACGCATCGAATGAAGACCGTCGGCCCCGACAAGGCTCGCCGCATGAATGCGGCAGCCACAGCGAAAGATTGCGGGGTCACGTTCTCGGTGCATTCCGACGCGCCGGTGACGCCAGTTGGACCCCTGTTCACCATGTGGTGTGCGGTGAACCGAGAGACGCGAACTGGATTCGTGCTTGGCGAGCAGGAGCGCCTGAGCCCGAAGGATGCACTTGAGGCGGTCACCATTGGCGCGGCCATGTTGCTCAAGCGCGACCAAGACCTTGGAACCATTGAGGTTGGAAAATATGCCGACTTCACCGTGCTTGGCGAGGACCCGCTTGAGGTTGCGCACCATGCCCTCAAGGACATTGCTGTCCTTGGCACCATTGTTGGTGGCGTGCACGTGGAGCTGACGTAATGCGAGCGGTTCAATGCCATCAACCAGGACGACTTGAAGACCTTGTCGTTGAAGAAATGCCAACGCCTTCACCACGGGCTGGCCAAGTGCTCATTGACGTTGAAGCTGCGGGCGTCAACTACGTCGATGCACTCTTTGTGGAGGGCCGCTATCAAATCAAACCAACGCCGCCTTTTACTCCCGGGAGTGAGGTGGCAGGCGCTATTGCT
>CAIQUD010000113.1 GCA_903874965.1 uncultured Actinomycetes bacterium | reverse complement strand
GGCCACTTCAGCCTTGGTTAGACCTTGGTGCACGACCGACAACACAATGACTCGAGCCTTGGACATTCCCCATCGTGGGGGTCATGCCAGTATCAACGATGACGCGACACAGGTATCAACAAGGTCGTGAACCTAAACACCCTTACCTCCACCAAGAAGTCCATGCATCTTGCACGACCTTGTCTGCGGCATCAGATACGTCCAACCGATGAGCGCGAGCAATTCGGCACTCGTTATTCGCGAGTTTCCTCTCGAAATGCGCGATAGATCTCGACAAGATCGTCCAAGGCTTCTGGAGCGAGGTCGTCTGGCGCCACTGAACCGCTTGCGGCAATCGTCGACCTCATTTGCTGAAGGTACAAGTTGCAATGGGTGCACTGCTCGAGATGTCTCTCCAGTCGACGGCGGTCACCACGTGAAAGAGCATTTTCGAGGTAGTCGCTCATCAACTGCACGGCCTGGAGACAGACAAGTGAGCTCGGACGAAGTCTCATGGCATACCTCCGGACATCCCTGCCTCGACATCACTTCGAACTCGGGACCGACCTCGGTGCAAGATGACCCGAACGTTGGCCACAGAAAGCTCCAATAATTCTGCAACTTCCATAGTTGATAGTCCTTCAATGTCCCGCAGCATTACAACTGCTCTGTGTGGGTCGGGAAGCCGGTTGATCGCCTGACGCACGAGTCGAAGGATCTTGTCGTTCGCCAAACTTTCATCAATGGCATCGGTGAAGGGAACTGGAGGCTCACTCCAAGCTCCATGCTCATCGAATCGACTGGAAGCAACTGCTTCTGGATCGGCAAGGTCGATGGCAATCGACCGCCTCTCTCGCGTACCTGCCGTCTTCGCGCGATTGACCAAGATCCTCAAGAGCCACGTCTTGAAACTTGATCGGTGCTCGAACTTGCTCAAACCACGTAGGACGGCAATCCAGGTGTCTTGAACGACATCCTCGGCGCTGGCTTCGCCGGCAACGTAATACCGAGCGACACGCACGAGTGTCGATTGATAGCGCTTCACGAGCTCTGTGAAGGCGATTTCGTCGCCGTCCAGCATCCGCATCAGCAGCTCGACGTCGTCCACGCGGTCATGCTAACCAACGAAGACCTAGGTCAAGAAGGGCCAGTGTGTAACGCGACGAGTTCTCGAAGGACAGTAAACCTGTCAAGAAGTTGCGAAGAGTTTGGAGAAGATATGGAAATGCGTTACCAGGTTGATCCTGAGGCACTCGCCCACCTCACACCACAGCAGTATCAGGTCACCCAGAAGAACGGAACGGAACCTTCGTTCGACAATGAGTTCTGGGACCACAAGGAAATTGGCCTCTATGTCGATGTGGTTTCCGGAGAGCCACTCTTTACGAGCACAGCGAAGTTCGATAGCGGGTGCGGCTGGCCGAGCTTTACGTCGCCGGTCAAGTCGAATGCCGTGACCGAAGTCCGTGACCGCTCCTTCGGCATGATCAGGACTGAAGTTCGCTCATCTCAAGGTGATAGTCACTTGGGCCACGTCTTCAATGATGGCCCGGCAAGCGAAGGTGGCCT
>CAIQUD010000112.1 GCA_903874965.1 uncultured Actinomycetes bacterium | reverse complement strand
GTGGGCAGCTTCAAGCGGCGTGTGGTGAACAGGGTCCATTGCGCTCCTCAGGCTGCAGTCTCAGTCGTGCCAAGAATTCCGTGTCGCTGGCAGAGTGCGTGAAAATCTCGAGGGCGCAGAAGGGTCACGGGAATCTCAGGATACAGGTGGTGAAAGCGGCGAATTTTTGCCGTCTTGCGAGTAATGGTTCGTTGGTCAGCGCACGTCAGCTCAAGGAATCCGCCGTGTTCAGGGAGATAGAAGTCTGGTCGAAATGCTGACTTCACTGATCCGTCCTCGTGCCAATCAAGTGGGAACTCCACCGGTTCATAGACCCAACGAATCAGGTACAGATTGAGCAGCGATGCGAGGGTTGCCTCTGACGGGTGAGCGAACTGCACCCCGGAGGTTCCGAGGTTGGAAGGATGTCGGTTGGAGCTCTGCTCGACCGAATTGCTCACGCGGTGCGATGCCTCCGGACTGCTTGATCTGACTGGACACGCAACTGCACGATTTCAGCATCGAGTGTAGCGACGACCCCAGCCATCGGAATGATGTTGAAGACACCCTGGCCGCCAGCCAAGAGATCAACCACTTCGCCATTCGACCGGGCGAGAACCGACGTCGTTGATGTCAAGACCAATTGCGTGGACGTGAGATCGGCCTGAAGATCAGAACGAAGGCAGTCAACAGCTCGCCGGGCGGCTTGGAGAGAGATTCCTGCATCAAGCAGTTGCTTGATCACCTTCAACTCAACGACGTTTCGATAGGAATATCTCCGCTTGGAACCGCTCCCGGTGGCTTCTGCGACCGAAGGCGTCAACAGACCCGTCCTCGCCCAATAGTCCAACTGTCGATACGTCACGCCGACAAGGTCGCAAACCTGAGGTCCGCTAAACCCATCTTCACGTTGCACAAGTTGACTCGTCACCATCGTGGCCCCTTCGTTCCGACACTTGGTTGAAGCCTACCCCGTCGGAACCACACGGGAGTAGTTCCACTCGTGTGATCTCAGGGTTCCGCGTGAAGATCCGGACGACCAAGACGGGGAGAAGATGCCTCGCCGTATCGTCGAATGGGAATCCGGCCAGCTAGAAAGGCGGAGCGCCCAGCGGTTACGCCGAGAGAAAACGCCGAAGCCATGAGCACCGGGTCGACGGAACGATTGATGGCCGTGGCTGCAAGCACCGCGTCGCAGCCAAGTTCCATGGCAAGGGCGGCATCAGATGCCGTTCCAATACCGGCATCAAGCACGACCGGCACCTGAAGGCGCTCGGCGATCATCGCAATGGCATGCGGGTTGAGAATCCCGAGACCACTGCCAATTGGAGAGCCAAGTGGCATCACCGCTGCACAGCCAAGGTCCGCCAAACGAAGCGAGGTGATCAGATCGTCGGTGGTGTACGCAAACACCTCGAACCCATCGGCCACGAGCTCGCCTGCTGCCTTCACCAATTCCACCGGGTCGGGCAACATGGTCCGGTCATCACCCGTGACCTCCAACTTGATCCAGTTGGTCTCAAAGGCTTCCCTGGCGAGTTGCGCACACAGCACCGCTTCGGCGGAGGTCGCGCATCCGGCCGTATTTGGCAGGAGCCGCAGCTTTTGCTCTCGAAGAATCGTGAGGAGTCTTGTCTCTCCTCCAGGATCAAGGCGCCGGACGGCAACCGTCACCACTTCGGTGCCTGAAGCATCGAGACTCTGCCCGAGCAGATCAAGATTGGCCATCCCACCAGTTCCCATGAGGAGCCTTGAGTGGAGCGTGGCACCTGCCACGCTGAGGTGATCGACCATGCAGCAACCCTACTTGGAGGCCCGTACCTCGCCTGAGGGAAGGTCGTCGTAGGATTCCCTACGTGCAGCCGACCGTCGCCTTAACGATTGCTGGCTCGGATTCTGGAGGTGGCGCTGGGATTCAGGCCGACCTTCACTCCTTTGCCGCGGCTGGAGTATTTGGAACGACAGCGATTACGGCAATCACTGCGCAAAACACCGTTGGTGTGCAGCAGGTCATGCCACTTCCCATTGCGACCGTGCTCGCGCAGATCACTTCGGTGTTAGACGACTTCCCGGTCCAAGCCATCAAGACCGGCATGCTTGGAACTCCCGAAATAGTCCGTGCCGTTGCGGAGCATCTCCGCAACGTTGGATCGATTCCACTGGTGGTTGATCCGGTCCTCATCTCGACAACTGGGGCGTCACTCGTCGCCGAAGGCGGCATCGGGGCCTATCGACGGGAATTGCTCGAGAGAGCCACCGTCGTCACGCCAAATCGAGATGAACTCGCTGCGCTCCTCGATCGTCCGGCCTCATCCATTCAGACCACTGAAGACCTTCGGCTCGCCGCCATTGAACTCTCCCTCCAGACCTCCACCGTCGTTGTTGCCAAGGGCGGACACTTGACGCCTGTCAGTGGTCGTGTGGTTGATCTTGTCGTTGATGGTGAAGTAGTGAGATCGCTTGCCCAGTCCCATGTCTCGACGCCCAATGACCACGGCACTGGCTGCAGTTTCGCCGCAGCGCTGACGGCTCGCCTTGCCCTCGGTGAACCACTTGATGCGGCCATTGATGGCGCACAACGGTTTGTCCACGCGGCCCTCCTTGGAGCAGCGACCTGGTCGCTCGGCAGTGGACGTGGCCCCATTGATCACCATGGCTGGGGCGTCGAGGCTCAAGCAACGGAGAGTGCATCATGATTGCTCCGGGCAATCGACGCGTTCCTTGGTTCTCTCACGTAGGACCCGCCGCTCCCCCGAGGATGGGTCGTTGGGCACGAACTCGCAGGGCCGTTGCGGTGACCATGGCCTACACCGCCGGTGAACCCACCCTTTCAATGATCCTGGCCCTTGCGACCTCGATTGAAGGTGTCGCTGCGTTCGGCGTTCTGCTCGTTGTCCTGCAACATCGAAGCTCAAGTGCCAGTGCTGCCCAGCACGGCATCACGAAGCGCGAATGGCTGTATGTGGCGCTGGTCGCACTTGGCATTGTGCTCATTGGCATCCTCCTGGCCGGAGCGCTCTCCTACCGCCTCATTACGTTCCTCCGCGGTGAACCAGTTGGGGCAATTCGCTCCTGGCTCTTGGCACTTCGTTCAATCTTTCGCTTGTCATCGCTATACCTCGGGCGGTGGATCATCGCGCTGACGACGCGTCCACTCCGCAGAAATCGAGCGGCGGGAGGACTTAGTCGGATCTTGGGACGGCGTCGAGGGCAACGATGGCGACTCCGAGGCGGCTTGAGCCTTGCGTTGACGACTGCCGAGGGACTTTCTGGCCGCCAGAAAAGGGCACGCTCCTACGACCTCCTCGTAAAGGCCCCGGGCTCTACCTCGGTCATTGATCCGCCAACGACGACCGCGCTAGTTCTCGTCGCACTCCTTCTCGGCGGTGCAACGGCATTCGCTTGGAATGCCTCTAAGTTCCTCGGGCTCGTCGTCGGGCTTGTTGGACTCTTGCTCGCCGTCAATTCCCTGGTCTTGTTGAGCACCATTGTCTCGACAGCGCTCTACATCTACCTCACCAATGATGCGGCGACCTTGGGGTTCCAAACCGATGACTTGAAGGCAATCATCACGCCGCCACCTCGCAGACGTTCTCGTCGGCGTCGTTAGGCTGGGTCGATGGTCGAACCAGAGTTGCCGAAGCGGCCAAGTTTTCAGCCGACATCGATTCGGTTGGCGGCCATTGTCCCAATCATTGCGGTCGGGACCCTCGGATTCTTTCTCGCCATCGAGATCATTTTTGGAGGGTCAACCCCAACCCAACCAAAAGCACCACTCAGTGCCTTTGGTCCAACGAGAGACCTCCAAGCGACCTATGCCTCTGTTGATCCCATCAATGCCCCACCGAAGGACATTCAACGATCCGTCTTCCTTCCGGCTGCCTGTGTAGGCACCAAGGTCATCCCGACCGGTGGCGATGCAACTCGACCCTCACTCGCCAATGAGTTTGTGTGCAGTTCTTCGACGGGCTTTCTTCAAGCGTTCTATCGGGCGCAACTCCGCCACAGTGGATGGAAAGTGTTCAGTCAAGGCATGACGAACCACGATGGCGGCGGCACGGCATATCTGGCGCAAAAGGCCGGGTCAGATGGGTTCTACTGGCAGTTAGGCGTCGTTGTTGGAAGGACCAGTTATTCCTCCAATGGCGGAGGCGTGCCTACGCAGTCGACGAAGGTGACGATCCGTCTCTTCCAAAGCTCATCGAGCTAGCTCGACCTCGCTCAGCGAGGACTCGGTCGTTGCTGGGAGGCACTCGCCCCAGATAAAGAAACTGATCGGATAGATCACGTAGCCAATGCGCGTCGATGGCGCCACAACGACGGCAAACAACGCACACCAACCCGCGAGCGTCGCAACGGCTGCTGCTGACCTCGGTGGATTTCTCCACAGACGACGAATGAAGATTGCGCAGCCAAGTCCAGCGATGAGGACCACATAGGTCCGGTGAAATGACGGCAAGAGGCTCACGATCATGTGCCCAAAGAGCGGACTTGCTGCTGGCGAAGGCACGCCAGAGAGACCAAGCGGGAACAACACCACATTTTGAATGAACGCTGTTGGATTGAGGACGGCATAGGGCATGACCACCGGGACCAAGACCGCCAGAAACCCTGCCAGCATCGCAAACTTCTTCTGTCCAGACTTTCGGAAGCCAACGAAACAAATCGCCAACAGTGCGATGGGCCAGGCGGTGAACTTCATCGCCGCCGCAATGCCAAAGATGAGTCCAGCTGGCAGATCCATCTCTCTCGCAGTCAGCACGAGGCCGAGAAGGAGCAGCGCAACTACCGGCAGGTCATCGCCTCCCGTCACGAGCGGCAGTGCTCCCATGGGCAAGACCAGGAGACACTGCGCAACACGCAACCTTCGGTTCCTCGACATTGGCGCCAGACATCCGGCGGCGATGAGGACCACCAACGTCACGAGGAGAAAGGTGAGCCTTGCGTCGGTGACCTGGCCGGGAGCTGTCGTTGACGAGGCATAACCAAAGGCAGCCATTAACGGGAGATACGGGAAGAACTCCTCGAAGGTCTGAATGCCAGGCTCGGAACGAACGTGTCCGTTTTGGACGACAACTTGGTAGGGGTCCTTGTTGTGCGCAAATGCTTGACCTGCTCGTTCAATTCCAGTCACTTCAGGCTGCACATGGAGATAGGGGTTAGGAGTGGTCGTTCTCCAAGCAATTTCAATGCTCAATGGCACAATCAGCGTTCCGAGCAGGACAAGACCGCACAGGAGCGAGCGAATGGTGAAGAGCTGGCGAACGTTCAGCCGTTGCCGATTCTTGAGGATCACGACCGACAGCACCATTGCCACGAAGTAGCCGGCTACTGCCATGGCTCCCCACTCGCGGTACAGCGCAAGCGTCGAGGTGTAGGCAATCACAAGAGCGAAGATTCCGCTCAGCCCATAGAGGACGATGTCTCTCCCGACCTCATCGAGAGCGAAGTAGGGAGCAAACCAACGCTGCAGGCGCGGCCGAAGCCGCGAGGTCGCCTCTTGCACCATGAAACGAGCCTACCTACTCCCCCGTTCTTGAGTGAGGAGGCTCTCGTAATGTGAAAGTTCTGCTTCGAGTGCCTTCACGATGGATTCCTTCTTTCGAAAGCCATGTCCCTCCCCAGGGAACAGCAAAACCGTTGGAGATCGTCCAAGTGCTGAAAGTGCACTGGCGAGCTCTTCGGTTTGACTTGGAGGAACGACCATGTCGTCGAGGCCTTGTAGGAGCAACAATCCGCCCTCAATTCTTTCCGGATGAAGGACGGGCGATCGATCCTCATAGACCGAGAGCATCTCTGGAAGCGGCCCGATCAACGTATCCAAGTACCGAGATTCAAAGTCATGGGTTGCCTCGGCAAGTCGTTGCAAATTGCTGCAGGCATACAACCCGGTTCCTCCAAGGAATCGGCCGCTCTCAAGTGCCCGCAGCGCCGTGAGACCTCCTGAACTTCCACCACGGACTAAACACGCCGCTCCATCGACGAGCCCATCGCGCTCAAGGGCATCTCGATAGGCCACAACATCGGCAACATCAACCACTCCCCACTGTCCGTCAAGGGCAGTTCGGTAAGCCATGCCAAACCCTGTAGATCCGCGGTAGTTCACCAAGGCAACCGCATAGCCACGATCAAGGAAGACTTGGACCGTTGGATCGAGCGACGGATCAACGCAGTCGGTTGGTCCACCGTGACAAAAGACAATGACCGGCGGCGGCGAGGACGTCTCCTGCGAATTTGGTGCCGCGAAGAACCCTTCGATCTGCCTGCCTTCAGGGGTCTTGAGCGGAAGTGAGCGCAACCGCACTACAGGGCCTGGAAGCAGTGGTTGCGTTGTGAGATGGACGAGTGCTCCAGTTGCACGATCAAGATGAACGAGATCCGCCCTCGAGTCCCATGTTGCGATCAGTCCGAGGACCTCCTCGCCGACAAGACAGAGATCGCGAACCGACACGGCATCATTTGAAAAGATCTTGTGTTCGTCGCCGAACAACTCGAGGACGTGAATTCCTCCTCGCCGAACTGCGGCGAGGGTCGAGCCATCTGGCAGTCCGAGGAGTGTCCTCGTCGTCGTGGTCCACGGAGGATCGGCAAAATCAGCATGCGCATCGCTGAGTTGCAGAACTTCTCCCTTCGAGTTTCTCTTCTGTGGTCGAAGCCAACCTTCTGTCAATGCCACAAACCGAAGGTCACCAGCGCTGTCGAAGGCTGGAGCGTAGGCAGGCGCTCCCTCTCTGCCTGCTAGGTGTTCGGTGTCCATGACCACGCCGTCATAAAAACGGGCAATCATCAGCCGTGCTGCATCCCATGGCAGGTTGGGATGATCCCATTCAACCCAAGCCATCGCTCCAGACGAGGGGTGAACACAAACATTGGCTACAAAATCAGGACCTGCATAGACCTGAGTCCACTCCCCCGTACTCGAAACGAAGTACAGCGACCGCCGCACAACCTCGTCGCCTTCTTCGTGAACGAGGAGACATCCGCCATCAACAGGAGCAAGATCACCAATCCTGCTTCCATCTTGCGGTCGAGGAATCTCATGAACGGTCCCGCTGTCGTCCAGCCAATGCAACGAATGTTCTGGCCCGATGACGACCCACCACCCGTGCTCTGCACGGGCGTAGGAGCGTCCGCCATAGCCACCAATCGACGACGTCAATGACCAGTCAATTGGTCCAAGTTGTCCAACGTCGCCATTCGCTCTCCGACGCATGAGGACTGACTGGCCGGCGCGATCCGGTCGTCGCTCGACCCAGGTGCAGCCCCCACTTCCGTCAGCAAGCAACTGCGACCGATCAATTTTACCAATGGCGGCGTCAACCAGATCCCACGGCATTACCTCACCCTAGTGAGATGTCACCTCTAGGCTCGGTCCATGCCGTTTCAAGCTCTTGTTGTCGATCCAACTGCCCAACCAACTGCCTCGGTCCTTAACTGTGATGACGAGATGCTCGTCGGCGGAGTCCTCCTGAAGGTTGAGTATTCGTCGTGCAATTTTAAGGACGCGATGGTCATTCAACCAGGCAATCGCATCGCCCGAAGGTCTCCGCTCATTGGTGGCGTTGACCTCGCTGGAACGGTTCTTGACCCAGGAACCTCCGGCCGAAGTATTGGCGATCCGGTGGTCGTCCATGGCTATGACCTTGGCGTTGCCCACCATGGTGGCTTTGCCGAGAGAGCGAGAGTGAACGATGAATGGATCGTTGCACTTCCCGCCGGGCTTTCAACCCGTCAATCAATGATCCTCGGGACCGCCGGATTCACGGCATTTGCCTCACTCGAGGCGCTTCGACACCATGGTGTGCATCCGTCCAATGGACCAATACTCGTGACTGGTGCAACCGGTGGCGTTGGATCCTTTGCCGTTGCGCTGGCGGCAGCCGCTGGCTACGAAGTGGTTGCGTCATCGGGCAAGACGGAGTCCCATGACTACCTAAGGTCCCTCGGTGCGAGTGAGATTGTCGGAAGAGCTGGATTTGATGACCGACCTGATCGCGTACTTGGATCAGAGCGCTGGGCAGGAGCGATTGACTGCGTTGGAGGAACCACGCTGCCTGCAATTTTGCGATCGCTCAAGTATGGGGGTTGTGTGGCCGCATCGGGCCTCACCGGAGGAGCCCAACTTGAAACGACCGTCTATCCCTTCATCACCCGAGGTATTGCTCTTGTCGGCATTGATGTCGTCCAAATGCCAATGGCAGTTCGCCAGGCTCTCTGGGGTCGGATTGCCAACGAAGTTGACCTGAATGCGCTCGAAGGTCTGATCGCTGAAGAAGTTCAACTCGACGGTGTGGCCGAAGCGTTGGGACGGCTCCACCGTTCAGAAGTCACCGGAAGAATTCTCGTTCGGCTGTAAACCACTACCTGGTCAAGAGAAGATTGGCGAAAGACGAATCAGTCCCCCGCCGCATGGATTGATGACCGCTGGAACCGACACCGACGTCAACGTCCGAGGCATCAACACGTCAATCGACGCAGCAACGGCACACGTCCGCTGAGCGCCAGAGGGGATTGACGGATAGCTCGCATCTTCGAAGGCTTTTCCTCCAACGTCGACTCGCACCAAACGCGCAGGGAGGTTCGCCTTGGGGTCAGCGAACCCGGAGGTGGACGGCACGGTGATGGTTGGCATTGCCACGCCGTTTGCATCGCGAAGTTGCAGCTTGGAGGTGCCCAACAACGAGCACGGGCTGGCACCAGTGTTTTGGAACGCCAGTTGGAAGGTCGACGTTCCGGTTCCTCCGCCTGTCAGGGAAAGCGCAACGGTCACGGCATCACTCGTGCAGGGAGTCGCGACCGAAGTCGTCGTTGTCGTTGCAAGCGTCGTCGAGGTTGTTGAGGTTGTCGTTGCGAGGGTTGTGGTGGTCGGTGTTGAGCGCGTGCGATGACCGACCGTATAGGCCACGCCCGCGACGAGGGCGAGTAACACCACAAAGACCAGGAATCGCCTCACGAACCACTCGCGGAAAAGTCGTCCGGGCCAATGGAATCGAGAAACTCACGAAACTGATCAACCAGTTCCTCGGGATCGTGATCGAAATCGGCGGCTTCATCCTCATCCGAGGCCAGGATGAGACCCTCTGCGTCCATGAGTGCATCTGCAACAAACATTGGCGTCTTGGCTCGGAGGGCGACAGCAACCGCATCAGACGGTCGGCAGGACAAGACGATTGCCTCTCCACCTTTCTGAAGATGCAGTTCGGCGAAATACGTTGATTCAACGAGATCGGTCACAATGACCCGCTCAAGCGTCGCACCGAGGGCGGCCAGCACATTGCAAATGAGATCATGCGTCATTGGACGCGGCACAGCCACGCCTTGCACGGCATAGGCAATTGCGGTCGCCTCTGGCGCACCAACGAAAATCGCCAACGTTCGCTCGCCAAGGAGTTCTTCGAGGAGCAAGACCGGGGTGTTGCTGGCCAAGTCGACCCGAACTGCTCGCAAGTGAACTTCGACCATGGATCCCACTGTACCGGCGCGTCGCCCTTAAGCAGCGGTCGGGCTAACTGCCGAGAAGTTTTGAGAGCGCTCGACGCAACAATGCAGCGCGTAGCGACTGTCCCAACTTTGCCAATTCGGCGCTGTGCTCTGCGGCCCGTTGTCGGGCCTCTGGGGTGTGAGCTCGAAGCAGTGGATTCACCACTTGCTCAATGAGGCCAATTTCACGATCAATCGCATTCGCATAGGGGCGAAGATGTCGGGGTTCCATGCCATAGCGACGGAACTGTCCCACCAACTTCGCCACCGCAATGGCGTCATCGGCGAACACGACTTCTCCAGCAATCTCCGTCGACGACAAGAGCGCCACGGACTCCGCTTGCGCAATTTCCGCCTCCGAAAGGCCGGACAGAGAGCACAACTCAGCCAACGAGACCGTGTGCTGAGGTGGATTCGGAACCTCCATAACGACCTCCTCGGCGGCGACCGACCGATTGCCTTCTCCGAATGATGGGGCAACTTGTGCCACAGCGCGCGGACCCTCTTGAAGGGCGGCAACCACATGACTTACTCGAGCAAGGGCGGCGGCTCGCTGTTCGTCGCTCTGCGGTGGTCGTGAGCCATTCGTTGCTGGTTGCGGAGGGAAGGCTTCTTCAATCCGCTCCTTGATGACCTTTAAGGGGAAGAAGTGATCACGTTGCTGCTGAAGAATCCAGCGAAGGCGATCAACATCACCAGCCAAGAACTTTCGATACCCGCTCGGGCTTCGCTGCGGAGTTACCAGTCCCTGGGTCTCAAGAAATCGAATCTTCGAGATCGTCACGTCAGGGAACTCTTCTCGGAGCCCCGACAACACGTCGCCAATGGAGAGGTAGGACTTGGTGCTCACGCTCCCGCTCGCTTTGGAACGAAGATCAACTTGAACTTGCCAACTTGCACTTCATCTCCAGCTTCAAGCTCGGCTTGATCAACCCGTACTCGATTGAGATAGGTGCCATTGAGGGAACCCAGATCCTTCAGCACCACTCGGCCACGATCATTCCTCATGAGTTCTGCGTGGTGACGAGAAACCGTCACGTCGTCGAAGAAGAGCTCTGAATCAACCGATCGACCAATCTTCACGACTCGAGTACCAATCTCATAGTGCGTCCCGGCATTGGGACCTTCACTGACGACCAACAAGTCGCCTTCCTCGTCCCTCGAGCCAAATTCAAGCCCGATGGCGTCTTCGGCTCTCGGAGGGTGAACCGAGCCTTCAAGCAGAATTGTTGAGTTGCTTGGATCACTTGCCATTGCATCGCCACAGAGCGAACAAAAGTTGACCCCAGACGGATTGCGATGACCGCAGCGGTGGCAGAACACGATCCTCAAACTAGCCGAGGAGTGCGGCCTCGTCTCCAGCCGTATTTTGCGAGTGCGTTACGACTCGGTGAGCCCTTTGTAACCACTTGCATCAAGAAGTGCGTCGTAGGCGTCGGCGCTCGAAAGCTCGATTTCACAGAGCCAACCTTCACCATAGGGATCCGCGTTCACGAGCTCAGGATGGTCAGACAGCGCAGCGTTCACCGACACAACGGTTCCTGCGACTGGGGCATAAATCTCGGAGACGGACTTGGTGGATTCCACCTCACCAACGGCTGAACCAGCATCCACCGTCGTGCCAACCGCTGGAACTTCGACGTAGACGACGTCGCCAAGGGCATCTTGGGCGAAATCGGTAATTCCAATTCGCACGCGTTCGCCGTCTCGGCTCGCCCACTCGTGGTCGGACGAATAGCGGAGGTTCTCAGGAATCTGCATAGCCAGAGGATAGTGGAACAGGCCTAGGCGGTCGGTGGCTTCAGGGCCCGTCTGGCTGCTCTCCCCCGACTGAGTGCCGCTCGAGCAGGTGCGATGTAGCTAATTGCTGCCGCCCAACTGAGGGCAAGTCCAATGAGGCCAAATCCCCAAGCACCGAACATGAATCCACGTTGCCACCAGGCGCCTCCGCAGGCGCCTAGGAACATGGGATAACTCACCATCAACGCAAAAGCACCACATTTCCCTATCCACAAAACGTCAATTCGAGCTCCGCCAAGACTGGCGATCAGGACAACAGCAAGTGACACGAGCACCTCTCGAGCCAAGGTGGCAATGCCAAACCAGGCCGGAACCGCTCCCACCCACATCGTGGCAATGACCGAGGTCGCAACGAGCACCCGATCAGCCACTGGGTCAAGAATCTTTCCAAACTCGGAAACTTGATGGAACCTGCGGGCTACATACCCATCGACGTAATCAGTGACACCGAGGAACGCCAGGAGAAATCCTGCTGCGACTTGCCGATGAACTCCGAAGAGCAACCAAAGAAAGACCGGAAGAAGGCAAAGTCGAAGAATCGTGACGATATTCGGAATCGTCCAGAACTTCTTCGAACTGAGCTCTTCGTCACTCATTGTTGAATAAGTGCGTCGAGTCCGACGGTCAGGCCACGGAGTCGACAAACGCTCCGCAGTGCGAGTAGTGCTCCTGCGGCGAATGACGTTCGATCAAAGGAATCGTGGCGAAGCGTCAATTGTTCACCGGGGCCGCCAAAGAGGATCTCCTCATGAGCAACGAGACCACTGAGTCGAACCGAATGAACGTGAATACCGCCGGGACCAACACCGCCGCGACTTCCTTCGAGACCAACCATGTCCGTTGCATCGGGAGGTTCGGCCATTCCCGCAGCCTCTCGAGCATCGGCCAAGACCGCAAGCGTGTGCGTGGCGGTGCCACTTGGCGCATCGCGCTTGTCTGGATGGTGCAGTTCAATCACTTCAACCGAAGGGAAGTAGCGAGCTGCCTCCTTAGCAAAACGAAGAAGCAGGATTCCCCCAAGCGCAAAATTCGGCACGACGAGCAGTCCGAGTTCGCGCTCCTCGGCGAGTGCACCGAGTTCTGCCTGAGCAGAAGCGCCAATACCTGAGGTGCCAATAACCACATGGCAGCCATTGCTGAGGGCAACGGTTGCGTTCGCTACTGCGCTCTCCGGAGAAGAAATTTCAAGAACGACATCTAGGGTGGAGAAGTCAAACTTCTCTACCGAATCAAGAAGCGTGACGGCCTCTCGGGAAGGGTGATCGAGGACCAATCCGGCCTTGCCACTATCTGCAGCAGCCGAGAGACGTAGATCCTCGGCTGCATCAATGGCGGCGACGAGTGCCGTGCCAAGCCGACCACCTGCACCCACGACGCCGATCCGGACCATGGGGAAACCTTACTCGTGGCTCTAGGAAGGAACCCTGACCTTTGACGAGGGCAACACTTGTGCAAAGGACTTTTTGGAAACTGGTCCGACCGCAGCAACGACTGCAGCGTCTGGATGAAGCGTCGTTGCGAACTCCGCAATTTCCGTCGACGTCACCGAGTCAAGTTCTTGAAGGAGTTCGCCGATTGGTCGAACCCTTCCATAGCGAAGGACTTCAGTGGCAGCGAAATGCATGCGGGCACCAGAGTCTTCAAGACTCAGCAGAAGCTCTGCACGGAGATTCCCCTTGGCAACCGCAAGCTCGCGAGGCGTTGGGCCCGATGCGGCAAGTTGGAGCACTTCTTCGAAACAAATTTCAACCACCTGCGAAGCTCGATCCGGCGACGTTCCCGCCATGATGTTGAGGCTTCCAGCGTGGTCATAGACCTCGCGTTCGGACCAAACCGAATACGCAAGACCCTCACGTTCACGAATTCGCTGGAAGAGACGAGAACTCAGCCCTCCCCCAAGGAGGTGGTTGTAGAGACCAGCAACCACGCGCTGCGGACTCTGACGGTCAACCGATCGCCAGCCAATGGTGAGATGCACCTGCTCGGTCGGCAACCGTTTTACGGAGAGATTGGTTGAAGGCTCCTTCGGAGCTGACCGATCTGGAGCGAGAGATCTCGGGGCCGAACCGAACGAATTCAGTCGTTCGAGAAGCGGCTCCTTTGCTCCCCCACCAGCAATGGCAACCACAAGATTGTTGGCGCCATAGTGGTCGTTGAAGAACTGGCGAATGTCAGTCGCCGTCAGCGAAGCGATGGTTGCTTTCGTGCCAAGCGTGTCGCGGCCGAGACCGCTACCTGGATAGAGCAGCGCACTTGAAAGTTCCGACGAAAGATCAGCTGGTTCATCGCCGTGCATAGCGAGTTCCTCAGAGATCACTAGTCGTTCGGCGTCGACATCGATTGGTCGTAGGGCCGGCGTCGACAGAATGTCACTCAGGATGTCAACGGCAAGTCCTGCATCTTCTGCGAGAAGCCTGGCGTAGAACGCGGTGTATTCCTTCGTGGTGAACGCATTGCAATCACCACCAACGGCATCGAATGCCTCAGCAATCGATGCGGCACCTCGTTCTTCGGTGCCCTTAAAGAGCAGGTGTTCAAGAAAGTGTGAAGCGCCAGCCAAGGCTTCGGGTTCATCACGGGAACCCGTGTGCACCCAAAACCCAATGGCGGACGAGGCCACGGCCATCTCGTCGATAACGACCCGAAGGCCGTTATCGAGGAGATGAAGTGAGATCGACGAGGTCATCGTCGACCGGCGGTCAACGCCGTGGACGGTTACGGGAACGGCGGCGGTCGCCATCCTCGTTGCTGGACGTCGGTCCTCCTGGACCGAGGTCTCCAAGGTCGGCCGTCAATTCTTCTTCGAACGACGCCTCAAACGAAGCCGTTGCCGATTGCTCGGCGCGTGGTGCACGGTCCTCACGAGGAGCGCGGTCTTCACGAGCTGGACGGTCCTCGCGCGGTGCGCGTGGCTCCGCCGCTGGGGCTCCGGCGAGCGACAGTGAGATCTTTCCCTTGGGATCGATCTCATCGACGCGGACTTCAAGGTCCTGTCCAAGACTCACTACGTCTTCAACCTTGTTGACCCTCTTGCCGTCAGCCAGCGAACTCATCTTCGAGATGTGCAGCAAACCATCGCGGCCAGGGAGGATGTTCACGAAGGCGCCGAACGCCGTCACGTTGACAACCTTGCCCTGATAGATCGCTCCAACATCTGCCGATGGTGGGTCGAGAATCAGCATGATCCGACGCTTCGCCTCTTCAACGGCTTCCCCGTCAACCGCACCAATGGTCACCGTTCCGACGACACCGTCGTCGTCAACCGCAATGTCGGCACCAGTCTCTTGCTGCAGGGTGTTGATGACCTTGCCCTTCGGCCCGATGACCTCACCGATCTTGTCCATCGGAATCTCCATCGAGAAGATCTTTGGAGCCGACGGTGCGACCTCGGAACGAGGCTCGGCAATGCAAGCGGTAATGACGTCGAGGATCTGAAGACGGGCAACCTTTGCCTGGAGCAAGGCCTGCGCCAAGACATCAGCCGGAAGGCCGTCAATCTTGGTGTCGAGTTGCAATGCGGTAACGACTTCCGACGTTCCAGCAACCTTGAAGTCCATGTCACCGAATGCGTCTTCAGCACCAAGGATGTCCGTCAGAGTGACGTACTTTCCTTCGTCGTAGACGAGGCCCATTGCAATACCTGCAACGGGTGCCTTGATTGGCACACCAGCGGCCATGAGCGACAAGGTCGAACCACAGACCGATGCCATTGATGTCGAGCCGTTCGATGCCATGACGTCTGAGACCAAACGCAACGTGTACGGGAATTCTTCAAGGCTCGGCACAACCGGGAACAGTGCCCGCTCGGCGAGGAGTCCGTGACCGATTTCACGACGCTTCGGTCCACGCATGAATCCAGTCTCACCCGTCGAGAATGGCGGGAAGTTGTAGTGATGCATGTAGCGCTTGTACTCGTCTGGGGTGATGGTGTCGATCATTTGGTTCATGCGAGGCATGCCAAGCGTCGTGACGTTAACCACTTGGGTCTCACCACGCTCGAACAGCGCTGAACCGTGAGCCGTTGGGAACAGGTCGACCTCAGCGTTGAGGGGGCGAATTTCGTCGATCTTGCGACCGTCGATTCGAATTCCCTCTTCGACAATGCGCTTCCGGACAATCTTCTTTGTCAGCGACTTGACGGCAGCCTTGACTTCACGGGTCCGTCCTTCGAACTCAGCTTCGAGTGTCGTCAGGATCTCAGCGGTGGCGGC
This sequence comes from uncultured Actinomycetes bacterium, assembly GCA_903874965.1. Taxonomy (GTDB): domain Bacteria; phylum Actinomycetota; class Acidimicrobiia; order Acidimicrobiales; family RAAP-2; genus CAIQEU01. The sequence goes on along the minus strand of CAIQUD010000112.1, from coordinate 6,465 downwards.
GTCGAGCGCTGCATTGCGCTCCGTCTTCGTCGTGTGGGCGTTTGCGGCAGCGATTGCATCCGCTCCCACTTCGCTCACGCGTGCGCCAACGTCGTCGCCGTAGTCGGTGAAGGTTGAGAAAGTCAACGGTGCCTTGGCACCGCGCTCGGCTTCAACGGCCTTGACCAGATCACGCTGCAAAAGAATCGAATCACGAATCCAACGCTTTGCTGCTTCCAGGCCTTCCCCGAGAACTTCCTCGGTGACCTTTGGGGCGCCATCTTCGTAGAAGTCGAAAGACTGCTCAGTGCCGCCAGCTTCGACCATCATGATGGCGATCTCTGCATCAGCAGCATCAGACAGCGCACGACCAGCAACGACGAGCTCGAAGGTCGAGTCGTCACCCTCTTGGAAGGTCGGGTGAGGAATCCACGTTCCCTCGGTCGAGTAGGCAAGGCGGACAGCACCAATTGGGCCATCGAACGGAATGCCCGACAACATGAGCGCTGCAGATGCCGTATTGATGGCAAGAACGTCATGTGGGTTCTCTTGGTCGGCTCCAAAGACCGTGCCGACAACGTGGACTTCGTTGCGGAAACCTTCAGGGAACGAAGGGCGAAGTGGGCGGTCAATCAACCGGCAGGTCAGAATCGCCTGGTCAGAGGACTTTCCTTCACGACGGAAGAAAGATCCTGGAATCTTTCCAGCCGCGTAGGCCCGCTCTTCAATGTCAACGGTGAGGGGGAAGAAGTCCGTGCCTTCGCGAACGCTGCGTGCAGCGGTTGCGGTGACAAGGATGATGGTGTCTCCAACACGTCCGACGACTGCGCCGTCGGCGAGTTGTGCAAGCTTTCCAGCTTCAAAGCTGAGCGTGCGGTCAGTCTCAGCAATTGGAGCTGAGACAGCAATGGCCTTGGCCATGGGTGTTCCTCTTTCTGTAGAGGACGCCGCCTGCCGGTTCCCAGTAGTCGGCCACCTCGACTGGAACCTGTGAGGTGATCGGCGACTGGCAGCCGATCGTGGTCGGCGTCGCTTTGGTTCCCCTCGCGAACGAAGGGTGATCTCGGCCTAGCGCCGAATACCGAGTTCTGCGATGATCGTGCGGTAGCGCTCGACGTCATTCTCCCGGACATAGTCGAGGAGGCGACGACGCTTACCAATGATCTTCATCAGTCCACGGCGAGTGTGGTGATCGTGCTTGTGGGCACGGAGGTGTTCGGTAAGTCGCGTAATCCGATCCGTCAACAACGCAATCTGCACCTCGGGCGAACCGGTGTCGGTGTCGTGCTTTTGGTGGGTGGCGATGATGGCAGGTTTTGCTTCGGACGTTGCAGACATAGAACGAACAGACCTCAAAATGAGCGGTTTGGCGAGCGCCCAGATTGGGCTGCTGCCTGAGCCGGGGTTTCCGACTTCACAATGGTAGCAGGCCTAGAAGGGTAAAACCTCATTCTGCTGCTGCGAGAATTGTCCTCGTTGCGGCGACATCGCGATGCATCTGTTCAATGAGGGCGTCAACCGTCTCAAACCGCTGTTCATCTCGTAGTTTCTCGACGAACGTCACCTCGAGGTGCTCTCCATAGAGATCTCGATTGAAGTCGAGCAGGTAGCACTCAATGAGCGGATCGGCGTATTCATAGAAGGTTGGACGCCGACCGACGGAAATTGCTGCTTGGACGACTTCTTGCGACGCCAAGGTGACGTAGCCCGCATAGATACCGACGCCCGGCTGAGCGAGTCCATCGGCAATGCCCAAATTGGCGGTCGGAAAACCAAGTTCAGGGCCTCCTCGTCCATCGCCATGCTCAACAACGCCTCGCAAACTGAAAGATCTCCCCAAGAGTTCAGCAGCGAGTTTGACCTCACCACTCGCCACCAGCTGGCGGATCCGCGTCGAACTAATGGGCTGATCACCTGCGCCAGCAAGATCAAGGCCGAATACCTCAAAGCCGAATTGCTTGCCGAGCTCGGCCAGCAACGCAACATCTCCGCGACGATTACGACCGAAGCGAAAATCGGCGCCGACAACGACATACCTGGCGCCAAGGGCGTTCACGAGAACATCTTCAATGAACGCCTCAGGCTCTTCTGTTGCCCGCTGCTCGTCAAACGGGACCACGCAGGTGGTGTCGACGCCAAGCGAGGAGAGCAAATCGAGCTTGGTCGCAATATCGGTGAGAAGCCGCGGTGCTACTTCGGGACGAACGACCGAAAGTGGATGACGATCGAAGGTAACGACGGTAAGCGGAAGCCCAGGCTCCCCGTTGCTTCGCATTGAGGCGAGTACCTCTTGATGTCCACGGTGGACGCCATCGAAGGCACCAATGGTGAGCATGCAGCCGTTCTTTGGAGGAACCGCTGACTCTGGAGTGACAACCAACACGGCTACAGGCTAGACCGAGCAGATCTCGCGGCTAACAAGTGAACTAACTCGAGGCAAGCACAACCGAGGGAACGATTCGGTCTGTCTCGGTTGGTTCATAGACGGCAAGCAGATTCCCGCCGCCATCAACGATTGCGAAGGGACCAGCGCCGGTTGCGCCAAGTGAAACCTTGTCGAGCGCGAGGCCTCGACTCACCATGGTAGCAATTTCTGTTGGCACCACGATCTGATCGAGATGTGCCATTGCTTGAGCGGGCGTCAAGACCGAGTGAGGAATGGCTCCTTGTGCGCGGGCGGTCTCCGCATCAGATGCCAGCTGATCGAGCGTCCGTGCCGCCTTCTCCGAGAATGAACCGCTTCGGTATCGACGGAGGTTTCGAAGGTGTGCCCCTCCCCCGAGTTTCAGACCAAGATCAGCGGCAAGTACTCGGATATAGGTTCCTGAAGAGACCGTCGCATCCATGTGCAGCACCATGGGGTCCTCCGTCTTCGTGACGAGAAGTTCGTGGACCGTAACGGGGCGTGGAGGTCGTTCGACCTCAATCCCCTGCCTCGCAAGTTCATGAAGGCGCTTGCCGTCAATCTTGACCGACGACACCATCGGAGGCACCTGCAAAATGTCTCCGGTAAGCGAAAGAATGGCTTCATCCAACTGCTCTTGGTCAAACGTCATGTCATAGGTTGCAGTGACGTCACCGGAGGCATCGAGCGTCGAGGTTGTTGCGCCGAGCACCACCTCACAGGTGTAGCTCTTCTCGCGCTCGGTCAAGTACCGAAGCAACCGAGTCGCACGTCCGAGGCCAACCAACAAAATTCCCGTTGCATCAGGATCAAGCGGTCCTGCGTGTCCAATGCGTCGCTGCCCATAGATGCGACGACACCGTGCGACGACATCGTGGCTCGTCCATCCGGCTTCCTTATCAATGACCACGAGTCCGTCAATGCCCGAAGGAACGGCCTTCACTGGTCGTCTTCCTCACGTGCCTTGCGCAAGAGCTCATCAATTCGCGCTCCTGCGACGATCGAAGGATCAACGGCGAATCGCAACTTCGGCGTTCGCTTGAGCGTTACCTGTCTCGAGATGGTCCGCTGGAGATGGACTCGACGATCCTCGAGTGCTTCTGCCTGATCTTGACTCAGCGAATCGACGTAGATCGTTGCCAAGGACAGGTCCCCAGCAACATCCACCTCGGTGATCGTTACTCGCAAGAGGCGTTCATCGGCATCACGCAGTCGTTCAATCTCCTCTGCCAGTACCTGGCGAAGGACCTGGTTGACCCGAAGCATTCGGCTGTAGCCGGCAGCGGGTTTCCCCCTGTGTCCGCGTGTTGCCATGAATTACGCCCTGGGGATCTCTCGCTCCTCGAAGGTTTCAATGACGTCGCCCTCTTTCAAGTCCTGGTAATCAGAAAGTCCGATTCCACACTCAAAGCCGGAGGCAACTTCACGTGCATCGTCCTTGAATCGACGCAGCGACGTGATCGAGCCCTTCCAGATGATGGTTCCCTCTCGAAGGAATCGAACCTTTGATCCTCGCGTGATGACACCATCTCGGACGTAGCAACCAGCAATCGCACCGAGCTTCGGCACGCGGAAGACTTCACGCACTTCTGCCTCGCCGGTGATGACTTCTTCGTACTCGGGCGCCAACATACCGACCATGGCGGCTTCGATTTCCTCGATCAACTTGTAGATGATCTCGTACGTGCGAATGTCAACATCGCTCTTTTCGGCGAGCTCGCGACTCCGCTTGTCCGGCCGAACATTGAAGCCAATGATGGTGGCGTTCGATGCTGATGCCAACTGGACATCGTTCTCTGTGATTCCGCCAACGCCTCGATGAATGAAGTGCAACTTCACTTCATCTCGCTCGAGTCGCTTCAGCGATTCGGTGCACGCCTCAAGTGAGCCTTGCACGTCAGCCTTCAAAACAATATTGAGTGAAGCAGTTTCGCCACGCTTGATCTGCTCGAACAGGTCCTCGAGCTTGGCTCCAGTTGCGGCAGTCGCAACGGGATTATGCCCGGTAAGCCTGAATCGCTGTGCGCGTGCCTCACCAAGGGTGCGAGCACGAGCAAGGTCGCTCGCAACACGGACTTCATCGCCCGCCTGTGGCGGCTCGGAGAAGCCAAGGATTTGCACGGGAACCGATGGTCCAGCCTGCTTGATGCTCTTGCCTCGATCATCAATGAGCGCCTTGACCTTGCCCCAGGCTGCACCGGCAACGACTGGGTCGCCCACCTTGATCGTTCCATTTTCAACGATCACCGTTGCAACCGGACCACGACCTGGCTCAAGGTTTGCCTCGAGCACGGTTCCTCGAACGGTGCCGTTCGGGTTCGCGACGAGTTCTTCAATCTCTGCAACGAGGACGAGTTGTTCAAGCAAGTCATCAATACCATCGCCCTTCAGTGCGGAAACAGGACAGATGATCGTGTCGCCACCCCAGGCTTCGGGAATGAGTCCTCGTTCTGCCAGTTGCTGCAAGACGCGATCTGGATTGGCGTCGGGACGATCCATCTTGTTCACCGCTACGATGATTGGAACATCGGATGCCTTGGCGTGGTTGATGGCCTCAACCGTTTGTGGCATCACGCCATCGTCGGCCGCAACCACCAAGATCACAATGTCGGTCACCTGGGCGCCGCGTGCACGCATTGCAGTAAATGCTTCGTGACCTGGCGTGTCAATGAACGTCACCGCATGACCATTAGAGGTCATGACCTGATAGGCACCAATGTGCTGGGTGATGCCACCGGCTTCACCCGAGACGACATCTGCTTTTCGGATTCTGTCGAGCAGCGACGTCTTTCCATGGTCAACGTGACCCATCACCGTGACAACCGGTGGCCGAGGAATCAGATCCTCATCGGCGTCGTCTTCGTCTTCTTCATCAAAGAACTTCGCGAGCAACTCGGCTTCACGCTCTTCGCCAGGATCGACGAGTCGCACCTCGGCACCAAGTTCCGCAGCGAAGAGTTCAATCATGTCGTCCGACAACGACTGCGTTGCGGTTACGTGGGCACCTTGAAGGAAGAGGAAGCGAACAACGTCACCGCCGGTTCGATTGAACTTCGGACCAATGTCGCGTGCCGTTGAACCACGCTCGACAATGATTTCGCCTTCAGGAACCGGAGCATTCGACGGCTGATACACCGACATTTGCGTCGGCTCGAGCTCTTCGAGATTACGGCGCTTGCGACGTGAACGCCGCTGTGGTGGACGACCTCGCCCACCGGGACCGCCACGGCCACCAGGAGGACCACCGGGACCGCCACCAGGAGCACCGCCAGGTCCACCAGGACCACCGGGTCCACCCGGACCGCCACCAGGACGTCCGCCAAATCCGCCTCCAGTTGGACGGCCACCGAAACCACCGCCAGTTGGAGGTCCACCAGTGCCACCACCGGGACGTGGGCCACCAAATCCAGGACGTGGGCCACCAGTGCCACCGCCAGGACGAGGTCCTGGTCGAGGTCCACCTGTCGCTGGGACGGGTCCACGACGACCTGGAGGAGGTGGAATTGGTCGCCCAGTCGAGCTCATTGGGCGGCCAGGAGGAGGAGGAATTGGTTTGCCCGAAGGGCTGAGCGGACGAGGTGCAGCAGCAGGAGCATCGACTGCAGCAGTGTCGCCACCTGCGCCATCAGTCGATGGTGCTACGGGTGACGTCGTTGGAGTCTGCTTGTCGACCGGTGGCGCTGTTGCAGGAGCCTCATCTCTTTGAGCGGCTGGCGCTGCATCTGGAGCCCCCACCGTTGGCGCCTCAGCGACTACGGGTGCTGCGGCAGGGCTTGGAGCCGTTGCAACGGGCTCCGCTGCTGGCGCAGGAGCGGTCTCGGCCGCAGGAGCTGCAGCGTCGGCAGGCTTCGCTGCTGGCCGAGCTGCAGGCTTTGGCGCCGCAGCCGGAGCGGCAGCTTGCCGAGTCGACGTAATGACTCGTCGTGGTGCTGCGGGTTCTGCATCAGAAGGTGCCGCAGTTGTTGTCTCAGTGGCGGCCGTCTTCTTAGGGGCGGCCTTCTTCGACTCGGGCTCCTCTGGCTGCACCTCGCGTCGAAGGCCCTCTGCGTCTGCCTTTCGGCGAACGCGATCTGCTTGAGCAT
>CAIQUD010000111.1 GCA_903874965.1 uncultured Actinomycetes bacterium | reverse complement strand
GGTCGAAGAGCTGGTTCTTGAAGAGGTTCCCGACATCACCTACGACGACGTCGGTGGCCTCGATGCGCAAATTGAGGCGATTACCGACGCCGTCGAGTTGCCGTATCTCCACCGCCACCTCTTTGCCGAATATGACCTTCCGGCTCCAAAGGGAATCCTCCTCTACGGACCCCCTGGATGTGGAAAAACAATGATTGCGAAGGCGGTTGCCAACTCGCTCGCGAAGAAGGTCGCTCAAGTAACGGGAAGAGAGGGCGTTCGCTCGTATTTCCTCAACATCAAGGGTCCAGAGCTCCTCAACAAGTACGTAGGCGAAACCGAGCGCCAGATTCGACTCGTGTTCTCTCGCGCTCGAGAGAAGGCGGCCGAAGGCGTGCCGGTCATTGTCTTCTTCGATGAGATGGATTCCTTGTTCCGGACTCGTGGAACAGGAATTTCCTCAGACATGGAAGCAACGATTGTCCCTCAGCTCCTTGCGGAGATCGATGGCGTAGAGGCACTTCGAGACGTGATTGTCATTGGAGCTTCCAATCGAGAGGATCTCATTGACCCGGCGATTCTCCGTCCAGGGCGACTTGACGTAAAGATCAAGATCGAACGCCCCAATGAGGATTCGGCTGGCCAAATTTTTGCTCGCTATCTCATTGATTCGCTGCCCCTTGATGCCGAAGAGGTCAGGACCATTGGCGGAGGTGACCCCGCAAAGGCCGCTCAGGCAATGATCGAGGCAACGGTCGCTGAGATGTATCGATCAGATATTGAGCGCCAGTTCCTTGAGGTGACCTATCAAAATGGCGACAAGGAAATTCTGTACTTCAAGGATTTCGCCTCCGGCGCCATGATTGAGAACATTGTTCGGAGGGCAAAGAAGCTCGCGATCAAGCGCGAAATAGCTGGCACCGGACGAGGTATTCGAACGAATGATCTCCTTGAGTCCATTCGTCAGGAGTACAAGGAGAACGAAGACCTCCCGAACACCACGAATCCTGACGATTGGGCGAGGATCTCGGGCCGCAAGGGCGAGCGCATTGTCTACATTCGAACGATCATTGGTGGAGACGAGCCCGAGAAGGGTGGACGCGCGATCGAACGCGTCGGAACTGGTCAGTATCTCTAGAGCTTGGTGGCATCTGAAGAATGGCTATTCCAAAGATCCTTGGTATCGAGACGGAGTACGGCATCGCCCAAGATCGAGGGGCGGGGGATCCCGTTGCGGGATCAACAATGCTGGTCAATGCCTACGCAGCAGCGAGTCGCGGAAGAATTCGTTGGGATTTCTTCGATGAGTCTCCCGGAAGAGACGTACGAGGCAATCCCGACTTTGGCGCCATGCCACCCCAAATCGAGACGCATCTCGCCAATACGGTGCTCACCAACGGAGCGCGCTTTTACGTTGACCACGCGCATCCTGAGTACTCGTCACCCGAATGCTCCTCTGCGCTTGAAGCCGTCCGCTACGACGTTGCTGGCGAACTTGTCTTACGTCACGCAGTCCAAGCGGCCACAGCAGCAAATCCAAATGCCCCTTCTCTGCTTGTCTACAAGAACAATTCCGATGGGAAGGGCAATTCCTACGGTTGCCACGAGAACTATCTCGTTGATCGAAATCTTCCGTTTGGCGAGGTTGTCGCTGCTTGTATCCCACACTTCATCACCCGGTCGATTTTCTGTGGAGCAGGAAAAGTTGGCTTCGAGTTTGCTGATCAAGCACTCGAAGGGGTGCCATTTCAGCTCACGCAACGAGCGGAGTTCTTCGAGGAGGTGATTGGTCTTGAGACGACGATCAAGCGTCCAATTGTCAATACGCGAGATGAACCTCATGCAGACCCGCTGAGATTTCGGCGTCTTCACGTCATCATTGGTGACGCCAATCTCTGCGAGGTGGCCACCTTCCTCAAGCTCTCCACGACGGCGCTCGTCTTGGCAATGGCCGAAGATGGCGCCTTCAAGTTTGACGACTATCTCCCCGAGGACCCCGTACAGGCATTTCGGCATATTTCTGCCGACGTCTCTTTGAAGAAGCCCCTTCGACTTGCTACTGGAAGAACGATGACCGCCCTCGAGATGCAGGGCGTGTTCTATGAAGCAGCGGTTGCCTACAGTACGACGCATGGACTCGAGGTTCTTGGGTCCGATGGCAGCGGTGAACTGTGTCTTGAACGATGGGGCCGAGTGCTCAAGCAACTCGAAGATGACGTCGACGCTGCCTCACTGACCGTTGACTGGATTGCGAAGCGACGACTGCTTGAGGCATACCGTGAGCGGCACGGACTTGATTGGTCTGACGTGAAACTCAGGGCTATGGACCTCCAATATCACGACCTACGACCAGAACGTTCAATTGCGGCCAGGTTGGGCCTCGAACGCTTGACCACCGATGACGAACTTCTGGATGCCGAAGTCGAACCACCGAGAACGACGCGAGCCTTCTTCCGTGGCCGATGTCTTCAGAAGTACAGAGACCAGGTCGAGAGCGCGAATTGGGATTCGGTGGTCTTTGATCTCGGCGAGGATCCGCTTCGGCGTGTCCCTATGATGGATCCAACAAGAGGAACCGCAGCCCACACGGCAGCGCTCTTCGAAGAATGCTCAACGGCGAGCGATCTCCTTGAGGCACTTGAGACGTAGGAGCAGGCATGGCAGAGCGTGAACAGATTCGGCGTCCGGAGCGAGAACGCGAAAGCGCACCAGTTGAAGAGGTCTCGGCTGGCGCAGGGGAGTCGAGTGAGAAGTTGAAGGCCGACCTCGACAGTCTCTTGGATGAGATCGACGAGGTGCTCGAAGACAACGCGGAGGAGTTCGTCCGCAACTATGTGCAGAAGGGCGGCCAGTAGTGGCCCTTCCTCTATTTCCAATCACCGAGGATCCCGGATCCGATTTCCTCGCACTGCTCGCCAAGGCCGGAACGCCTGTTGCCCTGCCAACAATGGCCGAGGAACTCCATGTGCGTCATGCCACCACCGTGGTGGCGCTGAAGTCTGTCGATGGCGTCGTGATGGCTGGTGACCGTCGAGCAACCATTGGTCACGCAATCGCCAACCGTTCCGTCGAGAAGGTATTCCCTGCAGATCGACAGTCCGCCATTGCCATTGCGGGGACCGCAGCGTTCGCCATGGAGATGGTTCGCCTCTTCCAAGTGCAGCTTGAACACTATGAGAAGGTCGAGGGCGTCTCGATTTCGCTCGAAGGTAAGGCAAATCAACTCTCTCAAATGGTTCGAGCCAACCTTCCGCTCACCATGCAAGGACTTGCAGCGATTCCGCTGTTCTGTGGCTACGACTTGGCTCGTTCAACGGGGCGAATTTTCGATTACGACGGTCTTGGCGGACGGTATGAAGAGACAGACTTCGCGAGCACTGGGTCTGGCTCGGTTCACGCAAAGGCGACGATCAAGGCTGGTTTTCGACCTGAATTGTCGACCGAAGCGGCCGTCGACCTCGCCGTTGCTTCCCTCTATGACGCAGCGGATGAAGATTCGGCAACCGGGGGACCAGACCCACTTCGAGGCATCTACCCGATCGTGGCAGTCGTCGATCGATCGGGATATCGCGCGATTCCAGAAGATGAAGTCGCCGCCAGATTCGCCGCAGTGGTCGAGGTTCGGCGCGCACAGCGTGAGGTGACGCGATGAGCATGCCTTATTACGTTGGCCCCGAACAGATGATGAAGGACAAGGCGGAGTTTGCCCAAAAGGGCATTGCTCGAGGACGTTCTCTCGTCGCCACGGTCGCGGCTGACGGCATTGTCCTCGTCGCAGAGAATCCTTCGCGTTCGCTCCACAAGATCTCAGAGATCTATGACCGAATCGCCTTCGGAGGAGTCGGAAAGTACAACGAATATGACCAACTTCGCGTGGCCGGCGTGCGTCAGGCTGACATGAAGGGCCTTGCCTACAGTCGCGAAGATGTCGACGCTCGAGCACTCGCGAACGCATATGCGCAATATGTCGGTGGCGTGTTTGCCAACGAGCACATGAAGCCGCTCGAAGTTGAGTTGGTCGTCGCTGAGCTCGGCGATGCAAGCCGACAGACGCAGCTGTATCACGTTGCCTATGAGGGAACGATTACCGATCGACATGATTTCGTCGTGCTCGGTGGGGAAGCCGGACAAATCATGGACCGGATTGAGGCCCACTACGACGCCTCGCATGACGTTGGCCGGGCACTCCAAGTCGCCGTTGCGGCACTTGCAGGACCCGATCGATCCCTTGAGGCGCATGAGATTGAGGTGGCCTTGTTGTCGAACCGCAATGGTCGTCGTTGCTTTGCTCGAGTTGTCGGCGATGAACTCTCGAATCTCCTAGCTCCCGCATAGTTCGGACCCACGAGCGGTGGAACGAAGGATCTTTGGACTCGAGAATGAGTATGGGGTCACCTTCACGCATCACGGACAACGTCGGCTGAGTCCTGATGAAGTAGCCCGCTACCTCTTTCGACGAGTAGTGAGTTGGGGACGTTCTTCCAATGTGTTTTTGGAGAATGGCGCTCGGCTCTACCTCGACGTCGGCAGTCATCCTGAATACGCAACACCTGAATGCGATTCACTCGAAGATCTCGTGGCCCACGATAAGGCCGGTGAACGGATCCTTTATGGGCTCGTCAAAGGCGCCCAGGAGCGTCTTGATGAGGAAGGGATTAAGGGCCAGGTGTTCTTATACAAGAACAACACGGATTCAGCCGGTAACTCGTATGGCTGTCACGAGAACTACCTGACCGATCGGACTGATGATCTCGGCAATTACTCCGAAGTACTCATTCCCTTCCTTGTCTCTCGACAGATTTACTCCGGGGCAGGGAAGATCATTTCGACACCAAAAGGGCCGTTGTTCTGTCTCTCTCAACGTGCGGAACACATTTGGGAAGGATTGTCCTCGGCGACGACAAGGTCACGTCCCATCATCAACACGAGAGATGAGCCTCATGCAGATGCGGAGCGCTATCGACGACTCCACGTCATCGTTGGCGACTCGAACATGAATGAGACGGCCAATTTCTTGAAGCTCGGGACGACCGCCATCCTCCTCCAGATGTTGGAGGACCCTTCAGTCATTGTTCGAGACTTGACGCTCGAGAATCCAATTCGAGCGATTCGTGAGATCTCTCAAGACATCACCTGTCGACGCAAGGTTCGATTGGCCAATGGACGGGAACTGTCCGCTCTCGAGATTCAGACCGAGTACTACGAACGAGCACTCAAAATGGCCGAGCGGCGACCACTCCAGCCTCAGCTCCAACGTGCGCTCAAACTCTGGGGACACTGTCTCGCCGAAATTGAGAGAGATCCGCTTTCGCTAAGTCGAGAGTGCGATTGGGTTCTTAAGTGGCAACTCATTGACCGGTTGCGAGTGAAGTCGAGTCTCTCGTTAGACGATCCTCGCTGCCATCTACTGGATCTCAACTACCACGATGTGGACTTTGAACGAGGGCTGTTCTACAAGCTCCAAGACCGTGGACTTGCCGATCGGATCGTCACCGATGCGACCATTGAAGCCGCTATTTCCACACCTCCACAGACAACGAGAGCACGCCTTCGCGGCTCATTCGTGAAGCGAGCGAAGGAAAAACGGCGCGATTACACCGTCGATTGGGTGCACTTGAAGCTCAATGACCAGTCACAGAAGACCCTTCTGATGAAGGACCCATTCTTGGCGCACGATGACCGGGTTGAACGCCTCATTGAAGGGCTGTAGGGCGCTCAGGGAGGAGTAACCCTTAACTTGCCTCCGTTGCGACCAACGCAGGGCCTCTTGAAGCGATGTTTTCAGCAAGCGCACCCCTAAGAGGTGGTGAGGCTCGGTAGGATGCGTCTGTGCACATTCCCAGCCTGACCGAATTCCTGGTGATTGGCTTCATTGGCATGGTGTTGCTTGGACCCGACAAGTTGCCTTCCTTCGCCAAGCAAGTCGGTGGTCTCTGGAAGAGCATTAAGAGCTACCAGCACCGCATTGAAGAAGGTTTCCGGGAGCAGATGCCGAATATGCCATCGACCACCGAAATGGCGAGGATGGCTCGTTCCCCGGTGAGCCTGCTCAATAAATTGGCTGATTTTGACATCACCTCGGAAGCAGTCCGTGAAGATCCTGGGGCGGCCCCAGTTGCTCATGATGATGAGTTTCCCGTCGACCCAAGTGGTCCTGAGGGGAGTGCGTCGAGCGAACATGGAGTCCCGACCTCTCCGCCAATTAACCATCAGCCCACCTCACCATTTGCCGATCCGAATTTGAACTAATGGCAAGCACTGACACCAACAGCGAGGAGCTCTCAGGCACAGGTGCCGTCATGCCCTGGATGGAGCACCTGCGGGAGCTCCGAAAGCGCATCATCATCGTGGCGATTGTGTTCTTCGTCTTCACAATCGTGTGCTTCATCGTGTATCCCCAGATCCTTGAATTCTTAAAGGCTCCCTACTGCCGGGCGAGTCCCAAGAACTGCAATCTCTACATTCGCAGTCCGCTTGACGGCCTTTCGTTGCGAATTCGAGTCGCTGGCTACGGTGCCTTGTTCTGCACGTTGCCAGTCCTGCTCTTTGAGGCATGGCAATTCGTCGTTCCAGGTCTCAAGGAACGTGAACGGAAGTACGCCTCGCCGTTCGTTCTTGCCGCCACGTTGTTGTTCTTGGCCGGCATGGTGTTGGCGTACTTCACGTTTGAACACGCCCTCAAGTTCCTCGTCACCATTGGAGGTAGTGGGGTTGACCCACTGTTCGATCCAACGAGTTACTTGAAGTTGATCATGACGATGATGCTCGGGTTTGGTGTCACCTTTGAATTCCCAGTGATCCTCGTGGCACTCCAGATGGTGAATGTGGTCACTCCTGCCAAGTTGCTTGCCTACTGGAGAGCCGCGGTGATCGCTGTCGTGACCATCGCCGCCGTGTTCACCCCTAGTGGCGATCCATTTTCAATGCTGGTGCTAGCACTTCCATTGATTGCGTTCTATTTCATCGCCATTGGCATCGGGAAGCTCCTTAAGAAGTGAACGGACCCGACGCGGTCCGTGAGGCGTTTCTCAACCGACACGCCTTTCCAGCAGATCCCTTCCAGATCGAAGCCATGAATGCGCTCGACCGGGATTCGTCAGTTCTCGTCACCGCTCCTACAGGATCAGGCAAGACCCTCATTGCCTCCTATGGCATTGAGCAGGCCTTCAGGCGTGGGGCGACGTCCTTCTACACGACGCCGCTCAAGGCACTTTCTAATCAAAAGTACAGCGAGTTCGTTGCCGACTATGGACCGGAATGCGTTGGCCTTCTCACTGGTGACACCGCAATCAATGCCGGCGCACCGATCGTGATCATGACGACAGAAGTCCTCAGGAACATGCTTCTGGCC
>CAIQUD010000110.1 GCA_903874965.1 uncultured Actinomycetes bacterium | reverse complement strand
CTGGTGGCGGAGGCAATGTTGCCGATCTTGGCAAGGCCGTCTTTACGACCTACCTCTTCGCGTTCGAAGCAACCGCTGGCTTGCTCGTCATTGCCGTGATTGGTGCGGTCGTGCTGGCTCGTCGAAGTGACCAAGAAGAAGGCAGTGATGCCGTGATGATGGAGGAGCTCAGTTGAGTATTCCTCTCTCTTGGTTCATCATCCTCGCGACGGTGTTGTTTGGCATCGGCGCGTTTGGTGTGCTCATTCGTCGCAATGTGCTGATCATGTTCATGTGCGTTGAGCTCATGCTGAATGCCGCCAACTTGGCACTTGTTGGCTTCGCCAGAGAACTGAAAGACGTTGGCGGCGAAGCCACGGTGTTCTTCGTGCTGGTCGTTGCTGCTGCTGAAGTCGTGGTCGGACTCGGCATTGTCGTTGCAATCTTCCGACGTCGCCGCAGTGCGGTCGCCGACGAGCTTTCTGAGATGGGCGGCTGACATGCTCCACCTGACCTCCCTCATCGTGGCATTCCCGCTGTTCAGTGGACTGTTGCTCATTGCACTCGGCAACAAGGTTCGCGAGCCACTCGCCGGATGGATTGCAACCCTTGCGGTGGCGTTGTCCTTCGTGACGACGGTGCTGGTCTTTACTGGCGTGCTTGGCCAGAAAGATGGCGCACCCTCAACGCAGCACGTTTTCGATTGGATCAATGTCGGTGGGTTTCACGCGAACTTGTCGCTCACAGCGGACCCGCTCTCGATCACGATGTGCCTCTTTGTCACCGGTATCTCGGCGCTCATCCACCTGTACTCGATTGGGTATATGCACGGTGAGACCTACTTTCGGAAGTTCTTCATCTACCTCAACCTGTTCGTTGCGTCGATGCTCCTTTTGGTGCTCGGTTCGAACCTTCTTGTCACCTTCCTTGGATGGGAAGGCGTTGGTGTGTGTTCGTACTGGTTGGTGTCGTATTACTTCGACAAGGACGCAGCAGCTTCTGCGGGCAAGAAAGCGTTCATCTACAACCGACTTGCCGACGTTGGCTTCCTGCTCGGCACCTTCTTGTTGTGGAGTCAACTGCACACGATCACCTATTCGGAGATGGACTTCGGTTCCCTGTCAGGGCTGACGGCAACGATGGCGGTCTTGGCCTTCTTGTTTGCCGCCGCAGGCAAGTCCGCCCAGATCCCACTGTTCAACTGGCTGCCCGATGCCATGGAAGGCCCGACGCCGGTTTCAGCCCTCATCCACGCGGCAACCATGGTTACCGCTGGTGTCTACCTCCTTTGCCGCCTCCACGGCCTAGTGCACTTGAGCTCGACCGGCCAGTGGGTGATTTGTGGCGTCGGTGTTGCCACCGCTTTCGTGGCGGCCACCATCGCCACGTCGCAGACCGATATTAAGAAGGGTCTTGCCTTCTCGACGGTTTCGCAGATTGGCTACATGGTCCTTGCCGTTGGAACGGGCGACTACGTGGCGGCGATGTTCTTGATGGTCGCCCACGCCTTCTTCAAGGCACTGCTCTTCCTTGGATCTGGCTCGGTCATTCACGCCCTCAACGGTGAGCAAGAAATGAATCGCATGGGTGGCCTTCGGAAGGTCCTCCCATGGACCTACGGAACCTTCCTCATTGGTTGGCTTGCCATCATTGGTGTACCTCCGTTTGCCGGATTCTGGGCAAAGGGCTCGGTGCTTGACGCGGTGTTTGGAAAGTCACCTTGGCTGTGGGCGCTCGGTCTTCTGACTGCGCTCTTGACGGCGTATTACATGAGCCGACTCTTCTACCTGACCTTCACTGGCCAAGCTCGCTTCACCGAAGACGGCCCCAATGGTGAGCCAGGGGTTGCTCACCCGCACGAGTCGCCATGGACCATGCGACTCCCACTGGTCATCCTCGCTGTCTGCTCTGCTTTCGGTGGTCTTCTTGGGCTGCCATTCGTGCATAGCTTCGGTTTGGGCAAGTTCCTCGACCCAGTCTTCGGCACTGACCTCGTGACGCCTACGAGTTCAACCACGCAACAGTTCGTCTTGTCGATTGCCGATGCGCTCGTTGCCATTGCTGGGCTCTCGATTGCCTGGGTGCTCTGGAAGGGTCGGTCAGAGCGACCAGAACTTACGCCGAAGTTCCTCCAACAGGTTTGGTACTGGGACAACCTCTACGACAACGTCCTTGGCAAGCCAGGAACGAAGTTGGCCGAGTACGCAGCAATTGGTGACGCCTTGGTGCTCGATGGAGCAGTTGATGGCACGGCACATGCGGTTCGTGGGCTCTCCTCCAAGCTTCGTGCCATTCACAACGGCCAAGTTCGCAGTTACAGCGTCGGCATTGTCGTCGGCATGGTCGCACTCCTTCTCTACTTCCTCGTGGTGGTTGCCTGATGCACACCTTTCCGTATCTCTCACTGCTGGTGCTCGTGCCTCTCATCGGCGCGGCCATTGTTGGCGCTATCGCAAAGCCAGCTCAAGCAGTAGCCCAGAAGCTTGGCCTTGGTGTTGCCGTCTTGGAACTCGGACTCGGTGTTGCCCTTCTGGTCGCCTTCAAGCGAACCGGAGACTTCCAATTCACCTCGGTGCATCCATGGGCATCGAGCCTCGGAATCTCGTGGAATCTTGGCGTTGACGGCATCTCGCTCTTCCTCGTTGCCATGACCTTGCTCGTCGTGCCGATCGTGCTGCTCGGTGCGCAGGTGAAAGAACACGGGGCAGCGTTTGCTGCTTGGGTGCTCGTCCTTGAAGGCGCAGCGGTTGCGTCCTTCCTCAGCCTGGACCTGATGTTGTTCTTCATTGCCTTTGAGTTGACGCTTGTGCCGTCGTACTTCCTCATCATCCGCTTCGGTTACGAGCGCCGGAACTACGCCGCCGTCAAGTTCTTTGTCATGACCTTCCTTGGTTCGGCGTTCTTGCTGGTCGGCATCTTGGTGCTGGCGTTCAAGCACCAAAGCCAAACCGGTGTGTTGACCTTCTCGTTGGAGGCGCTCCGTCACACCAACTTGTCCGGCGGCATGGGCGTGTGGCTCTCGCTTGCCTTCTTGGCCGCCTTTGCCGTGAAGGCGCCGTTGTTCCCGCTGCACACCTGGTCACCAACGACCTACCGAGAAGCGCCGACCGGCGGATCAATGGTGCTCTCCGCAGTGCTGGCAAAGCTCGGCACCTACGGCATTTTGCGATTCAACCTCACGCTCTTTCCTCACGCCTCAAAGGTGCTGGCGCCACTGGTGCTGACCTTGGCGACCATCGGGATCCTCTATGGCGCCATCGTGGCGTCAGCCCAGAGCGACATGAAGCGATTGGTTGCCTACTCCTCGCTCGCACAAGTTGGTTTCATCGTGCTTGGAACCTTTACCTTCACAACCGTTGGCCTGACGGGTGCCGTCACCATGATGGTGAACCACGGCATCATCACCGCGGCGTTCTTCATGCTGATTGGTTGGATTGCCGAGCGTCGAGGCGGTTGGGACACGGGACTTCTTCGTGGGTTGCAGAAGCCGGCACCGGTTCTTGCCGGTGTCTTCACGCTCGTCATGTTGGCGTCAATTGGTCTTCCGGGCCTCAACGGCTTCGTTGGTGAGTTCTTGGTGCTCCTCGGCACCTTCGCCACGCACCGTTGGTGGGGCGTCACCGCGACCTTCGGTGTGGTCGTTGCCGCCATCTACTGGCTGTGGAACTACCAGCAGGTCTTCCATGGCAAGGCTGACGCCGAGAACGCGGAGACCCCTGATCTCACGAGGAACGAGCGACTCATCATTGCTCCGTTGCTCGTCTTGATTGTGTTCCTCGGTGTCTTCCCGAAGTTCATGCTCGACCGGATTGAACCCGCAGTAGCCAAGGAAGTCGCAGCGGTTGTTGCCACGGAGTCGACGTCGCCTTCAGGGACGACCCTCCATTCGATTGCACCAAGTGCGACGCGGGGAGGTGTGCAGTGACCAACCTCACCATGCCGTCAATCTCCTACTGGGCACTCTCGCCGATTCTTTTCATGCTCCTCGGCGGCGTCCTCCTCATGGCCGTTGCTGCACTCAGTCGGCGAGCCCTTCCGCCGGTTGTCTCAACTGGACTCACGCTCTTTGCCGGAACTGGCGCCCTCGTCTTCTCACTCATTGAAAGGCACCACGTTGCCTCTTCAAAGGCGACAACGACCGTTGCCGGTGCCATTGCCATCGATGGGCTGAGTGTCGTCATTGCCGTGACGGTGAGCTGTTCGGTGCTGCTCGCAACGTGCTTTGGTCATCGGTATTTAGAGCGAATGCACATCGCAGGCGCCGAGTACCACGTTCTTGCGCTGACGTCTGCCTCTGGGGCGATGATTATGGCGGCAGCAAACGACCTCGTCGTGCTGTTCCTTGGCCTCGAGATCCTCTCGATTGCCCTCTACGTGCTCGTGGCGCTCAACCGTTCGAGTGCGAAGTCTGAAGAAGCGGCACTCAAGTACTTCATCTTGGGCGGCTTCTCGTCGGCGATCTTTGTCTTCGGTATTGCGTTCACCTATGGGGCAACTGGTTCGACCAACCTGCAAGTCATTGCGCAGAGCCTCGCCGCCTCGGTTGCGGCTAAGCCTGGAATCTTGTTGGTTGGACTGGCGCTGCTGCTTGTTGGGTTCTGTTTCAAGGTCGCAGCAGTTCCCTTCCACCTCTGGACACCAGATGTCTACGAGGGTGCACCAACGCCAGTGACTGGGTTCATGGCGGCAGTGGCCAAGACCGGTGGTTTCGCCGCCCTCATTCGCGTGCTCTTGGCCGGACTCCCAACCGCACGATCGACCTGGACGCCGGCGCTCTATGCCATCGCCATCGTGACCTTGTTCGGTGGAGCACTGCTCATGGTGGTGCAGCGTGACGTCAAGCGGATGCTTGCCTACTCCTCGATCAACCACGCTGGATTCATCTTCCTCGGCATTCTCGCTGCGACATCTGCTGGTGTCTCGGCCGATCTCTTCTATCTCTTCACCTACTCCATTGCCGCAATCGGGACCTTTGGAATCTTGACGATGCTGGCGTCTGAGAATGATGACGACAGCACCATCGATCGGTATCGAGGCCTCGTGCACAACCATCCGGTACTCACTGGGTGCCTCGCCGTGCTGGTCCTCGCCCAAGCCGGAGTTCCACTCACGACTGGGTTCTTGGCCAAGTTCGGTGTCGTCGAGGCAGCGACGGGAACTGGAGCGATTCCGCTCGCCATTCTGGCAATGGTGTCGGCAGCGATTGCCGCGTTTGCGTATCTCCGCTTCGTGCTCTCGCTCTATGCAGGAACCCCTGAAGAAGCGGTCTCGCTTGATCTCGATGGCGCAACGCGCGCACCGCTTGCGGGGATTGCCGTCGGCCTCACCGTTGCGGTCACCGTGTTCTTCGGAATCTTCCCTGCCACGTTGCTCGACTTTGTTCGGGTGGCGGCAGACCACCTCCTGCCCTAACGGTGGAGCGAACGGTCGCACTCGCGACCTGCAGAGAGCTTCCCGATCTTGATCCTGATGGTGCTGGCGTTGTTGCCGCGTTCAACAGATTCGGGGTGACGGCAGTCCCACTCATTTGGGATGACCCAGCGGCGCCATTTGCCGATTTCGACCTCACCGTCATTCGGACCTGTTGGGACTATGTGCCGAGGCGAGAGGCATTCCTTGCTTGGGCATCGACACTCCCGCGTGTGCTCAATCCTGTTGAGATGCTCAGGTGGAGCACTGACAAGCGATACCTGGCTGAATTGGCTGCGGCCGGCTTTCCCATTCCAGCGAGTTGGTTCTTTGCTCCCGGGGAAGAGGTCTCGGTTCCTGAAGGTCGATGCGTCGTGAAACCGACCGTTGGCGCTGGCTCGAGAGGAGCAAGGCGCTTCGAGGCCGAAGAGAGTTCGCTCGCCATTGACCACGCTCGAGCACTCCAACGTGAAGGAGCAACCGCACTCATCCAGCCCTATCTCGATGGCGTTGATGCTGAGGGTGAGTCCGCACTGCTGTTCTTCAACGGCGAGTTCAGTCACTCGATCACCAAGGGGCCAATGCTTGAGATCGGTGGGGTTGGTCGAGCACTTGACGCAACGGGTCTTGCCTTTGCTGAACAGATCACTCCCCATAAGGCGACAGACGAAGAGCGTGACCTCGCACGGCGGTTGATTGATTGGCTTCCAGAAATGCCGACCTATGCCCGGGTCGACCTGCTCCCAAGCGCTGATGGTCCCGTCATTGTGGAGTTGGAGCTCGTTGAGCCGTCGCTGTTCTTCCAAATGACGAGTGGCGCAGAAGAGCGCTTCGCTTCAGCAGTTGTTGACCGCCTCAACTGAGCGGTGACGGTTCTCCACTGCCGAGAACAATTGAGGCAGAGCGCTTCTTTGAGGTGAAGAGCTTGCCAATAACGGGAACGTCAGACACCGACTCTGCCCGGAGGAACGAGATCACGCTTGGGAGGAATTGCTCGGGTGAGTCGTAGACGATGTAGCGAGGCTGCCAGGTTGGCTCATACTTGGAGTTGAACTTCCAGAGCGACTCAATTTGCAGGTAACCCGAGAGTTCCAGCAGGAACCAACGCTCAATTCGCTGGGTGAGGGTGATCTCTCCGTCGGCAGCGAGTGCGGAACGAAGCACGGCGAAGTTGAGCGACAGTCCCTTGCCGCCTTGGTCTCGAAGGTGGGCAATGGTTTGGCAGAGGGCGAAGTCGAGCAAGCCATTGGGATGTTCCCCGGAATCTCGACGCATGAGATCGAGGGAGTACCCGGAAATCGCCGCCGAAGGAACGAATTGGCACATGGCAGCCGGTGCGCCTGCAGGGCCTCGGACAATGGTGAGCAAGAGCCCCCGGTCTTCGTTCATAAACATTCGGCCGAGCATCATGGAGAAGCCCTTCTCTTCGTCGCCTCGGCGGCTTGCGGTCAAGAGCGGCGAGAGTTCCGCAATTTGTGCAGACGTCGCAAGCGCCGGGTCGAGGAACTCAACGGTGTAGCCCTGGCGTTCAACTCGTGACGCAGCTTGACGGAGTCCCTTCATCTTGTTGCCAGCAAGGCTGAAGTGCTGGAGGTCCACCACGGCTTCATCGCCGATGTAGACCGACCGCATACCAGCGGCAATGTAGATCGGCAACCACTCTTCAGCCGCCCCAACAACACCGAATCCCCAGCCCTTTGAATCGGCGAATGCCCAGAAGTCCTCAATCACCCGTTGGCGTTCTGCCGGCGGGCCAATGGGGTCGGGCGAAGCAATGCAGATGCCTCCAAAGACGGCATAGGCGACGAGGGAGTCTTGACTGAAGAAGAACTGCTTGTCGTCTCGCAGCGCAAAGTAATCGAGCGTCCCTCGGCCATGGCGGGCAACGATGTCCCGGGCCTTCTCCATTTCAGCAAGGCGAGTTGGTGTGTTGTCGCCCGCTCTCCTTCGGTCAACAACAGGCCGAGTGATGAGATACAGCGCAGCGAGCGCGATCACGACACCAATCACGGTGAGCACCGGTGTCACCCAGTCGTTCACCCGGTCGGGAAGCGCAATGTTCGTGATGCCAGCAAATCGCTCGAGGAGACCGAGGAGGACGGTCCCAGGCGGTGGGAGTGACCCATGAACATTGGTGAGTTCGGCTACGAGGAAGGCAATGATGAGGCTCGCGACACCACCGAAGAGCAGGACACCGAAGGCCGAACGAGATGAAATCCGGTCGGTCTCGCCTCGGAAGTTGCGCCACTCCGTGAGCGAGAGGAGCAGGACGCCGGCCGAAAGCACCACTGCACCGAAGCTGACGGCATGGACGACGTGAAGGATGGTGGAGGCGGCAAGAAGGAGGCTCGCAAGGAGCCACGGTCGCCACTGCCCTCGAAGTACTCCACGAGCGAGCATCATGAGCACAATGCCGGTCAAGGCAACGAGTGCGCCGGCGGCTTGGGCAACGCCAAGTGGCAGGAACTGATTGATGGTCTGCAGGCGACCGCGGAGCGGGGGAGACACCGCCACGAGCAAGTCCAAGAGACCCGTGATGAAGACCGCTGCCGCCACGATTCGGCGCACTCTGCGAGTTCGGCGACGGCGTGCTGCGGGGTCAGTCGCCTGCGGCCAGGTCCCTCCATTGGGCCACGAAGCAATGATCCTCGGCAGGATCTCGGCCGTTGCTTTGTACCCCTTCACAATTGGGCGACGAACCGCCAGGCGCTCCAAAGTGGTCGCTCCTGGAAGATCCGTCCAACCAGCAACGAGGCGAACCGTGAGTCCCCATCCCGTCTCGAGTTCCACCCACGAGACCTGGCGGACATTGGTATAGACCGAGGGAAGTCCCGCCCGAGTTGGTCGAGATTGGACGACTTCGGTGAGACCACCAACGACGGCATAGAACGCGTCATCTCGATGCCGAAGTTGTGGAGCGAGGTTGCCGCCGAGGATGAGGCCCCGGTAGCCCTCATTGATCAGGCGGCGGGCGAGATCGAGCGGCGGTTCTCCAGCAACGGTGAGCGCCGTGCTTGCCTCGGTTCGATCAAGGGCATGGAGCTCTCGTTTGGTGAGACGGAGCGCAATACCTCTTGCCGTCAGACCAACGACGATTTCTGTCACGACGATGACCGCAATCAAGAAGGCGAGCCTTGTTGTCCACGGCACATCGCGGACACGAGAGATCACATGATCAACACCATTGCTTCGAAGCACAATCCGGTCAATGGATTGGAAGATCGGGGTGAAGGAGATCAGTGCAATGAGCAGTGCTGCGAGCGTCGGAGGAAACCAGAGCCACCTCCCGAGACGGCGGTAGAGGACCCGAGAGGTGACGAATGACTCGAGGCGCTCTGGGTCTTCCAGGCGCCGCACGTCCTCCAAGCTTGGCAGCGCATCGGTCGTGATGGCATCGAGCGTGACAGCATGCAGTGGAGAACCGGCAGCCACCCGCACGCGCTCAATGCCGGTCGTAGTGCGGCAAGAGAGGTCGACCGAACTGGCGAGTTCAACCCCAGAAGCCTCGAGTGCGGAGCGGACCGTGTCATTGAGGAGCACCTCGGCATCTCTCCAACCGGGGAGCACGATGCAGCGGCGGTCGGGCGCACCCGTGAAGCGTTGCAAAGCGTCGAACGCGCCAGTGTGTGTCGCGACGAGCGCCTGCGGGTCCTCTGGGGATTGGGCGAAAAGGTTCCCCGCAACGATCACGAGACCCGGTCCGCGCCAGTCATCAAGGCGAGTCACCAGTTCATTACAGGACGCGATGTTGGCGCGGTCCCCGGTCATGTCGAGGTGAATGTCGGCAACAACCATGACCCGCTGTCCGAGGTCGACCGGGACCTCGAGGACTGCCAGCTCAGTTACGGGAGATGAGGTTCGTTGCACGCCTTCCCATGTTCCCACTTCAGACAGGAGAGGAGGTTCTTTCCATGGAGAAGGGCGTCACTAGAGTGGTCAAGTGGCATGGGGCGGTGAACGAACAGGACTTTGGCATTGGCGGCAAGGTCTGGTTCCACCTTCGGCCGCCGTCATTTTCGATATTGACGGCGTGCTTTCTGATGCCGCTGGACGCCAGCACTACATCGAATCCGGTCGACGCGACTGGAATGCCTTCTTTGAAGCCTGTGGCGATGACCCGGTCATTGCCGAACAAGCACGGCTGCTCGATCTGCTTGATCCCAACCTGCAGATCATCTTGCTGACGGGACGGCCGTCGCGGGTGGCTCCGCAGACCTTGGCTTGGCTCCACCGGTATGAACTTCGGTGGGATGTTCTCGTGATGCGCGACTGGGGCGACTACTCCCAGGTGTCCATCTTCAAGTGTGACGTGGTTGAAGATCTCCGTCGTTACGGCTTTGATCTGCGACTCGCGCTCGATGACGATCCCGAGAACCATGCGATGTACATGCATGAGGGGATTCCCTGTCTCTACATTCACTCCGGCTACTACGAGTAGGGCGCTCAGTCGCCAAGCAGTTTGGACCGCAGCAGGTCAGCAGCAGAAGCAGCCGCACCAATGCAGGCCGGAATGCCGACTCCGTGATAGGCGGCACCGGCAACGACGAGGTTTGGCAAGCGATCGGCTGCACTCTCAATGCCTGCCACGCGTAGTTGATGATTGACCCGATATTGCGGAAGTCCATCCATCCAGCGAACAACGGTGGTTGCTCTTGGATGAATGGCAACACCGAATAGTTCTTCGAGCTCGCCAGTCAACTGAGCGATGAGCGCTTCATCATCGAGGTCACTGAAGCGAACGTCATCAATTCGTCCGGTGGAAACCCGAACCAACACGCTGCCGTCTCGTTGAAGATGTGGCCACTTGGTGGTGAGGTAGGTCACGGCTGTTGTGAGAAACGCACTTCCATCGGATCGACGAGCAATCGACGGAACGAGCATCCCGGTGCCAAACAGACCTTCAGGCAGGACTCCTTCATCAAGGACAAAGGTCACGAGACCAACCGAGGCGTAGTCAATGGTTGCAAGAAGATCAGCCATCTCCTCATCGAGCGATCGCACGAGTTCGGCTGCGGGCCCCGTTGGAACAGCGAGCACAATGCCGTCAGCTCGAAGGATGCCTTCTGAGGTGGTGATTTCCCAGCCTGCGTCGTCATGGCGAAGGTGCAGGGCTTCAGTTGACGTGAGGAGTTCGGCACCTCGTTCTTGACCGACCGCAACGAGGCGATCAATGAGACTTGTGACCGAACCTTCGAGTGAGTTGAACACCGGAGCAACTGGCTCGCCGTCTGCTGGGCTTGGTGGCACGGAGGTTCTCAGTGCGTGCATGAGTGAACCGGAGGTTCCCGCAGCGGTCAGGAGTGGGGGGAAGGTGGCTGCAGCCGACATGTCGGCGACTCGTCCGGCATGGATGCCACCAATCATTGGGTCAACCAAGGTCTCAACGACCCGACGGCCCAGTTTTCGCTCGATGAGTGGGCCAATCGCACGATCACCGAGCTTTCCTCGGAGGTCATGGCGTGGGGCGACGATGTCGATCCCTGCCCGAAGAAGTGCCCATGGCCCAAGCACTCTTGATTTGGCCAGCGCTCGCCACTCCGTCGGGATGCCGAGGTTGAGTTTGGCTGGCATCTGACGGATCTTGCCTCGAGCGAAGATTCCTGCCCCGCTGGTGCCGGGTACACGGAGCTGCTCAGTGAGGCCGAGATGCTTCGCAAGTGCAACTGCCTCGGGCCTGCGGGCAAGGAATCCGTCGGGTCCGAGGTCGACGCTTCGACCGTCAATGACCGTTGCCGCAATCTTGCCGCCAAAGGTCGGCGCTGCCTCGATCAGGCACACCTCGAGAGTGTCGTCGGGTGTTTCGCCACCAGTGAGTGCCCAGACGGCAGTGAGTCCTGAAATTCCTCCACCGAGGACGAGGACTCGAGGTCGTGACACCTCAGTGGCCACCCTGCGCCCGCTCAATGGCGCTCACGAGCACCGCAATGAAGGCAGGGTCGGCATTGAGTGATTCCGTTCGACCGAAGGCCAACTTGAGATCATTCGCAACCTTCATTGCTTCGACATCAAGGTCGAAGAGGACTTCCAAGTGATCAGAAACGAAGCCAACGGGGCATGCAATGACGGCAGACGCTCCCTCGGCCTGAAGGCGGGGGAGTTCATCGAGAATGGACGGTCCGATCCACGGATCTCTCGTTCGGCCCGCGCTCTGCCAGGCAACACTCCAAGTGCGAACTCCTGCAGCCGCTGCAATGAGCTCTCCGGAATGGCCCACCTGATCAGGGTAGGGATCGCCAGTTTCGAGAATCTTCTCTGGAAGTGAGTGGGCAGTGAACAACACGTGGGCGTTCTCACGTTGTTGCGGCGTGAGCTTCGCAAGCGCCGCGTTGAGGCGTTCTCCCTGCAGGCTGGCAAAAGCCGGCAGGTCGTACCACGAGGGAATGGCGACGTAGGAAACGCTCGTTTCGGCAAAGGAAAGTGCTGCGCGCTCGTGATACTGCATGCTGCCAAGGCTCGCCTGATGTGGTGTCAGCACCAAGCCAATGACGAGATCGCAGGACGCTGCGAGTTCTTCGGCAGCAGCCTCAATAGAAGGTTCGGTGTACTTCGCTCCGAAGCGAACGAGATACCCACCGGGAGCCACAACCTCGAGGGCGGCTTCGATGCCCTCAACCTGATCGCGAGTCAGCTTTGCCAACGGGGAGATTCCCCCGATTGCGTCGTATCGCCTGATGAGGTCGTCGAGCAGTTCCGGTGTTGGCGGATGCCCGTGGCGAATGCGGGTGTAATACGGCTCGATTTCCTCCGGTGCTCCTGGAGTGCCGTACGCCATGACAAGGACACCAATTGGCTTGGTCACTTCGCAACACCCGCTTTTCCTTCTGCATGGACGAGATCGACGACAAGTTGCAGTGCCTCCGGGTCGGTTGTCGGCAAGACGCCGTGGCCCAGGTTGAAGATATGGCCAGGCTCGGTGCCTGCAGAGTCGAGCACCCGTCTCGTTGCGTCAAGAAGGACGTCGCGTGAAGCAAACGTCAGCGCCGGATCGAGATTGCCTTGGACAGCCAAGTTCGGACCAATTCGACGGCGGGCCTCTGCAATGGGAACCCTCCAGTCGGCGCCAACAACATCGGCGCCTGACTGCGCCATCAAGCCGAGCAGTTCTCCCGTTCCAACACCGAAGAGTGTTCTCGGCACGCCAAGGTCGGCAGTTTCAGCCATGATGCGAATGGTTGCCGGGAGGGCGAAGCATTCATATTCGGACGGGCTCAAGTATCCAGCCCACGAGTCAAAGAGTTGCAATGCAGAGGCACCGTGCTCAACCTGGGCTCGAAGAAAGGCGATTGATCCAGCGGTCAAGCGCTCCATGAGGGCCACCCAGAGATCTGGCTCTGAATGCATGAGTGCTTTGACCTTGGTGAACTCACGTGAGGGTCCGCCTTCAATGAGGTAACTCGCCACGGTGAATGGGGCGCCAGCGAAGCCAATGAGCGGCGTGTCGCCAAGTTCGGCAACGACGCGGTCGACCGTTTCTAAGACATAGGGGAGATCCGTCTCTGGTTGGAGCTCACGGAGGCGCTTCAGGTCTGACGCATCACGGAAGGGCTCTGCGGCAACTGGTCCGCGACCAGGAACGACGTCGATGCCAAAACCAATGGCATGGACGGGTACGACAATGTCACTGAACAAGATGGCTGCGTCCACGCCATATCGGCGGACGGGCTGCATGGTGACCTCGGCCGCAATCGCGGGATTGGCGATCGCGTCAAGGATCGAGCCGCTTCCTCGAAGTGCTCGGTATTCAGGAAGCGAGCGGCCTGCTTGGCGCATGAACCACACGGGCGTGTGTGGCACAGGGAGTCGGCGGCAGGCCCTCACATAGGGAGAGTCGGCAGGATTGGTCATGATTCCCCATGGTAGGCCGTGGCATCGAGTGGTAGTCCACGTGTGTCGAGGTTCGGGGGTCTATTCGTGGGGCCTAGACTGGGTGGCCTTATCTGCGAGGTTCCCAGGAGCCAAATGACCAACCGACATGATCTTGAGCAGGAACAGGAGTTCCTCGACCTCGCGCATGCGAGTCTCGACGCCATGCGCCAGGAAGCCGAAGCGCTTCGCGACTCGGTTCTTGATCTCGGACGAGGCGGAACCTTCCAGAGCAGAACAGAACGCGACATTGTCGTGCGCAATGCCCTCGCTCGACTCGCGCAGTTAGACATTGGCGAGCAGGCGCTGTGTTTTGGTCGGATTGATGTCGCTCGTGATCCAGTGACGGGCGAGCCCGACAGTTTCCACATTGGACGCCTCGCCATCTCAGGGCCTGAGCGAGAGCCCCTCGTTGTTGACTGGAGGGCACCGATCGCGGAACCCTTCTATCGAGCGACTGGACGCGACCCCCTTGGGCTCACGAGACGCCGTCATTTGAACGTGAAGCAGCGTCAAGTGCTTGGCGTTGAAGACGAGTACTTCACTGATGAGAACGGAACCTTCCAAGGTCTCGACGAAGCGTCGAGCGGCCAAGTTGAACCCGACGGCATGGTCAAGAGCGATGCGCCGATTGGTGGTCCAGGGGCACTCTTCGCTGCACTTGGCCGAGCTCGGTCAGGTCAGATGGGCGACATTGTCGCCACGATTCAGGCCGAACAGGACGAGATCATTCGAGCACCGCTCCCGGGTCCACTCATGGTCCAAGGTGGCCCGGGAACCGGAAAGACCGCGGTGGCGCTGCACCGAGCGGCGTATTTGCTTTATACCCACCGCTTCCCCTTGGAGTCTCAAGGCGTTCTCGTTGTTGGACCGAACCCGCTCTTCTTGCGGTACATCGAGCAAGTCCTCCCATCACTCGGTGAGACCGGCGTCACGCTCTCGACGGTTTCCGGGCTGGTGAAGCTCGTGAAGGTCCAAGCAGTTGATGCGAGTGCAGTGGCACTGGTCAAAGGCTCACCCGTCATGGCGCAGGTCATTGCTCGAATGATTCGTCTCCGACAACGGACACTCAAAGAGGCGTTCGAGGTTCCCTTCGGTTCCATGATGCTTCGACTAACTCCACAGCAGAGTGTCCACATCATTGAACGAGCTCGCCGGAGACCCGGTTCCCACAATCTCCGTCGTCGATTCGTCGAAGCGGAAATTGTTCGACTCTTCGCTGCCGCCATCAAACGTCGCCGTGATCGAGATGATGACTTCGATGAAGACGAAGAGGGCGAATTGGACCTCAAGGAACTTCGGACACAACTCCGACAAGTTTCCGAGTTCATTCAGCTTCTCGATCGAATGTGGTCGCGACTTTCGCCACACGAGCTCGTGCATGACCTCCTTGGATCACTCCCGATCTTGAAGGCCGTCGGCAAAGGACTCTTGAGCGATGAAGAACTGCTGTTGCTCCATCGTCCGAGATCAACGTCACTCGATGCCGTTGCGTGGACCTCAGGTGATGTCGCACTGATTGATGAGGCCCACGCGTTGCTCGGACCGCGTCACGAAGGAGCAAAACGACGAGTCGATGTGCAGAAAGATCGCGATGGGATGAGTTGGCCTGAAGGTCTCGATGGACGAACCGTCGTTGAGTTCCACGAAGTTCCCGAAGACGAGATCCGCGCCTTCGGCCACCTGGTCGTCGATGAAGTGCAAGATCTCTCGCCAATGCAGCTTCGGATGCTTGCTCGCCGCAGCATGACGGGATCGATGACCGTCGTTGGCGATGTGGCGCAGTCGACCGCACCGTGGACACCAAGTGGCTGGGCCGATATTGAACGGCACCTCACGCCCGATCGGTCACCAAAGTTGGTCGAGCTCACCGTGTCATATCGCACGCCTGCAGAAGTCATTGAGATGGCGAGTCCTGTGCTGGCGCTTGGTGCGCCATTCATCGTGCCGCCAACCCCTGTTCGCCGTGCTGGCATTCGACCGATTGCGAGCGTGGTGCCACGCGAGCAACTCCTCGATGCAACGGTTGATGCGACCATTGCGCATGTCGACGCCGTTGGCGAAGGGCGCGTTGCCGTGCTCGCCCCCGCTGAGCTCTACGACGAGGTGCTGGCCGCTTTTGCACGTCGATCCGTTCCAGCGGTCGACCCACGAGCGGCTGGATCCCGAGGACTCTCTGCGCAGATTGTCGTTGTGCCGGTCGACGATTCCAATGGCCTTGAGTTCGACGCGGTGGTCGTCGTGGAGCCGGCTTTGGTTGCTCGTCGAGGAGCAGCGGCTGGGTCCAAGGAAGCCACAACTCGAGGACTTCGGACGCTGTATGTCGCCATGACGAGGCCGACCCGACGGTTGACCCTTGTTGGGACCGAGCCCGGTCCTGTCGACTTTTCTGCATGGCCTCCTGAGCAGTAATGCATCTGCGGAGGCCTCCCTGCGAAACGGTATGCTGAGTGAGTTCGAGTTGGCCCTACCAACGTTCCATCAACTAGAAATGACACCGTGACAGCTGCCACTGCTCCAGAGTTGAAGTTGGGAAAAATCAAGCACGACCGACCGCCGATGATTGCGGTTGGGGTCATGATCTGGCTTGGATCCGAGGTGATGTTCTTCTCGGGTCTGTTCGCCGCCCTCTTTACCATTCGAGGCCAACTGCCTGCATGGCCACCGGCAGGGACCAAGCTCGATGTCTTGCAGGCTGGAATCTTCACGATTCTCTTGGTCGCTTCGTCGTTCACCTACCAAATGGGCGTGTTTGCCATTGAGAATCGCCGCAGGGCGACTGCCAAGGTTTGGATCTACGCCTCAATGGTGCTCGGCATCTTGTTCGTTGGTAACCAGGTCTACGAGTGGATCAACCTCGAGACTCGTTGGTACACCAACTCGTTTGGCTCGGTTTTCTACATCACGACGGGTCTCCACGGTCTTCACGTCATGCTCGGCATTGTGGCGATGGTCTTCCTGCTTGGCCGTATGCGTGGAAAGACCGAAGGTGACCCCGGTGAACTCGCTGCATTCCAGGGCGTGAGTTACTACTGGCACTTTGTCGATGTTGTCTGGATTGGCCTGTACTCCTGCTTGTTCCTCCTCAAGTGATGGTGAGAATGCTCGGAAACATCTCGAAATTGGTGGCTCGCGCGGGCCTCGGAGCAGTTGGAGTTGGGGCACTCGCGTTGCTTGCCACGCCGTTCGCAGCCGGTGCAACCACCTTGCACCACTCCATTGCAGCGACCTCGACGGTGAAGTGCCCTGCTGGCACGACGGCCACCTACGACCCTCCCTACGGTGTTCCTGCCTCGCTCATCGGCGAAGACGCCACCACCAAGCGCAAGAACTCCGGAACGCCGTACTCTTCCGTCCAGTGCTACAACGCGGCGGGGAAGTTGGTGGCCTATGGCAACAATGCCATTCTGTACACCTACCCCTCCGAGAACTTGGTTCCACTGGGTGAGAAGTTGTACCAACAGAACTGTGCGTCCTGTCACGGTGTGAATGCCGATGGCGTCTTGCCAAAGGGTACGAGTGGAGCCTTCCCGGATCTTGGAAACCTTGGACCCGCAACGATCAATTTCTGGATCACCACTGGACGCATGCCTGCAGCTGACCCGAAGGAAATCCAAGCTTCGAGGAAGCCACCTCGCCTGACGGACTCACAGGCCAACGCCATTGCTGCCTACATTGATTCGCTCGGACCGGCAGTCCCTGGTACCCCTGAGGTCAACGTCAAGGGTGCAAACCTCACCAGCGGGCAGACTCTCTTTGCGCTCAACTGTGCAGCGTGTCACACCATTACCGGCGGTGGAGATGCCTTGGCGAGCAACACCTACGCTCCCTCACTCCACGTTGCTACGGTGACCCAAGTTGCCGAGGCAATGCGGGTTGGTCCTGGCAACATGCCGGTATTCAGCGGCAACCTCACCGATCAACAAGTTCGCGACATTGCCGCCTACGTGACGGAGTCCATTGCGAAGCCAACCGACATCGGTGGTGTCGGCATGGGTGGTCTTGGACCAGTCGCTGAAGGCTTCATTGGGCTTGCCTTAGGCGTGGGAATCCTCATGCTTGTTTCCTTCTGGGTTGGAGAGCGCCAGTGACCAGTCACCACGAACCAGCAGACATCACGACGGTTACCGCCGACGCGCCACAGATGCAACCACTGGCGAAAGACGTCGTCAGCATGGAGCGTTGGATTGGTTTGCTCTTCCTCCTCGGAATCGCCTTCTTCGCCGGATTTGGTGTGGCCTACTGGCAGGACGGAACGTTCTGGCTCTACGGCACGCTGCTTGGCGCTGGCCTCGTTGCCATGGGTGCAGGCTTCATTGCATGGGGTAAGTACCTCCTCCCACGTGGCCCATTTGTTGAAGAGCGTCACACCCTCGCCTCAACCGAACAAGAGCGATCGGCATTCTCTGCAGCCTTGATGGAGCGTGGTGCTGGCGAGATCAAGCGCCGCAGTGTTCTTGGCACGCTTCTTGGTGGAAGTCTCGGCGTGTTCTCTATCGTTGCCCTGTTCCCGCTCGTTCGATCCCTTGGACCACTTCCAGGCGACGCCCTTGCCAAGACCAATTGGAAGAAGGGCATGAATCTGGTTGACATCAATGGTCGCAAGATCCACGTTGATGACATCACGGTTGGTGGCTTTGCCACAGTCTTCCCAGAGGGCCTCCAGAACACCGACGAAGGTCAGGCCATTGACCAAACCTTCCTCATTCGTATTGACTCCGCGGACTTCACAACCATGAAGGGCCGAGAGGGCTGGGCACCGCACGGCTATGTCGCGTACTCAAAGCTCTGCACGCACCTTGGTTGTCCTGTTGGTCTCTATGAACAGCAGTTAGAAGCATTGGTGTGTCCTTGCCACCAATCAATGTTCAACGTTCGAAAGGGTGCAATCCCAACCTTCGGACCCGCACCGAGACCGCTGCCGCAGCTGCCGCTTTCCGTTGATAGCGATGGGCACCTCATTGCGTCAGCTGGCTACAACGAACCTGTCGGACCTGGCTACTGGGAGCGTCCATGACCGCAACTGCAGCACCTCGCACGAAGCGTCAGAAGAAGCAGGCTCAGGGCCCTTACGGCATCGTTGGCTCGACGGTTGAGGCACTTGACGAGCGTCTTGGTATCGCCAAGGGCGGCCGCACCTTCATGGACAAGATTTTCCCTGACCACTGGTCGTTCATGCTCGGAGAGATTGCCCTCTACTCCTTCGTGGTCCTGTTGCTCACGGGTGTCTTTCTGACCCTGTACTTTGTTCCTTCGCAGCATCTCATGAAGGTTCCAATGAACTTCCCGTACAAGCCACTTCGTGGTGACACGGTTTCTGAGGCCTTCTATTCGACGGTGAACATGTCGTTCAACGTTCGGTGTGGACTGCTCATGCGCCAAATGCACCACTGGGCGTGTGACATCTTTGTCGGCGCAATCGTCGTGCACATGGCTCGAGTGTTCTTCACCGGAGCGTTCAGGAAGCCACGTGAAGCCAACTGGCTCGTTGGTTCAACCCTCCTGATCCTGGCCATCACCAACGGATTCCTTGGCTACTCGTTGCCAGACGACCTCGTGTCCGGCACGGGACTTCGTATTGCTGACTCGATCATGTTGTCGGTTCCGGTCCTTGGTTCCTACATCAGCTTCTTCGCCTTCGGCGGAACATTCCCGGGTGACATTGTCATCGCACGCTTCTTCATCATCCACGTGCTGCTCGTGCCTGGAATCATCCTGGCGCTCGTTGGTGCGCACCTTGGCCTTCTCGTTCGCCAGAAGCACACGCAGTTCCCTGGCAAGGGCAGGACCGAAGGCAACGTCGTTGGTTCGCCAATGTTCCCCGTCTTCATCTTCAAGACCCAAGGGTTCTTGTTCATGACCCTCGGTGTGACGGCGCTCCTCGGTGCCCTGGCACAGATCAACCCGGTTTGGCAGTTTGGTCAGTACTACGCCGCTCAGATCTCCTACGCCGTTCAGCCTGACTGGTACATGGGCTTCCTCGATGGCCTCCTCAGAATTTTCCCTGCGTGGCAGTGGAATGCGTGGGGGCACACCATCCCACTTGAAGTCACGATCCCTGCGGTGATCTTCCCAGGCATTGTCTTCAATATCGCGATGGCGTGGCCTTGGATTGAGCAGAAGTTCACCAAGGACAAGGAAATCCACCACCTGCTTGATCGACCACGAGACGTTCCGCACCGCACGGCATTTGGTGTGGCGTTCTTCTCGCTGCTCGCGATCCTCTTCATTGCATCATCGACCGACGTTCTCGCGAACTTCTTCCACGTCAGCCTCAACACGGTCTTGATCATCATGCGAGTGCTCACGTTCGCTGTGCCGATCATTGCGTATCCAGTTGCCTACTTCATCTGTGTGGAGCTTCAGGCAGGTGGATCCATCATGGGTAAGCGCAAGATTGCGAACGTCGTTACTCGAACTGAAGAGGGCGAGTACGTGGCAACTCCTTCGGCTCCTCGCCCTGGTGACGCTCACGTTGAACTCGATGCAACGCCAGTTCCGACGTTCATTGTCGAGGGGCCAGCACCCGAGAGTGACGAAGCGGAACTTGTCGATGCAGAAGTCGATGAAGGTGTCAGGACGGCCAGTCGTTAGTACGTCTGTTCTTCGGTCCCTCAGAGGGACCGCCGGGATTGTCGTCGCAGCACTGCTGCTCGGTGGTTGCTCACTTTTCGGAACGACCGAGGCATTCACCCACGCCGCTTCCTTAAGCGTGCCGAAGGTTCCGACCATTGCGCCTTCGTTGCCAGAGGTGGGCTGGGATGTGGCGTCTGCGGGAAGTGTGGGAGTTCTCGCTGATCACAAGACGGTCGATGTTGGTGGCCTCCAGTTCTCGGTCAGTAGGTTCCGCAATGGAATGACGGGGCTCAATCTCCATGTTGGTTCGGAAGATCCCGTTACCCGGCCTGGACAAGTCCCAGCCGGCTCTGGAAACTCCGTCTCGACAGTTGAGCGCCCACTCCTCGTTGGCGTGTTTAACGGAGGCTTCAAACACCCAGCTGACTTGGGAGGATTCCTCGTTCGAGGCGTCTCAATCCACCCACTCGTTTCCGGAGCTGCCTCGGCCGTCCTGTTTTCGGACGGAAGTACCGAAGTAGGCCGCTGGGGCGTCTCGGTGCCGAATGCGCAAAAGCAAGTGGTCTCTGTCCGACAGAATCTCCCACTGCTGTTGGTTGAGCATGGCCAAGTAAATCCTGAAGCGGCGAATTCGGCGAACTGGGGAACCACACTCGGGAGTTCTCCAGTGGTTGCGAGGTCAGCCCTCGGTGTCGACGCTCTAGGAAATGTGTTGGTCGCCGACTCCATGCACGCGACGGCTGCAACGCTTGCTCGAGCGATGGTTGCAGGTGGAGCCGTGACCGCGATGGAAACTGACATCAATCCCTACTGGGTGATGCTTGACACGGCTGCCCATCCTGGCGGGACGCTCGTTGAACGCGTCCCAGGCCAGTGGCACGCACCGACGGTGTTCTTGAATGGCTGGACTCGAGACTTCTTCACGGTTGTCGCACGCCATCAGGTCACTTGCTTGCCGACCTTCGGTTCAGGCTCGACGGTGAATGTGCTTCGCCAGACCTGCAGTGTTTGACGCCGCTCCTGATTTTGGGTGTCTGAGGTAACAATCGCTCGTACCGATCGCTCGCGCCAGCACGACCCACTCTTTCGTGCGACAGCCAACTTCTAAGTTGTTTGTAGGCAGCTCGGTGATTTGGTCCGTCTGCAACCTGTTGAAATCGGCTCGAGAACAGGAGCGTGAGTATGGAACGAACGTTTGCTAGTGCACATCAGTGTCCAGCCTGCGAGTCGATCGATGTCGATGTCGTCAACTGGGGGATGCCAACCCCATTGTTTGAAAGTTACATGCAGGCCTATGAAGATCGCTCTCTCGTCCTAACTGCCGAGGCCTTTCCCGAGGCGCCCGGCATTCACGTTGCAATGGGAGACGTCGAGTTGGACGACAGCTTTTACGAATGGTTCGCCCCTGATGAGGGAAGAGGGGTCTATGCCCCAGGTAATCGCTATGAGAATGGCGGTTGCGTTATCCCAATTGGCGTTGATCCCTCGTCTGAGCCCTGTCACTGTCGCAGTTGCGGCGCTGAGTGGGAGAGACGTGGGTTGCCGTAAGCGAATGTGCAGACAACGTCAGTGAAAGCTTCCAGAATGGGCTGACCAATCAGAGGCTGCTCCAACCATCATGTTGAGGCGATGGAAGGACTTCAGTGACCGACTGGGTCTCCGCCTCGACGGCTCTCGGCGGTTCCGCCAGCGAGGGCGAACATTACAACGGGGAGTCCAATGACGGCGAACCAGGTTCCAAACACGAGCGAAAGCACGAGGAGCCAACAGCCCATGCCGAGGGTGAATGGCCAAATCGACGAGCCCGGGAAGGTGTCGATGCGACCGGCGCCCTCCTCCACGGTGGCATCACGGTCCTCAGGGCGCTCACCCATCCGCTTCGACCACCAGCGGTAGTAGAGGCCAGGGAAGATGCCAAGGATGCACGTCCCGATGAGCATGGCGGTCCCGCCCCACTCCTTAGACCAGATGCCGTAGACGATTCCCATAATGCCAATGAAGACACCAAGGAAAATTAAGAGTCGTGCTTCAGCCTTCACTTCGCATCCACCTTCGCTCCGCCGGGCACGTGGCTCGGGTCGTGGTCATCGTGCACCAAGGCCGGAGCGTCTGGGTGGAAGTAGTCCCACGTCGGGCGCTCAGACTTGATATTGGGCAGTGAATAGAAGTTGTGGTGCGGCGGCGGCGACGTCGTAAACCACTCGAGCGTGTGCGCATCCCAAGGGTTTGGACCTGCGGTCTTTGGTGCCTTGATGGTCGAAATCACGTTCACCGCGAAAATCAACGTAGAGATACCAATCATGAACCCACCAATGGAACTCACGATGTTGAGGTTCTGCCAGGTCGGGTCAATGATGTAGACGGCCATGCGTCGGGGCATTCCCTGGAGCCCGAGGACATAGCCCGGCATGACGAACACCATCGAGCCAAGGAAGAGCAGCCAGAACTGGAGCTTTCCAAGACGTTCGTTGAGGAATCGTCCCGTCATCTTTGGATACCAGTAGTAGATACCCGCCATGGCGCCGAGCACGAGGGCCATCACCACGGAGTGGAAGTGAGCCACCACGAAGTAGGTGTCGTGGGTAAAGAAATCAAGCGGAGGTGACGCAAGCAGGATGCCGGTGATTCCTCCAACGAGGAAGGTCAAGAGGAAACCAATGGCGAAGAGCATTGCTGCCGTGTAACGAACTTGGCCTCCCCACATGGATCCAATCCAGTTGAAGAATTTCATTCCCGTAGGGATGGAAATCAAGTAGGTCATGAAGGAGAAGAAGGGGAGCAGCACGACGCCCGTCGTGAACATGTGGTGAGCCCACACGCCCGTTGAGAGTGCCGCAATGGAGATCGTGGCAAACACCATTCCCTTGTAGCCAAATAGCGGCTTCCGTGAGAAGACCGGGATGATCTCCGTCACCATTCCGAAGAACGGCAGGGCGAGGATGTACACCTCAGGGTGGCCCCAGAACCAGAAGATGTGCTGCCAGAGCACCGGTGAGCCACCACCATTGGCATCGTAGATGTGCGTGCCGAAGTGACGGTCTGCGTAGAGCATCACGAGACCAGCGGTGAGGACTGGGAACGCGAGGAGGATCAAGATGCCGGTCACGAGCATGTTCCACGTGAAGATTGGCATCCGGAACATGGTCATTCCCGGCGCACGCAAGTAGAAGATCGTGGCGACGAGGTTGACACCGGTAAAGATCGCCGAGAAACCAGTGAGGATCAGCGCCCCAATCCAAAGGTCTGCTCCAGCTCCGGGGGAGTTGATGGCATTGGAAAGCGGTGCATAACCAACCCAACCGAAGTTGGCGGCGCCACTCGCGGTGAGAAACCCGAGGAGCATCGTGATGGATCCGGTGAGATACAGCCAGTAACTGAACGCATTGAGGCGAGGGAACGCCATGTCCGGTGCACCAATTTGAATCGGCACCATGTAGTTGGCAAGTCCACCGAAGGCAAATGGTCCGGCAAACAGGTAGATCATGACGGAGCCGTGCATGGTGAAAAGTTCGTTGTACTTCGACAGCGACACCACTGCGCCATCTGGCACGGTGAGCTGCGCTCGGATCAGCATGGCAAAGGCGCCACCAATCAACAGCATGACGACCGACGTGACGGTGTAGTTCATGCCAATGACCTTGTGGTCAGTCGTCGTCAGCCAATTGAGCAGGCCGCCGGGACCATGGTGCTCTTCATGACCACCATGTCCATGGTCATCTTCGTGGGCCGTAGTGCGCTCGAGGGTATCAACCATGGTGAACCGGGGCTCCTTGCGTGGCGGTTGGACGGATTGTTGCTTTGAGCGAAGAGGTGCCATTGGCACAGGCAACAAAGGAGTCGCCACTCGTCGCCGAGGTCAAGCACTGGTGGTACTGAGCAGCAGGAATGGTCTTGACCTTGAAGTACATGAGTGAGTGATAGAGCCCACAGATTTGGGTGCATTGCGTTTGGAATTCGCCCGCCTTCGTGACATGGAAGTCAAAGCGGTTGGTCACGCCAGGCAGGGCGTATTGCGAGAAGTTGAAGTCCTTGATGTAGAAGCCGTGTACGACGTCGAGCGACGTGAGGATGACACGTGTTGTTTCATCCACTGGCATGACCAACTCTGGGTTCTGCGTCGTCTGACCAACAACGTTGACCTTCGGGTTGCCTGGGTACGAGAATCTCCAACCCCACTGGAAGGCAACAACCTTCACCGTTGCCTGTGGGTTGGTCGAGAGGGCTACTTCAGGATTTTCCACCACGATCGTGAAATAGAAGAGTGCAGCGACAATGAGCGTCGGGATCACCGTGTACAGAACCTCAACGAGCGTGTTGTACTGCGTCTGACGTGGAATCTCGTCGTTCCGCTTCCGATAGCGGATGGCAGCGAAGATGATCAAGAGGAAGGTGAAGCCTCCGACGATCAGTCCCGTGACCATAAAGCCTTGCCAAAGCTTGTACACCTTGTGCGATGACGTGGTCACCCCAGGGGTAATACCGAAGCCTGGAAGTTGACAGCCTGACAAGAGGATGGGTGCAACAACCAAGGCAAGCCACTTCAGTCCCTTGCGGGATGATGCGCTTGTGCGGCTGTGCACGATCCCAGAATCGAATGAGTTCGAGCGGTCGTTCACGCTTCGAATCATAGTCTCCGCCAAGGACACTCCGGTAGTTGAGCAGAAGGCGAGGAGACGAGGGTTGAAGATGCCTGCGACCCGTTGGATCGCAGCGTGCAACTAATCCTTCGGCGTCTCGGTCGGGGTCTCTTTTGCTTCCCCGGTTGTTCCTGCTTCGCCTTCTTTGATGCCCTTTTCAAACTCGCTCTTGGCGGATCCAAGCGACCGAGCCATCTGAGGGATTCGCTTTGCTCCAACGAGCAGCGCAACGACAACGATGAGAATGCCGAGGATTTCAGGAGAGAAGATTGTTGCGACCATGTTGGCTCCTTCGGTAGTTAAGCCGTGAGGCTCTTGCTTGCAGCGTACTTCCAAGTTTCAGCCGCGCGTGGGCGGATGGCTCAGCCGGCCAGAAAGACCCCAAGGCTTAGGGCAATGACCGAAGCCACGCCACCAACCGATCCCCAGATGGCGAGTTGCGCCTTTGAGGTTGCCTTGGTGTGGAGGTAGGCGCCGAGTCCCGCAAGAAGGAAGAACGTCATCTTGATGCCGAGCACCATGTTCCACGTTGATCCTCCCTTGCCAACCGCCTGAATATTCCAGATACCAGTTATGAACAGCAGTCCATAGGCGGGCCAAGCAAGTCGGTTAAAGGCGCGGGCCAAGGTTCGTGGGGCAGCTTCACCGAGCGCCCGTGATGGGCCGACGAGTCCGAGCATCGTGATTTGCCCGCCGACCCAAACCGTTGCAGCGAGTACATGCAGCGTGAGACGGATCCCATCGAGTGCCGAGGTCAGGTGAGGCGCGGCACTGAGCATGCTTACTTGCCCTGCCAGTTTGGCGTGCGCTTCTCAGCGAAGGCAATGGCGCCTTCCATGGCGTCGGACGATGCGCCAATCTCTGCGAACGCAGCATTGTTGACGGCCCAAGACTCTGCTTCTGATTGGTCGGCAGCCTTCACCATGATCTCCTTGGACCTGCGAACTGCGAGAGGAGCATTGGCAGCAATGGTCTCTGCAAGCGCGATAGCAGCGGCGAGCACTTCACTTCCCGGAACGACCTTGTTCACGAGGCCGAGTTCGGCCGCACGATTCGCATCAATGGGGTCACCGGTCAATGCCATCTCAAGCGCAATGGCAATTGGCACACGCTTTGGAAGACGAATGAGACCACCCGCTCCAGCAATGAGTCCACGCTTCGCTTCTGGGATGCCGAACTTGGCGTGATCGGCGGCGATCACCATGTCGCACGAGAGCATCATTTCAAATCCACCAGCAAGGGCAGAGCCGTTGACGGCGGCGATGAGCGGCTTCGAGAAGGTCCGCTGGGTGAGACCACCGAAGCCCTTGTCGGTAATCGGGAACTCGCCCGTCGCAAAAGCCTTCAAGTCCATTCCTGCGGAGAATGCCTTGTCTTCGGCACCGGTGAGCACGACGACCCACACATTGTCGTCGGCCTCTGCCTCATCGAGAAATCCGGAGAGCGCGATCGCTGCAGCTCGGTTCATTGCATTGCGTGCTTCTGGACGGTTGATGGTGAGAACGTCAATGTGACCGCGTCGCTCGCGAAGGACTTCATCTGCCATGGGATCTCCTCAGTGATTCGGTCAGGTTCTGCACCTGTGCCGTTGCGGGACTGACGCTATCGCAGGGCGGCGCAAGGAGAGAGCGTGCAATGCTCTACAGCGTGCAAGGGCCAACAACTCCTCGTCCGACCCGATCAATTGGCGTCGTCCTCGGCGGATTTGGTCACGACGGGCAGATGAATGGTCCGGGCGAACGAACCAACAACTGGGCAGGCGCCGAACAGATGGGGCTCGTTGAAGCGAGCGGACTTGCAGCTGACCTGTTGGCGTTTCCCGAACGTGGCATCGAAGCGGCAGTGTCGCTCGGTGTTGACCACGTGGTGACTGGGCTCGAGTGGGCTCGCATTGCTCCGTCTCGTGGTGAAGTTGATGAGAAGGAGATCGAGCGGAGTGTGACGTTTCTTGGTCAACTTCAGACGAACAACATTGAGCCTGTCGTTCGTCTCGTTGCCGACTCCACGCCTGCGTGGGCTGGAGAGGAGTTCTGGTTGATGCCAGGCTCTCCTGAGACGTTCTGCAACTACGCAGAAGCAGTCATTGGGGCCATTGGGCCGACGGCTGCGAGATTTGTCTCGATTGCTGACCCAGTTCGCACTGCACTCGCTGGGTGGTTGTCCGGTGAAGCGCCGCCATTCCGGCGAGGTGCGCTCGATGATGCGCTCTGTGTGCTCGACAACCAACTCACCGCTCACCTTCAACTCGGGGCATGGCTCAAAGGACAGGGAGGTTTTCCTCTGGGACTTGAACTGAGCAAGGGGCCGTATGACCTCTCGGGTGCCATCGTTGCGGTTCTTGAGCACGCTCGCGAAGGTTCCACGATCGACGAAATCAACGAAATAGTGACTCGTGGTCGTGAGCTTTCTCAGAAGTCCGTCGTGAACGAGATCATTGCGGCCCTTCATCCACTTGGCCTTGCCTCAGGTCCAGCATGGGCTCGAGGAGATGTCCAGCGGTTCCTCCAACGACCAGTGCCAGGTCGATTCCTTCAAACTGCCATGGAACTTCGAGAGCGCGCGGGAATCTCAGAGGTTTCGACCAACATGTGGCAGCTCAACCTTTCAATTGGGGGAGCGAACACTCGTCGGAACGTCTCCATGGTGCAACTACAACCGACTGACCTACGTGGCCTGGCGCCGCTCGGCAGCATTGCTGGTGCGAGCCCCTCATTCGTTGATGGCTTCTGCCGAGTGGCCAAGAATGGCGTTGTCTCGGCTGATAGTGAAGGTGGAATTCACGAGTTCTTCGAGCAACGCGGTCAGGAACTCTTGGAAATTGAAGGACCACTTCGCTACACCTACGACGGCCTCGTCGATAGCTACCGAATGGGAACCCACTCTCGACGCACTGGTCTGTTTGGCCTCGATCGGGCGAGAGGTCGGCGCGGGGTGACCTGGCTCCAAACCAATGCTGGTGGCGAGGATGCAGCAGGAGCATTTCGTGCATTTGCCGCACGAGTCCGCGCGAGCTCCTAGTCGTCAGTCACAGCACCGAATTCTTCAGCGGCCTCGTGGGCAGCAGCCATTGCCTCACGTTCTTCGAATGCCGCCTCGATGGCTGCTTCTTTCCTCTTGGTGATCGTGTGGACGGAGATGCCGCCGACAACCACGAGGCCAAGAATCACGTAGCCAACAATGCTTGAGTACTGCTCGACTCGCTGGTAGGCATTGCCGGCCAAGTAGCCGAGATAGGTGAAGCCAGCTCCCCAAACGAGGCCTCCAGCTGCATTTGCCACCAAGAACGTTCGGTAGTGCATCCGAGAGATACCCGAGAGTCCGGGAACCATCGCTCGAAGAAACGCAGTGAATCGACCGAGGAAGACCGCCCAAGCGCCCTTGGTTCTCAAGAACGTCAGCACCCAATCAAGCAGTCCCCTGCGGGTTCTCAGCAGCGGAAGGTTCAGGATTCGTTCGCCGTAGTGGTGACCAATGGCGTAACCGGTCGAGTCGCCAACGATCGCCATCGAGACGACAACGGCCATGAGCACAAAGAGATCGACTGACGAGTGCACCTTCGTGGTTCCATGCGCCAAGACGCCACCCGCAATGACCGCCAATTCGGCTGGGAGAACAAAGCCAATGAGCAGTGCCGCTTCGGCGAAGACCAGCCCACCGACGACGACGTAGACAAGGATCGAAGGAACCTGTGAGAGCTGGTTGAGCAGCCAATTGAGCATTGCTTCAGCCTTGCAGAGACGCACCACAGCCTGTGCGCATCTGGGAAGATGGATCTATGGCACTGCGAACCCGTCCCGTGAAGAAGGTTGCACCACAAGCGAAGAAAGCGATGTTGCCGTTGGTGCCCAAGGGTTGGGCCATGGCGGGTTGGGCCCTGCTCCCGTTGCGGCTCTTTCTTGGGGTGACGTTCACCTTCGCCGCACTTCAGAAAATTGCGAACCCAGCGTTCTTCGACAAATCAAGCAGCGGCGGGATCTACGCACAGATGCTGCAAGCAGATCGACACTCGCCAATTGCCTTCCTGCTCAGCCACCTCATTGATAAGTCCACCATTGCTGGTTGGGGGATGGCCCTCGGAGAATTAGCCGTCGGTATTGGCTTCCTCCTCGGTCTCTGGGGCCGCATTGCCGCAATTGGCGGAATGACGATTGCCCTCTCGCTCTTCTTGGCGGTCAGCTTCCACACCAACCCGTACTACTTGGGCTCTGACATTGCCTTCGCATTCGCCTTCATCCCATTCGTCATTGCGGGGACTCCGGTGCTGTCGCTTGACGCACTGATTTCTCGAAGAGCGGCGGCCGCTGAAGGCGCCGGTGATCCAACGTTCGTGCCCGTGAGTTTCGGAACAATCCGGTCGGTATGTGGCAAGGCCGGCCAACCCGGGATGTGCGCGGCGACGAACGAAGCCTGCGCCCCAGCTGGATGCCCATTCTTGATTGATGAGCACGCTTCGGTGCTGGCCCGGAGGTATGTCAACGGGGAAGACCGTCGAAAGGTCATCCTTGGCAGCGGCGTCGCAGCCGTTACCGCGGTTGCTGCTGGCGTCACTGCGGCGGTCACCGCGGGCGTGGGTCGGTCGGGAACTCCAGGGACAACGACCACCTCGGTCACATTGTCTCCTGGTGGGCACAATGCCAATGGCACTCGGATTGGTCTCGCAAGCCAAGTTCCGGTTGGAGGTTCTGCGTCATTCAACCTCCCGAATGGCAATCAAGGGATTGTCCTGCAGCCCGTTGCCGGCACCTTCGCCGCGTATGACGCTGCCTGTCCACATCAGGGATGTCCGGTCTCGTTTGTGGCGAGTCAAGATCTGCTCGTTTGTCCGTGCCATGGCTCGCAGTTCAATCCATCAACGGGAGCGGTTGAAGTTGGCCCGGCGGTTTCGGGACTTGGCGTCTACCCTGTCACCGTCGTGAACGGTGCGCTTTACGTCAAGGTCTGACCACGAATCGGCTGAAGGTGGGAGACTATCGACATGCACCTCTTGCTTGTAGAAGATGAACTGAATCTTGCTGCGTCGGTCGTCGAGCTCTTGTCTGAGAACGGCTTCACCGTCGACCATGAATCCAATGGGTCCGTTGGGTTCGAGCGCGGAAAGAGCGGTCAGTATGACGTCATCGTGCTCGACATCATGTTGCCGGGAATGAATGGTTACACCATCTGTTCCAAGCTTCGAGCTGCTGGCGTCGCGACGCCGATCCTCATGCTCACGGCAAAAGATGGTGAGTATGACGAGGCGGAAGCCCTCGACACCGGTGCCGATGACTTTCTCCGCAAGCCCTTCTCGAGCGTGGTGCTCGTTGCCCGCATCCAGGCACTTCTCCGTCGCAGAAGCGGTATTCGCGGACCCGTCTTGCAGCTTGGCGACCTCATCATTGATCCAGAAGAGCACCGCTGCCGACGTGGTGACGTTGAGATTGAACTGACCCCTCGTGAGTTCAGCCTTCTCGAGTACTTGATGGCAGCCGGCGGTGCCGCCGTCACCAAGCAGGAAATCATTGACCACGTCTGGGGATCTGAATTTGACGGAGACCTCAACATTGTCGAGGTTTACATTGGCTACCTTCGCCGCAAGATTGACCGACCCTTTGACCGTGTGACGGTTGAGACGGTTCGAGGCATTGGTTACCGGCTAGCTGCCGAGGCGAAGTAAGCATCAATGCCGTCGTCGGGTCCGAAGAACCGACGAGGATCGGTTCGATTCAAAGTCGCCGCAGCAGCGACCTCGATTTCGACGCTCGCCCTCATTGTGGTTGGCTCAGTGCTCGTCGTGCTGCTCCATCGAGCACTCATTAACTCTGTCGATCAAGCGGTTCGGCGTGAAGTCGACCTCACGGCATCGGGGCTCGCTGTTGGTTTTGTGCCTGGCGAGTCAGCTGCGCCAAATGGGACCGTCGTCCAAGTCGTCGCCGTCAATGGTGGCGACTTCCTCTACTCCTCAGGAGCGATCTCCGGTCTTCCCAGAATGTCGTTGCTCGTTCCGACGTCGCATGCAACCGTGCCAGCGCCCCTCAACCCGGCGTTCACGAGCCAGTACCCACTCGATCTCGCCTATGCAACGACCGTTGCATCAAGCAGGTTCGGAGCAGTCGTCGTCTACGCCGGTGCCTCGACCGCTCAGGCAAACAGCGCCACGCGACTGCTCGTCATTGAACTCTCCGTCCTCGCCCTGCCGACGGTGGCAATCCTCACTGCACTCATTTCGTGGTGGGTCGTTGGACGGTCACTTCGACCCGTTGAGGCAATCCGACGTGAGGTAGCCGAGATTTCAACTGCCAGTACTGGCCTCCGGGTGCCGTTGCCAAAGGGTGACGATGAGATTGTTCGTCTGGCGTCAACCATGAACGCGATGCTCGACCGGCTCGAGACTGCGACGATTCGACAGCGGCAATTTGTTGCCGATGCGAGCCATGAGCTCCGAAGCCCGCTTGCGTCGATTGTTGCCCAAGTCGAGTTGGCCCAGCACCGGCCGGAGACGACTGACTACAACGCCATGGTTCGAATTGTTGCCGACGAGAGTGGTCGGCTCGATCGTCTCGTTGATGACCTGTTGATGTTGGCAAAGTCCGACGAGCGTGCGATTGTCCTTGATCGGCGAGAAGTGGACCTC
This sequence comes from uncultured Actinomycetes bacterium, assembly GCA_903874965.1. GTDB lineage: Bacteria > Actinomycetota > Acidimicrobiia > Acidimicrobiales > RAAP-2 > CAIQEU01. The sequence goes on along the minus strand of CAIQUD010000110.1, from coordinate 9,377 downwards.
GACGATCTGATGCTGGCAGAGGCTGAACGACTGCGTTCAGTTGGCCGAGTCAACGTCGTCACGGTCAAGGTTGGCCCGGCACGCGTTAGCGGTGACCGAGAACTCCTTCGACGAGCCATTCGAAATTTGGTCGACAACGCCGAGCGGTATGCGACGTCAACGGTCACCTTCGAAGTGCGCCAAGGCGCAACGTCCGCGCAGGTCGTGATTGCCGATGACGGTCCTGGCGTGCCAGAAGCGCTTCGTCCGACGCTCTTTGATCGCTTCAGCCGAGCAGACAGTTCGCGTGTGCGTGGAACTGGAGGAACCGGACTCGGTCTGGCGATTGTGGCGCAGATCGTCACGCTCCACGAAGGGACGATTTCTTTAGGCGAAAGCACTGCTGGTGCTCGATTTGTCCTCGAACTCCCCGCGGAGAGTTTCGAGGATTAGGAAGCTTGCTTGACCGGGCGGCGGTGCCTGCGCCGAAGCTTCGTATTCCGACGTTCGAGCAACTCCATGAAGGCCATTCCTGCAGAGGTGTGCTGGAGGAGGTCGGCTTGGCCACCTGGGCGAGCGAGCATCCACGAGTGTCCACCGGGAACCCACTGCACGGGGCTTCCAGACAGTTCGGCAAATTCCTCTGCCGTTGTCGCGTCAGTCAAGTGATCAAAGCAACCCCACTCGGCAAGGAGCGGAATTCCAGAGTCTTTTAGTGCGACCACTTCATCGCGTTGGTCAACTTCTAACAACATTGAACCAAGCGGCACGGCGTGCGCGATGGTCTTCAGATTCCTTCGAACGTCGGGAAGCACTGAACGCAACGTTGCGATGAGCCGTCCAACCATGAGGTCGGGGAGGTCCAAGACGACCGCTGCCGCCATGTCGGCCACCGGAGCAAGGTCTGGCATGAGCCGACTAACAAATCGAGGGATGACGCCGTCACGACGTTGCCATGATGGGGTGGCGATGCCGTCTCGGTAGACGACAGCAACCGTTGAGCTCGGAAAGTTCGTCGCGTATTCAACAGCGACTGCCGCACCCATTGAGTGGCCGAGCACGACGACCGGCCCAAGTTCCAAGTGGTTCCGGAGTGCTTCGACTTGCTCTGCCATGGTCTTGATGGAGAGGTGCTGCCAGTCAAGAGGATCAGAACCACCGAAACCGGCAAGGGAAGGGTTGACAACCCTCCAGCCCAGTCGGTGCGCCAAGGTGCAACTCTCGCGTGCGTACATCTCGCCGCCGGCCAAGTAGCCGTGAAGGTTGATGGCCCAGATTGGTTGCGACCCGGGACCTTCTGGGCCATGGGCTTGGTGATTGGACGAGACCGAGTACCGAACGACATGGTCATCAAGGACGAGTTCAAACTCTTCCATCTCGATTTCAGGGCGGTGACGCCACTGGTCGATCGGCAAGACGGGTCCGTGACTCGGGACCGGTATTCCATCGTTCTTGACCATCTCACCACCCCCCTGAGTGTTTGAACCGCTCTCGCAACCTACTTGTAACAACCCTGAAACACGTGGCAAGGGCTGAACGCTTGCGAAGTCTTCTCAGGATGTTGGAAGGAGAAGATCAACGGCGATTTCAAGTTCGCGATAAATGCGCTCGATTGGTGACCAACCAGCGACCCAGCCAACCATGGCGGAGTACCAAATGTGCCCAATCATTCGACTCCGATCCTGGGCATCAATCGGCGGGGTCGTGCCAATGGCCTGGAGGACAATGGCATCGAGCGCTGCGGTTACTTGTTGCTGCGCTTCAATGCTGGCTGGATCGGCCGAGTTGATGGAGGTGAACAGGGCCGCTCCAAGAAGGGGCACACGGTTCATGGACCGAAGGGCTCGATCGAGGACTTCAAGCACTCGTTCGGCTGGTGAGGATCCCTTTGGAGGGTGATTGCCGAGTTGCGCGTAGAGCTGGTCAACCCAGTAGACCATCGCGGCTGCCAAGAGATGATCTTTGGACGTGAAGTAGCGGTACACGGTCCCCATGGCAACGTCAGCGGTCGCTGCGACATCTCGCATCTGGACAGCGTCGTAGCCACCAGTTGCGGCAAGTTGCATGGCAGCATCGAGCACGCGCTGCCTTCGGGCATGTTGCGAGGGGGTGAGCGCAAGTTGCTCATTGGTGACCACGGCTCAATGGTACTTCCGGTGCGGTTCTGCGCCCCTCCTCGACACACCGCTTCATGACAGTGGCAGGATGTGGGCTATGCCACTTGCACAATTTCTCGAAAATGCCAGCTCACGGATCAACGATCTTGGTTGGGCGTACTACTTCGTTCCAGAGACGACCGCCCGAGGAGAGGCACTTGGTCTCGACACCTTCACCTTCTATGGCGTTGGTCGAGGTGGCGTCCTCGGTGATGTCGAGCCTGCGGTTGTTGCGTCGGCCTTTGGATACTTCAAACCTTCGGTGGTCGAATTCCTCTGGAATGAAGGTCGCTCAAAGATCAGTCCTCGTGACGCCGCCCGTGCTCACATGGAAGCAGCCCACGCCTTTGCCAGGGACACCTTTGCCAATGTTGAAGGCCTCGACGCCTACTGTGCAGCCGCAGAGCAGATTCTTGACTATGCCCGCGAGAATGCCGCTGGCTATCCACTCTTCGCTGGTTACGCCGCTGAACCCCTCGCCGAAGACTTCCCGGCCAGAGCCATGCAGCTCACCACGATCCTCCGTGAATACCGAGGCTGCGCGCACCTCGTCGCGCTCGTTGCTTCTGGGGTTGACCCGAAGGTTGCCCACTACTCACGTCGCCCAGAAATGTGGGGCATGTTCGGTTGGGCGGCTGATGAGGTCCCAACCGTGACCGAACACGACATCGATGCACTGGCCAAGGCGGATGAACTGACCGACCTCTTGGTGGTTCCTGCCTATGCCGTCCTCGACGAAGCAGGTCGTGCGGCGATCTTGAAGGGCCTCGACGGCATGGAGCAAGCAATCCAGGCTAAGGCTTCCGCCTAGAAGCTGCAGCGTCCGGCCTTGCCGGGAGGGCATGGCGGTTCTTGGTGGCTCAAGCGCAACGCGCAGAGAGCCGAGTGCTCATGCTCAGCGAAGCGCAATTGGATTCAGTGGTGACCCGACGCCGCCCGTGAAGGGAAGTGGTGACGCGTCGAGGAGGAAGGTGTAGCGGCCATCTTCGCCGCAAGCCGCCGCCAATCGGTCGAGCACGAAGTTCTGACCTTGGGTCATTCCCATTTCAACGAGGTGGAGCAAGTGAACGGGCAAGTAGTCCTCTTCGCGTTCACCGGGGAACACCTCACCAACCAAGGTGTCGGTTCCAACCGCAGCAACGTCGTGTTCGTGGAACCACAGCGCCGTTTCAATGGTGAGCCCAGCTGAAGGGAACGTATAGGCGATGAGGTCTTTCGTCGGTAGCGGGGCGTTGTAGGTCTTGTCTGGGTCAAGGGTCAAGAAGCCTTGCTGCCCGGTTCTCACGAGCACGATGTCGCCCGAAAGAACCGAGACCTTGGCCATTTGGCAGGCAAGGTCGAGGTCACTCGGCGTGATGGCGTAGCCCGGTTGAAGTCGGTCGAGACCGAGTGCACGAGGAACATCGAGCAGAACACCTCTCGAGAGCAACGAGGTGACCTGTTCAATACCGAGCGAGGAGGCGCCGAGACTCGTGATGGAATCCGCCGGGTAGCCGTTGTAGAGCTTGCCGTCGTAGGAAACGTGGGCAAGGCCATCCCAATGGGTCGCTGCCTGAAGCGCCATGGTGACGACGTCTTCGCTCGAGCAGATCCACTCGGGATCTGGTGAGAGGGGACCATTGATGGCAATCATCGTCCGATCGGGATCGACTCTTCCTTCAATGAAACCTGGCTGGATGCCTTCGGCTTTGCCGAGGGCGAGACCAAGGGACAACGTTTCGCCGGTGGCGACAGACGAAACTCCACGGAGTCGGGCTTCCGCATCAATCAAATTCAGCGTGCCGAGTTGATCGTTCGCCCCCCACCTGCCCCAATTCCTGACCAACGACGCGATCTCGTGGAAGCGGGCTGATGGCATGCTCAGACTCCAGTTGCGTAGGTGGTCGATCGATCGTCAGTTCGTTGGTTGCCAACGGCTCGAACCGCTTCTTGGAGGTCGGCAAGAAACGCAGGAGTGGCCTTGACGGAACCAGCATGAACGGTGAGATGCAGCGAATCGGGGTGACGCTGTCGGTCAACATGCCATCCACGCTTCGCCAACACTTCACTGACGGCAAAGATGTCGAGGGTTTCGGGATCCTTGGCGCCAAACGCGAAGACGGCCATCGCCGGTTCTCCTCGAACCTCGAGCAATGGATTGGCGATGACGGCGTCGATGATTTGCCGGGCGGCCTCGTAGGTCTCGGCCGTCAAGCGAAGGAGTCCCTCGTGGCCAAGCGCCATGAGTGATGCCCAAGCGGCGGCGATTGGCCCTGCGGGCTTCGTACCAGCCATCGTGGTTGAGGCGTAGAAGCCCCCGAGCCAGTCCTCGGTCATAAAGACCTGGTGGCGAGCAAGTTCCGAGGTTGCATAGAGCACGACCGATGCGCCCTTGGAGGCGTAGCCGTACTTATGGAGATCGGCAGACATTGACGTCACTCCCGGAACTCGGAAATCAAAGGGCACGTCGCAGTGACCAAGTTCGGTGAGAAACGGAAGAAAGAATCCACCCATGCAGGAGTCAACGTGGCACAAGATGCCACGTTCTTGCGCCAACGCTCCGAGAGCGGTGACATCGTCAATGACACCCTGGGGATAGGAGATGGCCGAAGCCACCACCATGGCCGTTCGCTCATCAATGGCTGCAGCCATCGCGTCGACATCGGCTCGAAAATCCACACCGACGGGCACGCGAATGATCTCAATGTCAAAGAGTTCGCCAGCCTTGGTGAACGCAGCATGGGCACTCGTCGCGCAGACAATCGTTGGCTTCGAAATCCCGCGCTCACGAGCGTGGTCTCGGGCGACCTTTGATGCTTGGAGCAAGCTTTCGGTGCCACCAGAAGTGAGAAAGCCCGTGACTGCTCCGCCTGAACGGGGATCATCGCTTCCAAGCAGCGAAGCCGTGATGCGAACAAGGTCATGGCTCATTTGCCCAATTGAGGGAAACGCCAAGACATTGAGGCCGTTTTCGGCTTCAAACAACGCCATCGCGTCTCGAAGCAGTTCATGGTGCTCTGGACCAGCGTCGTAGATCAGGCCGAAGACTTTGCCCTCTTCCCACTGACGGTCATGCTCCTTCAAGCCACGAAGCTGCTCTAAGACCTCCGCGCGGGAAAGTCCTTCTTGCGGCAGTGGCGTTGAAGGAAAGTCCATGGTGCTCACGTGCTCCAGATGATGGACTGCGGCTCGCTGTAGGCCAAGAGTCCATAGTCGCCACCATCACGGCCAACGCCGGACATCTTGAAGCCACCGAAGGGAGCATCGTGGTTTCGCTGAGCGGTGTTGATGCCAACGTGTCCCGCCTTCAAGCGCTTGGCAACGCGAAATGCCGTTCCGCCGTCCTTTGAGAAGACGTAGTCATAGAGACCGAACTCCGTGTCATTGGCAATGGCAATGCCTTCTTCTTCATCATCAAACGGGATGAGGGTAATGACCGGTCCGAAGATTTCTTCACGGGCAACGGTGAGGTCATTGGAGCCAACAATGAGGGTCGGGTTGACGTAGAAGCCTCGTTCGAAGTCAGGACGGGTGCCACCAATGACAACTTCGCCACCTTCAGGAGCAGCCGAGCGAATATGGGCCTCGATCCGGTCACGTTGCGCAGCTGAAATCACTGGTCCGACGATGGTCTCCATTGATGTTGGGTCGCCAACCTTCAAGAACGGTGCCACGGCAGAGAGGCTTTCAATGACCTGCTCGACGAGACTGCGATGGACGACGGCACGCGTTGGAGCGGTGCAGATCTGACCCGAGTGGAATGCCCAGACGGACTGCAGACAGCCAACCGCCGCCTTCACGTCGGCATCCTCCAAAACCAGGGCAGCACCCTTGCCACCAAGTTCCAAGAGCAGGCGCTTCATGGTCTTGCCGGAGGCCTCCATGATGCGAGTGCCGACCTCGGTTGATCCAGTGAACGAGACCATGTCGACATCAGCACTATCAACGAGCGCGGAGGCTGCGTCGGCACCTTGGCCAACAACCAAGTTGACGACGCCAGGTGGAAAGCCAACCTCATCGAGAATACGGACCAGCTCAATGACCGCAAGTGGGTCCTGAGGTGCTGGCTTGATCACGACGGCGTTTCCAGCGGCGAGCGCAGGAGCAACCTTTCCAGCCATGTTGACGAGCGGGAAGTTGTAGGACGTGATGCATGCCGCCACACCAACGGGCTGACGGTTGACCATGCCACCAATGAGGCCACCAGGGGCGAGTGCCGTTGCGGCAGTTGGCGATGGCAGCAGTGGTGTTTGGAGCACTGCTCGAGGATCCTTTGCGTAGCGCTCGAAGCGGTCGGCCGTCACCGGCACTTGCATTTGCGAGCCAACACGCGCCGTTGCGCCGGTCTCGGCGATCACGAGGGGAAGCAGTTCCTTCGAGCGGGCTCGAATGGCTTCAGCCGCCTTTGCCAGCAACGCGCCTCGGGCTTCGTAGCCAAGGGCTTCCCATGCAGGTTGGGCAGCGCGAGCCGCCGCTGCCGCCGCCATGCCGTCAGCACGATCCGCATTTGGTGCAAGTGCGACGACTTCTTCGGTCGCGGGGTTGATGATCTCGTAGGTGCCACTGGACGCGGTTTGCCACTGGCCTCCAATGAGTAGTTGTGTCTCGTCCTTAAACGGGTTGGGCATTGACGTTCCTTTGTTCTTGACGGTGAAGGTTAGGCGTTGAGTAGGGGACCGACGAGGTTGCCGAAGGCTTCGGTTTGCTCGGCAAATTCTTGAGCTGACCTCGCCCGAAGGGGGATCTGCAGATGGTTGACGCCCATGGCGACGAGTTCACGAAGTGAGTCGGCAATTCGCTCAGGCGAGGCCACCAAGGTGTAGTCAGGAAGTCCGTCGCGTCCACCACCAAGGTCGACGTGGCAAGGCTCAGCAATGGTCCCAATGTCAATCGGGTCGCCGTTGCGAAGTTCTTTCCGGAGCTCTTTGAGCTTGGCAATTTGTCCAGGAAGATCTGCACGCCGGGTCCCCTGCGGGAGCCAGCCATCGCCATACTTGGCGGTCCGACGAAGTGCTGGTGGTGTTGACCCGCCAACCCAAATTGCTGGACGCGGTGACTGGACGGGACGAGGGGCAATCGCCATGTCGGAGAACTGCCAGCGTTCTCCTTCGAAGGTTACGGACTCTTCTTCCAAACACATGGCAAGTGCCCTGATGGCTTCATCGGTTGCCGGACCACGATCGGCGAAGCCCTCAGGTCCGGTCAATTGATCAAATTCTTCGGTGACATGTCCTGCCCCAACACCAATGATGAGGCGACCCTTCGAGAGGTGGTCCAAGGTGGCGAGTTCTTTGGCCGCGCGAAGTGGGTGACGTTGAGCGAGGATCAACACGTGGGTGAGGAGCATGGTGTTGCTCGTGATGCCAGCCAGCCAACCGAGCGTCGCAATCGTGTCGTACCACTCGGCTCCCATTGCCTTGACGAGTCGTTCCGGAATGGCAGTGTGATCACAGACGCCGAGGTAGTGCCAGCCTGAGCGGTCTGCTGCCTTGGCGATCTCGGCCAAGTCATCGACGGTTGCCGTTAATTCCCAGTCGGAGACGAAGAGTCGTGATTGCGACTGAATGGGGAGTTGCATGCCGTAGACAACCTTGTCGCCGACGAGTTCGATGGTGTTCATGGGCATTTCCTCCGGGAGTGTTCGTGGTCAGCTTGCGAGTGTGGCGACGAGTTCTGCCATTTGGTCGGTGGAGCCAAGCAGGGTCGAATGGACGCGTGCTCGTTTCAGTGCGAGGTGAATGGGCACTTCCCAGGTGTAGCCCATGCCGCCGTAGACCTGAACGGCGGTCTTGGTGGAACTGAGTGCCGACTGGTCGCACAACAACTTTGCCCCAGCAGTTGCGCGCCACTGCATTTGGGTGGCAGAGAGGCCCGAGACCTCGCCGTCAATTGCCGCAACCTCTTGTTCATCGGTGATGACCGCTGCGTAGTGCAGGGAGGCACGAGCAAGTTCAAGACGTGCAAGTTCGTCAGCGAGGAGGTGCTTGATGGCTTGGAAGGAACCAATAGGGCGTCCAAACTGGTGGCGCTCCTTCGCATAGGCAACGGCATGCTCCAACGCGAAGGCTGCGAGCCCAACTTCGAATCCTGCACTCAGTAAGAGCGCACGTCGACGAAGCACGTCAGCACGCTCATGGAGTTCAACGTCGCCAGTTGGAAGCGGGAGATGGAGCCGACCAACTGGGTGCAGTGGGTCCAAGCTTCGAGTTGGATCATCTGCGGTGAAGGCGCCACGAGGGGCGTAGCCAACCGGTGTTGCCGTGTCTCGAGGGTCGGGCAACACGAGGTACCCATCGCAGTCGCTCGGAAGTTCCATGACTGCCGGAATTGGACCTTGCCCGGTTGACGCAAGCAGGCCAACCAACGTGGTGCCTTCTGCCGCACCGGCAATGGTCCCAGCCGCAAGCATCGTTCCAATGACTGGTCCAGGAAGCAGTGCGTGACCGAGTGCCTCCGTTGCGATGACGGCGTCTGTCACGCCGAGGCCAAGGCCTCCAAGTGATTCCGGAACGAGGATCGAGAACACGCCGGTCTCGGCGAGTTGTTCCCAGAGCGTTCGGTCGACCACGGAAGCTGCACCCTCGCGAGCTCGGATGGTCTCAAGACTGAAACGACCCTCGAGCAGAGCAATGAGTCCGTCTCTGAGGGCTGCATGGTCGCTCGAGAGTTGAAAGTTCACGACTTTGCTCCAGCAGGTTCTTTCGGAAGTCCCAAGATTCGTTCGCTGACGATGTTTCGCTGAATCTGTGAGGTTCCTGCAGCAATGGTCAAGTTGAACGACTTGATCCACGCCTCCACCAGCTCGCCATTGTCGAGGTTCTGACCGTCGGCGGTGTGTTGGAGCGGATCGAGGAGCAGTCCAGACTCTCCAAGCAACTCCATTGAGAGTTGGGCTAATTGCTGGCCGGCTTCGGAGTAGGACAGCTTGAAGACCGTCCCACCAATTCCAGGAATCCCGGTGGCTTGGGCTTCAGAGACGGTGCGCTTTGTGAGCGCCCAAAGGCCGTCAAAGGTCGCCGTCAAATTGCCGACTCTCCGTCGAATTCCTGGGTCACCCCACGCACCGGTCCGCTTCGCGAGTTCGGCGACCTCTCGAAGGAAGCGCATTGACTCGAGGAGTTCACCAACAAATCCAGTTCCACGTTCGAACGAGAGGGTCACCATGGTGACTCGCCACCCATCGTTCTCTTCACCAACTCGATTGGCAACGGGAATTCGAACCTCATCGAGGAATAACTCGGCAAACTCGGTTGAACCGGAAAT
>CAIQUD010000109.1 GCA_903874965.1 uncultured Actinomycetes bacterium | reverse complement strand
GATCCGGTGTTCAACGTTCACGGATCGCTCTTCTACTGCGTTGCCAATATGCCTGGAGCGGTGCCGGCGACCTCGACGCAAGCCCTTGCCAATGCGACGTTGCCGTTCACGCTGGAACTCGCCGATCGCGGCTGGCTTGATGCAGCCAGACGTGATCCTGCACTTGCTGGTGGTGTGAATGTCGTTCGTGGAGCCTTGACGTCAGCGCCTGTCGCAGAGGCGCATGGACTCAGTCACGTCGACTTGACCACGTTCTTCTAGAGCACCTTTTGAGGTGTCGCGGCCCTTTGTAGGTCAGTCGAGCTCGGTCCCAACCACCGAAACAAAAGAAACCATCTCGCCGGGATAGCCGCCGAGGTTGTGCGTGAGCGCCTTGGATGACTTGAGCGCAATCTGCCGCTCAGGAGGTGCCTCACCTCGAAGCTGGAGCCAGCACTCAAACATCATCCGCAAACCGGACGCGCCTGTTGGATGACCAAAGCTCTTGAGGCCTCCATCGGGATTGATGGGGAGATCGCCGTGCAAGGCGAATGATCCATCGAGCACCTCTCGCCAAGCAGTACCTCTCGGAGCAAAGCCGAGGTCTTCCATGAGGACGAGTTCGGTTGGCGTGAAGCAGTCATGCACCTCGGCCATCGCCAATTCGGTTCGCGGTGACGTGATGCCTGCCTGGGCATAGGCATCGTTTGCCGCAGACGCACACTCAGGAAAGTGGGTGTAGTCATAGGACGGATCGACGAGTCCAGCACCTGAACCAGCGGTGAAGGCGAGGGCTTTGATGAAGAGTGGCTTGTCGGTGTACTTATAGGCATCTTCTGCTCGCACGACAATTGCCGCGGCCGCACCGTCAGCCACGCCGGCACAGTCATAGACACCAAGTCCTCCGGCGAGGCGCGGCGAAGCCTTGCACGTTTCTGCCGTGATCTCTCGGCGGAACTGAGCCCGTGAGTTTCTCGCTCCGTTGAAGTGGTTCTTCACGGCAATTGCCGCAAGGACGTCACTCATGGTCTCGTCATCTACCCCGTATTTGCGGGCATACGCAGGAGCGACCATTGAGAACATTGCCGCAGCGGTCAACGTGCGAGCAGTTCCATCATTGGGTGGTGCCTGTGCGTTGAGTCCTTGAAAGCCTGAGTCCTTGACCTTCTCCACGCCAACGGCCATCGCGACGTCATAGGCACCTGAGGCGACGGCATACGCAGCAGCCCGCAGAGCTTCTGAGCCAGTGGTGCAGTAGTTCTCTACCCGCGTGACGGGCTTTCCCTCAAGCTGAAGTGGTCGGGCAAGCGTGATGCCACTCATGCCGCCTTGAACGGTGCCGAGCCAATAGGCATCAACGTCAGCCTTCACGACTCGGGTTGATGCGTACGTTTCCTCAACGGCATCGACGATGAGATCATCAAGGCCTTTGTTCCAGTGCTCAGCGAACGGCGTGCACCCCATGCCAACGATTGCGACTTGGTCTTTGATCCCGTGGCTTGCCATTAGTTCTCGCTCTCGTCGTCGACGCTTGGGAGGAGTCGAGCCTTCCAGAAGTAGTCGTGGATGTCGTCTTGGGTGAAGAGTTTTCGGAAGGTGAGTTCAACCTGCCCTCCGATGGCGACCTGTTCTGCGGTGCAGTCCGTCAACTCAATTGGGAAACGTCCACCACCATCAAAGTCAACAATCGCGAACGCAACCGGAGGACTTGGTGAGTACACCATCCGGTCAATCGTAAAGGTGACAATGGTTCCCTGGACGTCTGCCATTGGCACCGGATCCATCTCGTCAACTGCTCCACCAACACGAGAAACGCGTGAGGGAGGGAGATGGATGGTGCCGGTCGACCGATCCTTTGAACCAACGAAGGCGAACTTCCACTCTTCACTTCTCCATGCCGCAGTTGCTGAGACGCGACCTGGCTCAGGGCGACGTGGAGGTTCGACGGTGACCATCTGACGCCACGAGAGGAACTTCCCATAGGGAAGAGGTCTGGTGTTCTTGAGCTGCGAAGCAATTGGATTCGCTGGAGTCCAGTTGGCGATCGAGGAAGTTGTTTCAAGGAGCACGACGTCAGCCCCGTCAGCCAAATTGACGACGGCAATCTTCGTTCCACCTGGTGTCCCGGCTAGCGACTCGAGGCAACTCGCCAAGAGGAGCAACGAGTGCGTTCCACCGGTTTGACCGATTGATTCAGTGAGATCTGGCACGAGCACGTCACGACCCTGCGCGAGTTTTGCACCAACGGCCTTCGCCGCCCGGGTGTGCATTCCCGTCACCACGATCCGGTCGATTGACGCTGGCGTGAGTGTTGCTTGCGAAAGTGCCCGAGCAAATGCCTCGGTCGCAAGGGCGACGTACCGCTGCTCGCCGAACTTCTCTTCCCACTGCTTTGATCGTCGGTCGCCGGGGACGCGCCAGCGATCGAGGAACTCATCGGTGGCTGATGCGCCACCAAGTTGGATCGCAAGGGCCGGGTGCGAAGTGGTTGCTTCACCAACGAGCACGGCGGCTGCGGCGTCGCCTCCACCAGCTTCATCGGACGAGGTCGCAAGACCGTCTCTGCGGTCTGCTGCGACAACGAGTGTCGTAGGAAGACTGGCGAGGGCAAAGCCAAACGCGCCAATTGCTGAACGAGCAGATCCTCCGAAATCCCAAGCTGGCTCGCTCATTGGCCGGCCGAGCGCAGCATGAAGCGCAGTGGCATTCGTCTTGTCCGCATAGGCAGGAGTCGCTGTTGCAAAGAGCAATGCCATGTGTTCAACATCGAGGCCACGCAGGGCGAGTCGTGCCGCCTCGACACCCATCGTGGTGGTGTCTTCGTCGTGCCCGGCAACAGATCGAGTTCCTTTTCCCCCGCCTGAACCAAACAGTGCGCTCACCTCCTTGCGATCAAGTCGGTGAATCGGGATGTAGCCGGAGATTGAGAGGATGCCGCGCACGAGGTGATGCTACCGAAGGTGATGAGTGAACTCCCCATTGGCGGTGAACAAGCTCACAAGACTGGCGGGAAGATAGGGTGCCGACGAGGCGACTCTGGAAGGTAGCTACGTGGATAAGCCAGCATTTTCGACCATTCGCTCATCGCTCGTCGGGACCGTGGTGATGGTCTGTTCCGTTGGTGATGAGGTGACGGAAGGTTCGGTTGTCGCCGTTATTGAATCCATGAAGATGGAACACCCCGTTGTGGCGTCGGCATCGGGCACCATCCAATCGGTAATGGTCGAACTCGGCGAGGGCGTTCGTGCCGGATCGATTCTGGTTGAGCTGAAACTCGGAACCATTCGGCTCGAGAAAACCGCCGACGAGGTGGCTTCGACGTCTCCTCGTGTAGGTGAGCTTCGTGATCGGGTGGCGTTGCTCCAAGACGCTGCTCGACCAGAGGCGGTAGCGAAGCGTCGCGCTCGCGGTCTTCGGACGGCCCGAGAGAATCTTGACGATCTCCTCGACGAGGGAAGTTACGTCGAGTACGGACGGTTCGCCTATGCAGCGCAGCGCGCTCGCCGATCGGTCGAGGACCTGATTGCTCGGACTCCGGCCGATGGGCTGATTTCGGGAATTGGCTCGGTAGATGGACGTCCGACCGCTGCAATTTCGTATGACGCGACCGTGCTCGCGGGAACGCAAGGTCAACGCAATCATGCAAAGAAGGACCGGTTGCTCGATCTTGTGGCACGTCAACAACTACCACTGGTTTTTTTTACCGAGGGGGGAGGGGGAAGGCCGGGCGACACCGACTTCCCTGTCGTGACGGGCCTCAATACGGAGGCATTTCATGCCTTTGCGTCACTTTCGGGTCTCGTTCCAACGATTGGTATTGCGGCGGGCAGATGCTTCGCCGGCAATGCAGCGATCTTGGGATGCTGTGACGTCGCCATTGCCGTTGAAGGAGCATCGATTGGCATGGGTGGCCCCGCAATGATCGAGGGCGGAGGTCTCGGTGTCGTTGATGCCGACGAGGTCGGACCGATCTCGGTGCATGTTGCGGCGGGATCCGTTGATCTCGTTGCCCGAGATGAGGCACATGCGGTTGCTCTTGCCAAACAACTGCTCGCCTATGCAGCTCGGTCGATTGAACCTGGGACCGCAGATCCTGTTGAGCGCCTTGAGACGATTCTGCCGCTCGACCGGCGGCGGGCCTATGACGCCCATGTGGTTCTGGCAGCCCTGTTTGACCACGACTCCGTGCTGGAGCTTCGATCGGGCTTTGGCAAGAGCATCATCACGGCATTCGCTCGGCTTGAAGGACGTCCCGTCGGCGTGATTGCCAATAATCCCTTGGTGAACTCTGGTGCCATCGACGCCGATGCGGCCGACAAAGCCTCTCGGTTCTTCCAACTTGCAGAAGCTTGGGGACTACCGATCTTGAGCCTCGTTGACACGCCTGGCTTCATGGTTGGTCCCGAAGCTGAACGAACGGGACTTGTTCGTCACGTGAGCAGGATGTTTGTCGCGGGTGCTGCGTTGACGGTCCCGGTCGTGGCACTCATCACTCGACGTGGGTATGGCCTCGGAGCACAGGCGATGTGTTCGGGAAGTTTCGTTGCGCCACTGCTGACCGTTGCGTGGCCGCAGGCAGAGCTCGGTGGCATGGGTCTTGAAGGTGCGGTTCGGCTTGGCTTCAAGCGAGAACTCGAGGCGATCGAGCATGAAGAGGAACGAACGCAGGCATTTGATGCAATGGTTGCAGCGGCCTACGAGAACGGTCGAGCAATGAACGTCGCCGCGCATCTCGAACTTGACGACGTCATTGACCCCCTCGATACTCGCCGAGTCATTGGTCAAACGCTTGATCGAGCTGGAAACCTTGGAGATGAGCGTCCTCATCGCCGCTTTGTTGACCCTGCATAACGTGAAGCATCTCCATCGTTCTAACCTCGGCCCATGAAACGACCGTCCTACGTCAAGATCGTCGCCACGCTTGGTTGTTGCTTCGGACTGGCCGCAACGGTGAGTTCGGGAGCTGCCGTGGCGAGCCCAACCTTGCAGCAACTGCAGACATCCATCGCAAGCTCTGTCACCTTGGTTACGCCTCCGAGTTTGGTGCACTCGATCCCGCCGCTGGCAGGGATGAACCCCGGCGATGCATCGATTTCTCCGAATCGGTCAGGTTGCTATGGGGCGACCGTCAAGACCGCAATTCCTTCCAACGCCGCAACCCTTTGCGCCTATGGAAAGACCACCTCGAAAACCCTTGTGCTGCTCACTGGTGATAGTCAGGCTGGCATGTGGCTTCCTGCCCTTGACAGCCTTGGAAAGTCCCGGAATTGGAGAATCATCTTCCTAGCTAAATCAGGCTGCACGCCTTGGGGAAATCCCAATCCACCAACGTCCATCGTCTTTGGATCGGTGACGGTAGCCAACTGCGAGAGTTTCGTCGCCAATGTCAAGAAGTGGGCAGCGTCGGCTCATCTCAGTTCAGTGATCCTTGCTGGCAGAGCCATTGGCAAGGGAGGCTTTGGAACGACGCTCGATCCGAGCGCCCTGCTCGCTTCTATGCAGACAGAGACGGCAGCGTTTGTGGCGACCGGAGCAAAGGTTGTCGTCCTTGGTCCGATTCCAAGTTTTAACGAAAAGACCACGTCGCTGATGCCAAGCACCTGCCTTGCCGCAGTTCGGCCCCTGACCAATTGCGAACTTGCTCCATCGGCGCTGGTGCCGCAGGTTGAACTCTCGGCAACCCGCGCTGCTGCGGTTCCCGGGAAGGTCGGCATTGTTGATGTGACGCCGCTGTTCTGCACCTCGGAACATTGCGCGCTCGTTGTTGTGGCTCCAAGTGGAAGTCATCTCGTCTACTACGACAATCACCACATCAATCGTTTCTACAGCGCGTGGGTGGCAACTGCCCTTGGAACCTTGTTGGACCCGGCGCTCGCGTAAGTACTCAACTTTTTCTGGTGCGACAGGTACGGTTGAGTACCACCCGCCTGAAGGAGTGCTCATGTCGTTGCCCCCACCGCCCCCACCTCCGCCCCCATCGGGAGGCAATCTCCCCTCGCCAGACGATCCGGCGGCCGTCGACGCGTCGACCCCAATTGCCCACCGGGTCATTGGCACGACGATGCCTGTTCTCGAGGTTGATCTCCAACCAGGTCAGCGGATTGTTTCGCATAGCGGCGAAGTGTCGTGGCTCTCGTCGTCGATTCAATTGACCACACAAACCACGGGAGCCGGCCAAAAGGGCTTTCTCGGGACCATGAAGCGAGCGGTTGCTGGCGGGGGACTCTTCCTCACCTACTACGACGCACAAGGAAGCCCAGGAACGGTGGCATTCGCCACGAAGCTTCCTGGGGAAATCCGTCCGATTGCCGTTGGCGGTGGCAAGGAGTACTTGGTCCACCGCAATGGGTTTCTCGCGGCCACAGAGAATGTCAACCTCAACATTGGCTTCCAGCAGAAGTTGGGTGCAGGCATTTTTGGAGGAGCGGGATTCATCCTTCAGCGCATTGGCGGCGAAGGCACGTCATGGATCGAGCTCTCAGGTGAACTCGTCGAATACCACCTTCAGCCGGGGGAGCAACTTCGGGTGCTTCCGGGTCACGTTGGACTCTTTGATGCGAACATGCCGTTCGAAATCGAAATGGTGAAGGGTGTGAAGAACCTCCTCTTCGGAGCGGAATCGCTGTTCTTCGCCAAACTCACCGGTCCGGGAATGGTCTGGCTGCAGACCCTTCCAATCGCCAACCTCGCTCATGCATTGGCGCCGTATTTGCCGCAGAACGAAACGTCGAGCGGCGGCGGAAATGGTGGCGGGCTACTCGGGGGATTGCTCAACAGCTGAGCTCGCTCCCGAGACAAATTGGGCTTTGGCTGCTTCGTCGAACACTTCGTAGACGGCGGTCCGTCGCAGTCCCGTCCAGTAGATCGGGTCGAGGGTGTCGAGCCCTTCAGCCTTCAGCCCAACTTTGGTCAATTTGCCGGTTGCCGTGATTGGGAGTTGCTCCACCACGCGGACAAACATCGGCGCCCACTTGGTGCCGAGATCCGCTTGGTCAGTGAGCCACAACGAGAAGTCGGCTCCATTGAATGTTGCACCTTCGATGAGTTCAACGGCTGCAAGAACCTCTTCGCCTCCTGCAGGTGAGGGCACGCCAAAGACGAGGACTGAAGCAAAATTTGGATAGCGGCTGAGCACTGCCTCGATGGGTCCGGCCGCCATGTTTTCAGAATCGACCCTCAGCCAATCGCCATTTCGGCCAGCAAAGTAGAAGAAGCCAGCGGCATCTCGATAGGCGAGATCGCCCGACCAGTACCAGCCATTTCGTAGTCGCTCCGCCTCAGCGTCGGGGCGTTCGTAGTAGCCCTCGAAGCGTGCGCCACCTGAGGTGTTCACGAGTTCCCCAATTGCCTCATGGGCATTGGTGAGTTGGCCATGGGCATCGAAACGTGCTCGAGGGCATTCGATTGACGTGAGCGGATCGACGACGAGGACGTCCATGCCTGGTGGGCAGGGACCGAGTGCCCCGTGGGGAGTGTCGGGTGTCGCAATGACATTGATGCCGCCTTCAGAGGATCCGTAGCCTTCAATAAGGCGAATTCCAAATCGGCTGGCGAACGCGTCTCGGTGGGCGAGCGACGCTTCGGTGCCAAAGCCCATGGCAACGCAATGATCTCGATCACCGGTCGATGGTGGTGTTGCCAAGAGATAGGAAATTGCTTTGCCCACATAAGTGAACTTGGTTGCCTTCGTGCGTTGTACATCACGAAGCCAGCCACTGGCCGTGAATTTTGGCGCTGGAGCAACAGCCGCTCCAGACCAAAGTGCAGGTGCCCAGAGGGCCATGATGGCATTGCCATGAAACAGTGGCATAGGGCAGTAGCAAATGTCGTCGCGGCTGAATCCATAGTTCGCTCCAGCGGTTCTCGCGATGGTGGCGAGTCGTCCCTGGGTGCACCGGACTGCTTTTGGTGTGCCGGTTGTGCCCGACGTAAACAGCAACAACAGCAAGGTCGACGGGTCAATGCCCGCTGCATCGTCGATCAGTGCATCAATGTCGCTTGGTTCAACGTCGTGAAGGAGTTCTGCGTATGACGGAGCGTCGACCTGAAGGATGTTGTTCGTTGCGGCGCCAAGTTCCAGGCCGTGCAAGAGCGCAGCGCCTTCCTCGTCGGTAACGAGCAATTGGCAGTCCACGCTTCGGATGTCTGCCGCGAGCTGTTCCCCTCGCCGGGTCGGATTGACGCCAACAATGGTGGCTCCAAGGAGTGCCGCTGCTCCCAACCAGTCGAGGTACTCCTTGCCATTCGGAAGCAGCACCCCAATGTGCGGTGGATTCGACCAGTCAAGGAGCGGTCCAGCGGCGGCGGCAATGCGGGCTGAGTCCTCGACGAGTTGTCCCCAAGACCATCGGGTGCCATTTGGTTCAATGAGGCCTAACCCGTGATCATTCGCTCGGCTGAGGAGCAGTTCGGCAATCGACACTGCCTCAGGCACCGACGACCGTCCTGTCGAGTTCAGACAGGGAGGTGGCACCACAAAGGGCCATCGTGCGGAGCAACTCTCGTTGGAACCACTCCAAAAGATCCGTCACACCTTGACTTCCGCCGGTGGCGAGTGCGTAGAGGATTGGCCGACCGAGCAAGACGGCATCAGCCCCGAGACAGATTGCCCTCACCACGTCTGAAGCAGATCGAATGCCTCCATCGACGAAGATTGCCCCGCGCCCATTTGCTGCATCGACGACGCCTGCAAGAGCCGCTGCCGTCGGGACAGATCCGTCGAGTTGGCGGGCTCCATGGTTTGACACCACGACGCCTGCCGCTCCAAGGTCGAAGCACCGGACGGCATCATCACCTCGGACTACGCCTTTGACAATGACGGGCAAACCGGAAATCTCGACGAGCCACTCAAGGGTTCTGGCATCGAGCGATGGGTCGAATGCTTGCGCCACATGAGCCATAAAGCCAACACCACTTGGACGACTTCCAACGGCTCCCTCGAGATTGGGAAGTGAAAGGTCGTCTGGGAGTTGCACGTGCTGGCGGAGTTCCCGCGACCGAAGCCCGGAAACTGGGGCATCAACGGTGAGCATGAGGGCGCTAAAGCCAGCTTCACGTATTTCGTCGACGAGCGCCGCAGTTGCTCCTCGGTCCTTCAAGACGTAGAGCTGCATCCACTGGGGAGTTTGCTGTCGCGCTGCGGCAACGTCGCGGAGACTTCGATTCGACAGCGAGGAGAGGGTGAAGATTGTTTGAGCGTCTGTTGCTCCTCGAGCGGTGGCGACCTCGCCCTCGGCGTTGGCGAGACCATGGAGTGCCGTCGGGGCAACGATGATTGGACTGGCGAGTTCTTGTCCGAGGATGGTTGTGGAGGTGTCAATGAGCGACACATCACGAAGAACCCTCGGGTAGAGCAAATGACGCTGCCACGCAGCCGAAGCCTCGGTGAGGAGACGCTCGTCTTCGGCGCCGCCGGCAAAGTAGCTATAGGCCATGGAGCCAAGGGCTTCGCTCGCTGCGAGTTCAAGCGCGTCGAAGTTGAGATCGGTTGGAGGCGGGACGCTCTTTGGTTGGAATGTCGCTCTTGCGTGCTCAGTGCCAAGATAGGGAGCCATGGCCGCACGGTAGTCGCCGCGCGGAGAGGTAGGGGGAACATCCATGCGGTTCAGTTACGCAGAGTCAATGGTCGATCCAACCTTCTACGCACCCCTCGCTCAAGCTGCTGAAGCCGCCGGCTACGACTCGATGGTGATTCCGGATTCGATTTGCTACCCGGAAGAAAGCGAGTCGACCTATCCCTTTAATCCCGATGGAACGAGAGAGTTCTTGGAAGGCAAACCCTTCCTTGAGCCATTTTCTTTAATTCCAGCTCTTGGGATGGTGACGACAACGCTTCGGTTCGTGACCTTTGTTGTCAAACTGCCAATTCGCCATCCTGTCCTTGTGGCAAAGTCCGCGACGTCAACGGCCGTCATGACGAACAACCGGCTCATCTTCGGCGTTGGTACCTCGCCTTGGCGAGAGGATTACGAGATGCTCGGGCTCCCCTGGGAGCGTCGAGGTAAGCGGATGGATGAGTCAATGGACATCCTGAGAGGGCTCATGGATGGGGAATACTTCGAGTACCACGGAGAGATTTACGACGTCCCTTCGATCAAACTCTGTCCAGTGCCTTCAGCACCGATCCCCCTGCTTGTCGGCGGGCACGCGACCGCTGCACTGAGGAGAGCCGCAATGGTCGGCGATGGCTGGTTGCATGGTGGAGGGAGCGACGACAATCTCCCGCAGATCCTCGCCGAATTGCACCAGCTTCGTGATGAAGCCGGAACACTCGACAAGCCATTTGAGACCCACGCCATCTCGGTGGACGCCTACAGCGTTGATGGCATTCGTCGCCTAGAGGAACTTGGCGTCACCGACGTCATCGTTGGTTTCCGCTGGCCCTACGCCGTTGGACCTGACCCTGAGACGCTGCAAACAAAACTGGATGCGCTCAACCGCTTTGCCGACACCGTGATCGCAAGAGTGAAGGAGTAACAATGACCAACGAAATGAACGCGAGAGAACTCGGCGCTGCGTCCCGAGCGGCTGTTGCGAGGAAAGACAAGGAAGGCTGGCTGCAGTTGTTTGCCGAAGACGCCCTTGTTCAGGACCCGATCGGGAAGTCACCGTTTGATCCAGAAGGCACGGGTCACCGAGGACGGGCCGCCATTGGAAAGTTCTATGACGAAGTCATTTCGTCGTCAGAGAAGATCAAGTTCAATATCCTGTCGTCAAACCTGTGTGATGACGAGGTTGCCGACGTCGGGCTCATTTACACCTGGCTTGCTGGTGGCACTCACGTTGCGATCGTGCACTGCGTGTTCACCTACAAGAAGGCGCCGGGCAAGAACGAACTCGCGTCGCTCCGTGCCTATTGGGAATTTGGTGCGACACAACTCGTCGAAGCGAGGGAAGTCGACGCCTCAACTATCCCGGACTAGGGAACAAGAAGGGTCATGCGCCGGGCAGGAGAATTACCTTGCCAAGTTTTCCCCCTGCGGTGAATCGGTCATACGCCGCTCGGACCTCCGAGAGGCCAAAGGTCGCGCAAACCGGCACCTGAAGTTGACCGTCGGCAAAGAGCGGGAGTACGTCGCGTGCAACGCCGTTCGTGACTGCGGCCTTGTCCTCAACCGAGCGCGCCCGAAGCGTTGCTCCCGTGAGTTGTGCACGGGCTCCCATCAATTGGAGCAAGTTGATATCAGCACGAGCGCCGGCTCCGACGCCGATGACGGCGAGCCGTGCCCCCATGGCGAGGGTCGTGAGTGCCATTTCAAGACTCGGACCACCGACTAATTCAAGGACGACGTCGTAAGGGCCAGCATGACCAATGTCCTCAGGGAGCACCACGCTCGATGCGCCGAGTGCGAGCAAGGTGTCGTGGGTGGCGGGATTTCGGGCTGAAGCAACGACCGTTGCGCCGAGCCGTGCGGCAAGTTGGACGGCTGCGGAACCAACGCCACCTGCGGCGCCACTGATGAGCACTCGATCACCGGACTTCAGTCGTGCTTGGGTGACGAGTGCATCGTGAGCGGTCGCATAGGCCTCAGGAAAGCCTCCGGCGATCTCGAGATCAATGTGCTCAGGAACAGTCAGGAGATGCTGTTCATTCACGAGGCAATGGGTTGCCTGTGCGCCACCCGCGACGATTGCCATGACCCGTTGACCAATGGTCGCCGTTCGCACCGCGTCGCCAAGCCGAACAACTGTTCCCGCAAGTTCGAGACCAGGCACATCGACCGGCGCTCCGGCAGGTGCTGGGTAGAAACCGCGTCGTTGGAGAATGTCGGCGCCATTGAGACCCGCAGAGGCCACGGCAACGAGCACTTCGGTTGGACCAGGGACTGGATCGGGCCGCTCTTCGACCCGAAGATCACCATCGTCGATAACTACCGCACGCATCGCGCCTCCTTGGGCTGGGAGCCGAACGCTATCGCTGTCTGAGCGGGAGTGTTGGTTGCTCCGCTACGTTCTAGTCATGACCCTTTATGACATTGCCCTCGCAAACCTTGACGGCTCGCCATCGAGCCTCGGCGCCTACGCAGGCAAAGCCGTGCTGCTCGTCAACGTCGCCTCAAAGTGTGGACTCACACCGCAGTACACCGGTCTTGAAGTTCTCCAGAAGACCTACGGAGACCGCGGCTTCACGGTTGTTGGCGTTCCGTGCAACCAGTTCCTCGGACAGGAGCCAGGAACGGCAGAAGAGATTGCGGAGTTCTGCTCGGCAACTTACGGCGTGACCTTTCCTTTGACCGAGAAGATTGAGGTCAACGGCGATGACCGCCACCCTCTGTATGCAGCATTGACGCAGGTTGCCGACGATGAAGGGGAAGCAGGCGACATTCAGTGGAACTTTGAGAAGTTCTTGATTGGCCCCGACGGAGAGGTCGTGAAGCGCTTCCGCCCGGGTGTCGTGCCGGAAGACCCGGCGCTCATCAGCGCCGTCGAGGCAGCACTTCCTACCGAGTGACGCTCCACCGCCTCAAGGCGGCGATCTTTGATATGGACGGACTGCTCGTCGATACCGAGCGGCTCTGGCACCAAGCAGAGATGGAAATTCTTGGCGAATTGGGCGTGCAGTTTGATCGTGACGTCACGAGATCGTCCAAAGGGATGCGAGTCGATGAAGTCGTCGCCATGCACCACGGAGATTCGCCTTGGCCAGAACCAAGTCTCGACGTCGTGGTCGAACAGATCTTGCAGCGAGTTGGTGACTTAGCGGAGACCGTAGGCAATCTCCTGCCCGGCGTCCTCAGCACCTTCGAACTCCTTGATGAGGTTGGGCTGCCAAAGGTGCTGGCTTCGTCAACGCCCTATCGGTTGATTGAACGGATCCTGCGGCATTTCGACTTGACGGATCGCTTCGAGACGATCTCATCAGCTCAAGATGAGCCGTATGGAAAGCCGCACCCTGGAGTCTTTCTCAGCGCTGCACGTTCAATCGCTATTGCGCCGACCGCATGCATGGTCTTTGAAGATGCACCTGCTGGAGTGCTCGCTGCGAAGGCAGCACGGATGCTCTGTGTTGCCGTGCCAGAACCTGACGAACGCGACCATCCAATGATTCGAATCGCCGATGTCGTGCTGCCGACCCTCGAGGAGTTCAGCCTCGAAGTGCTCCAGCAGCTCGATGGGCAATTACTGAGTTCTCGAGGTTGAGCGAAGCCGCCAACGGAAGACTTGAGGCGGACCAACCAGTTTCGAGCAACACACGTCCGCTCGGAAGTATCGGCTGACCATTCGGCCAAATGGTCAAAAGCGAATTCGGAATGACCAGCGGAATCTTCGCAGATGCTCCAGGTTGCAAATACGCCTGCCCAATGGCCTTGAGTTGTCGTGAAGGCTCGCCTAGCCCAGTTGGATACGTGAGGTATGCCTGAATAACTGCTCTGCCAGCAACGCTGCCCGAATTGGTCACCGTGACCGATGCCGTAATCCCTGATGGCACCACCGTCGCTGTCAGTGCACTTTCGGTGAACGTGGTGTAGCTCAGTCCAAAACCGAAGGGAAACAGTGGCGGCGTTGCTCCGAGCGCATGCATGCCAAAGCTCATGCCGATCCCGTCGTTGCCGATAAGGGACTGGACACCATTGGCATTCGCGCCAACGCTTGGACTGGTAAATGGGGAGACCGTGAGCGATGACGGGAACGTAAAGGGGAGGTGCCCCGAGGGATTGATCACGCCTGCCAAAGCGCGAGCGGTGGCGGTTCCGCCCGATTGACCCACGTAGAAAACGTCGAGTACGCCAGCGACTTGACTCAACCAAGGCATGGCAATGGGTCGTGGCGACTCAAGAACGACGACGGTTCGAGGGTTCGCGGAAGCGACCGTCGAAATCAGGAGGTCTTGAAAGTCTGGGAGATTGAGGGTGTCAGCGTCGTAGCTCTCGCTTGAGGGGACTCCGACAAACACCACCGGAACCGCTACCGCTCGAGCGGCATTCGCTGCCGCCGTGAGTGCGCTTGCCACCCCTTGCAACGTAAAGGTTGGCGGTGCACCGGTACTTGCCCACCGAATGGTGATGAGGTGTGGTCCAGCGCTCAGGCCTTGAACCCATGAGGTTCGCTGGATCCCGGCGCTGTTCTGCACGAGGATCGCACCCCTTCCACGTCCATCAATTGAAACCCGAGCCATCGCCGTCCCTGAGTTTGCGATCAATTTGGCCACGTAGGGACCACTTGATGGAACGGTGAACGTGGACGTTGTTGTGACGACGCTTGGTTGATTGGTCGAAGGAATGAACGAGGTAATAGGTTCCTTTGGGTTCGCGGGCTCCACCGTTACGTTGCGCGGCCCAAATTGATTGATGAGTGCTTGCGTGAACGTTGTTGGTTGGTGAACAGCGACGAATGACGACCCGCCTATCCCATAAGAAGGACTCAACGAAGCCGCAGTCCCGATTGCAGCGATTGACGTGTTGGGGGCAATTGGGAGCGCTTTCGTGTTCTTCAAGAGAACCAGTGATTGTGAGGACACCTCTTGACCAGCACTCAATTCCTCAGGGGTAGGTCCAGAAGCCTGAACGGGTGTTCTCGGTCGGTCGAAGAGTCCGCGTTGAAACAAGACGGTCGCAATTTGGGCCGTCCGCAGAGCCAGAAGGTCGGGAGAGAGTTGCCCAGAATCAAGAGCGGCAAACATTGCGCCGGTTTGGCTGGGCTTGAACAGTGTTGGACCTGCAATGAGTGCAGCAATGGGATCTTGAACCGCACCAGAATCCGTTCGGATGAATCCGGAGAAGCCGGCCGCGATCATGCGATTTCGCAAGCTCGGATCACTGCACTGGTTGACGCCGTTCACTGAACCATAGGCACACATGATCCCGAGAGGATCCGTCTTGGAAATCGTGGTGGTAAATGGAGCGTCATAGAGCTCATGGAGCGCTCGATTGCTGACGAGGTACTGCGCTGCGTCTCTATTGGACTCTCGAGCGTAGACCCCCGCGTGTTTGACGATGACTTGCGTTCCAGTCGATTGCACGCCATTGACCTCTGCGGTGCCAAGGACACCGGCCAAGAAAGGGTCCTCTCCGAAGGTCTCTGCATTTCGACCCCACGTTGGTGCGAGGGCAAGGTTGAGGACTGGACCTTGGACCGCAGTCTCTCCACGCAAGGTTGCAGCGGCTCCAAGGGCCACTCCGTAGTCAAATGCAGCATTGGGGTTGAACGTTGCGGCCGTTGAAATCGAGGCGGGGAGCGCGTAGCCACCGGCGGCAATATTTCCATTCGGTCCGTCCTCGAGCACAATCCTTGGCACACAGAGTTGGGCAATGCTTCCTAGGACATTCTCTTGATCAGGAGCGTTCACGAGGTTGAGAAATCGAACCTGCTGGCCGATTGACATGGCACGGACCAGTTGTTGAGCGCGCACTACTGGAGGCAACGTCATTGCATCGGTGCCAACCCATGGACAGGACGGAAAGGTTGTCGTTGTTGATGGAGGTGTCGTGGTCGTTCCCGCAGCAATCCCCAGTGGAACCAAACTTCCAACCAAGAGGATTGCGACGAAGCTAACGCCCAGGCGACGCGGTTTGGGCATGTGCATTTCTACTCGCTACAGGGGTGCTTTCGTCCCCAGGTTCTCAGGAATCGCTCGACATTCACGTTCGCATCTCGGGTTGAGCGGTCGGGCGTAACATAGGACTTCGTTCAATTGCTGAGGAGTGCCGTTGTTTCGCCCCGTGCCACCAGAGGTAGACCTCGTTGCCCTTGAAGAGGCGGAACTCGCGCGTTGGAGCGATCACGGGATTTTCCAAGCCTCGATTGATCAACGCGCCGGCGCTCCTTCGTGGGTCTTTTACGAGGGACCTCCATCGGCGAATGGTGTTCCCGGACTGCATCATGTGTGGGCACGATCCTACAAAGACCTCCTTTGCCGCTTTCAGACCATGCGCGGCTTCCGCGTTGAACGTCGAGCGGGCTGGGATACTCACGGCTTGCCGGTCGAAGTCGCCGTTGAGAAGTCCCTTGGCATATCTGGCAAGGACCAGATCGAAGACACGGTCGGCATTGCCGAGTTCACCCGGTTGTGCAAAGAGTCAGTCCTTCTTCACGTTGATGAGTGGCGAAGTGTCACCGAACGCATTGGTTACTGGGTCGATCTTGATAACGCCTACTGGACCTTTGACACGTCCTACATCGAGTCGGTTTGGTGGCAGCTCCAGCAGATGTTCAACAAGGGACTGCTTTACGAAGATCTCAAAGTCATCCCATACTGCCCGCGATGTGGCACCGCACTCTCGAGTCACGAACTCGGCCAGCCTGGGGTGTACACCGACGAAGAAGAAGAGAGTGCCTACGTACTGCTTCCCCTGCTCGACGCTGATCCTGCGAATGTTGGTGACGCAACGGCGTTGGTCGTCTGGACGACGACGCCATGGACCTTGTTGTCGAACGCGGGTGCGGCCGTTAATCCAACGGTTACCTATGCCGTGGCGAATGGCCTCATCGTCGCCGAAACACTTGTTGAGGCCGTGCTTGGCCCTGAGGCAACGATCACGAAGCGGATGCTTGGATCCGAGTTGGTTGGACTGCACTACGACCGCCCCTTTGATGACCTCCAACCGGAGGAGGGCGTTGATGGTTGGCGAGTCGTTCCAGCGGACTACGTCACGACGGAAGACGGAACCGGCATCGTCCACCAGTCGCCAGCATTTGGTGAAGTCGACCGCGTTGTCGCTCGGGCCAATGGTCTGCCGACCTTTAATCCTGTTGGCCCTGACGGTCGATTCACTTCTGCGATTCCGTGGCTTGAGGGTCGAGAGGTCCGGGAAGCCAATTCGACCATCAACGATGCGCTTGAAGCCAAGGGACGCCTCCTCAAGCGGATGCCCTATGTCCACTCGTTGCCGCACTGTTGGCGGTGTGGCACGACGCTCATCTACTGGGGAAAGCCGAGTTGGTACTTGGCAACGAGTCAGGTCAAAGAGCAAATGCTTGCGCTCAATGAGGACATTGACTGGCACCCGGCGTCAATTCAACACGGACGTTTTGGGGACTGGCTTGCCAACAATGTGGACTGGGCGCTCAGCCGAGACCGGTACTGGGGCACGCCGCTCCCAATTTGGCGATGCGAGCAAGAGCACCTCACCTGCGTTGGCTCTTTGGCAGAACTCTCGGGCCTTACGGGACAAGATGTTCGCTCGATTGACCCGCATCGACCAACCATTGATGAGGTCACCTTCCCGTGCCCTCAATGCGAAGAGGCAGGTACCGCTTCGACGGCAACACGTGTTGCACCAGTCATTGACGTTTGGTTCGACTCCGGAGCAATGCCACTTGCCCAGGTCGGCTACCCCCACGTCGAAGGTTCGGCTGAAGCTCTCCAGTATCCGGCGGATTTCATCTCAGAAGCCATTGATCAGACGCGCGGATGGTTCTACTCACTTCTCGCCGTCAACACCTTGCTGACGGGGACCGCTCCCTACGTCCACGTCATGAGTCTCGGGCACATCGTCGATGCCGAAGGCAAGAAGATGAGCAAGTCAAAGGGCAATGTCATTGACCCTTGGGAAATTCTCTCGACTCGCGGAGCGGATGCGCTCCGTTGGTGGATGTTCTCCCAAGGTTCTCCTTGGGCTTCGTCACGGGTTGGCTTCGACACGATTGACAATGCACTGAGAATGACGCTGCTCACATGGTGGAACGTCTTCAGCTTCTTCATGACCTACGCATCGCTCAACGGGTTTGACCCTGCCGATGCTCGGATTCCTGCTGAACAAGAACGATCAGAGCTCGACCGATGGATCCTCTCCCGGCTCCAAGCAACAAATGAAGCAGTCACACTTGGCCTCGATGGCTATGAGCCGCTCGGAGCGGCCGAAGCCATTGAGCGCCTCATTGATGATGTGTCGAACTGGTACGTCCGACGTAGTCGACGTCGCTTCTGGAGAACTGAAGAAGGCGCAACGGTTGAAGATGGTCTTTCTGCCCAAGCGACCTTGCACACGGTGCTGGTCGAAGTCGCACTTCTCCTTGCGCCGTTGACCCCGTTTCTTTCGGACGTGACCTATCGCGCGTTGACCGGAGCAGCCGAAACTTCCTCGGTCCACCTGGCCGATTGGCCGGCGACGCAACCACATCGCAGGAACGAAGCCCTTGAAGCCCAAATGGTGGTCACGAGGAGCCTGACCTCACTCGGCCGCTCTTCGAGGGCAGATGCGGGCATGAAGGTCCGCCAACCACTCTCGAGAGCATTGGTCTTTCTTGCGCCTGGGTCGTCGTTGCCGCTCCTTGACATCGTTGCCGACGAGCTCAACGTTGATGTTGTTGAGCTTGCGAGCGACCTTTCTGCGGTACTTCGCTATGAGATGGTGCCGAACTTCAAGCGTCTCGGACCACGACTTGGTGAAGCCGTCCAGCACCTTCGGACCGCCTTGACGAGTCTTGATGGTGCGCAAGTTGCCGCTGCCTTTGAAGCGGGATCGACGGTCACGGTTGAACTTGGGGGAGTGCCCGTCGAACTGGGGCCGGAAGATCTCGACCTACGGATGAAGAGTGAAGGCGCCTATGCCGTCACGCGCGACGGTAATGAAGTCGTCGCGCTTGATCTCACCTTGACGAATGATCTTCGCGTCCGTGGCCTTGCTCGAGAACTCATTCGACAAATTCAAGACCTTCGAAAGGCTTCAGGGTTCGACGTCAGTGACCGGATTCAGCTTGCAATTACTGGGGCTGAAGCCCTTATTTCGCAGTTTGATCTGATTGCGAGAGAAGTATTGGCTGAAGTGGTCAGCACGACCAGTGGCAGTGGTGAAGGCGTCTCGGTCGATCTCGAAGGATCTCCTGCCACGGTGTGGATTCAGCGAGTCTGAGGTCTGCTGCTCAGCACTCGCTGTGTGTGCCAAGTTCACCGAGGGCACGTGCAAGGCGGTCGGTGTCGTAGCCCTCAAGCGGGGCGATGAGGAGCTCGTCGAGCAGTCGAAGGTAATCCTCCGTTGCCTCCTCAAGTCGCTCATTTCCAAGAGCCGTCAGTTCCACATAGGTCGTGCGTCGGTCTGTTGGACAGTGCACTCGTTGGAGTAGTCCATCAGTTTCGAGCCGATCGATGAGCCTCGTGACGCCACCGGTTGAGAGGGCGATCTCGGAAGCCAGTTCCCCCATGGTAAGCCGCTGACTTGGTGAGCGACGAAGCCGAACCATGACCTCGTAGAAGGCGAGCGCTAACCCGGAAGATGCTTCAAGGCCTACGTCGAGGGCTCTGCGGAGTCGATGGGCTGCCGAAAGAAGATTGCCAGCAAGCACGATCCGCGGGTCACGCGTGAAGGCATCACATCGTTCCTCACTCATTGTTGGCGACACGCTTTCCATAGATCAATTCTATCTGTCTTGTCATTTATTGACAAGTCAGAAGTTTTCTGTTAAAGTAAGTTCATCGATAACAACCCTCACTGAAGGAGCAACAAATGAGCAACCTCCCAACCCCTGGCACCTACGTCGTTGACACGGTTCACTCGAACATCGGCTTCACCGTTCGTCACCTCGTCGCAGCAAAGGTGCGCGGCAACTTCACCGAGTTCGAAGGAACCATTGAAATTGGTGCAACCCCCGAAGAATCAAAGGTGACTGCAGTCGTTCAAGCAGCTTCGATCACGACGCACAACGAGGCTCGCGATGCCCACTTGAAGAGTCCGGACTTCCTTGACTTCGAGAATCACCCGACCTTGACACTGACCTCGAAGAAGGTCACGGCCAAGGGTGGCGACAAGTACACCTTGACTGCGGACCTCTCGATCCGTGGCGTGACCAAGGAAGTCGAGTTCGATCTCGTCTACAACGGCACCGGCGCCAACATGCAAGGTGGCAGTGTCGTTGGCTTCGAAGCCTCGACAACCATTGACCGTCGTGACTTCAACGTTGCCTTCGAAGGCGCCCTTGAAGACGGATCACTCGTTGTTGGCCACAACGTGAAGCTGGAACTCGACATTGAGGCCCATCTGTAAGCAATTCAGTCCCAACAGCAGTAGCAACGAGCAGGGGGAGTTTCCTCCTGCTCGTTGTCGCGTCTGGGTTTAGATGCGTTCGAAATTTCTACGAAGCTCCCAGTCAGTCACCGCTCTGTTTGCTGCGAGCCACTCTTGTCGGGCGGTGTTCACGAGGTGATGGTGCACCTCACTGCCAAAGGCTTCAACCGCAATCGCGCTTGTTTCAAAGTGGCGAATGGCGTCTGGCAACGTCGAGGGGATTCGCTCAACGTCTGGTGCAACGTAGGCATTGCCTTCAAAGGCTGGCTGGAGCTCGAGAGCATGGTCGATGCCATAGAGGCCAGCAGCAATCGAGGCGGCAAGTGCGAGATACGGGTTGACGTCAGCACCAGGGACTCTGTTTTCAACTCGTCTCGACGAGCCGTGACCAACAAGGCGAAATCCGCAGGTTCGATTGTCTTCGCCCCAAGCAATCGCCGTCGGCGCCCAACTGTCTGGAACGAATCGCCGATAGGAATTGACCGTTGGCGCCCACATCCATGCCAGTTCGCGTGCTGCGGCGAGTTGGCCGGCAAGGAACTGACGTCCAAGCACCGAGAGTCCATCAGGCGCGTTGTCGTCGCCAAACAGCGGCTGGCCGGTAGCCGCGCTTCGAAGTGAAGTGTGGAGGTGACAGGAACTTCCCGCTTCTTCCATGGACCACTTGGCCATGAACGTGACGGCTCGTCCTTCTTGGGCGGCGATCTCTTTGATGCCGTTCTTGAAGACCGTGTGTCGATCAGCCGTCAGGAGTCCGTCGGCGAACGTGACGTTGACCTCATGCTGTCCTCGTCCGGCCTCACCCTTTGAACTCTCGACGGGGATTCCCGCCGCCAACATCTCTCTTCGGATTCGGCCAAGGAGGAACTCTTCCCTTGAGGTTTGGAGAATTTGGTAGTCCTCGATGAAGGAAGCATTCGGGTTGAGATCTTGGTAGTGCTTACCCTTTGCTTCTTCGTAGGACTCGGTGAAGAGGTAGAACTCGAGTTCCGTCGCACAGCCGAGCTCGAAACCACGTTCGGCGGCACGACGAAGTTGTGTGCGAAGGATTTCTCTAGGGGAAACGGCAACAGGGGTGCCGTCATTGGTCGTGACGTCGCACAACACCAGCGCGGTTCGGTCATGCCACGGGAGAAAGAAGACAGCCTCAGGGTCGAGGCGTGCCGCGATGTCGCCGTAGCCCCGCTCCCAATTAGCGAACTGGTAGCCGGGAAGAGGGGTGAGATCAATGTCAGAACCGAGGAGGTAGTCACAAGCCTCGGTTCCATGTTCGGCAACCGTCGACTGAAAGAAGGGGCCAGTGATTCGCTTCCCAACGGGGCGACCATAGAGGTCGGGAAAGCAGACAATGACCGTGTCAATCGTCCCGTCGTCAATAGCAGTGTGAAGCGCGTGCAGGTCGGGCATGTCCCACTCTTACCCACCCGAGAGGAGGTCGTCCACCACCGCAGCCATAGACTCTTTCTATGGCAAGGACAAAGTTGATTGGTCTTACGACCTATCAGTTCGAGATCCCCTGGGGGCCAACGAAGAAGTTGGTGTCGGCGACACCTTCGACGTACTACGACCTCGTTGCAGGTGCCGGTGGTCGTCCGCTCCTGCTTCCAGCGGTTCGTTCTGACAACCCCGGTCTTGGAGCAGAAGAAGTTGTTGAAGCCCTTGACGGCCTGGTGGTCATTGGTGGCCTTGATGTTGACCCTTCGCTCTATGGGGCTGATCCCCATGCGCACCTCGGCACGACCGACCTTGCGAGAGATCAAAGCGAACTCGCCGTGCTTCAAGCCGCCCTCGCCGCAGATCTACCGATTCTCGCGATCTGTCGCGGCCATCAACTGTTGAACGTTGCGCTTGGTGGCACCTTGCATCAGCACGTGCCAGAACTTCTTGGACACAGCGATCACCAACTCGGGTTTGGCACCTACTCCTCTCGCGAGGTTCGCCTTGATCCGGAGTCACGCACGGCAGCAGTCTTTGGAGACTCACCAACGGTCAGTTGCAGTCATCACCAAGTCGTTGATCAATTAGGTGAGGGGCTCGTGGCCGTTGGTTGGTCGATTGAAGAAGATGGAACCGAGCCAGTGATTGAAGCAATGGAGCGGACGACCGGACGGTTCTGTCTCTCGGTGCAATGGCACCCGGAGGATCGACACGACCTCCGACCATTCGAAGCGCTGCTGAACGCCTGACCGGTCGGGACGCGGTGAAGGTGCGGGGGTAGGCTTTCTTCATGGCTAACGCAAAGGGACGCACAAAGCAGCTCAGCATTGTTGGAGCGATTGCAGCGATTGTCAGTGTGACGTGGTTTGCGTTGCGCCCACGATTCAAGAAGTAGGAAGTCTCCGCTGAAGGACCTGCGGCAAGACGTCGGAGAGTGCGCCGTCGACCAGTACGTCGGCAAGGCCATCGAGTGCCGTTGGACCCTGATTGATGATCACGATCCGAGCACCGGCTTCTTTCGCGCTCGGGACGATGGACGCCACTGGATAGACGCCAAGTGTTGTCCCAACCGCGAGCAACAGGTCGCACGTCGTTGCGAGTGCAAGTGCCTGATGCATTGATTCTGGTCGCAAGGCTTGGCCGAAAGAAATGGTTGAGGACTTGAGGATGCCGCCGCACTGCTCGGATCCAACGAGGCGCCGACAAGGTGGATCGGATTCCCCGGATGCCACCCGCTCGAGCACTCGATCAATTGGCTGCTCTTCACCACAGTTGAGACAAGTGGAGCGATGGGCACTGCCGTGCACCTCAACCACCAAGTTGGGATCGCATCCAGCACGTTGGTGCAACCCGTCAATGTTCTGGGTGACGACGCCGAGCAGCCGACCTTGGCGCTCAAGGTCTGCAATGGCCAGATGACCGTTGTTCGGTTGCGCTGATCAAAGCGGCGAATGCAGTCGATGCTGCCACGCTGACTTCCGCACGTCTGGACTCGTGACATAGGCGTCATAGGACGAAAGCATTTCTGCGCCGGGGTCGGTCGTCCAAAGTCCATTTGGTCCACGAAAGTCTGGAATACCGGAGTCGGTTGACAGTCCAGCCCCGGACAACACGCAAATCGACGTCGCTTGGTCGATGAGTTCATGAGCCATGAGGAGTGCTTCCACACTCATGAGTCTGCCGTTTCTCAGGGGTATCGAGGGCCGTAGCCTTTCAGAATGCCCGGATCGCGAACGATCACGCTTTTGAAGCCCGATGACGCTGAACGGCGACAGCGCCAGGCTGCTCATGGCTTCACGCGAGCTGGTCTTGTCCCGGGGTCGGTCGTTGTCGTTGCGGTCGATGGTTCAGTCGACGCCCTCTGCGCGGTCCTTGGCGCTGCCCGATCGCAGCTCGTTCCCGTACTCCTCAATCCCTCATTGACGCCTAGGGAAGTCGAGGCACTTCTTTCCCAAGTTGAACCGGCAATGGTGCTCACCGAATCACACCAAGTTGCTTCGCTCTTTGAGGCCCAAGAACTCGAACTTGCACCACATCCCCTCACGCGGCCAATTCACTTCACCTCCGGCACCACAGGGGTGCCAAAGGCGGTGACCACGGGACTGCTCGATGAGCGGACCGCAGCGGCAATCGTTGAAGACGAACAAGAGCTCTGGCGCCTTGGTCCAGGCGACCGATTGCTCATGTGCTCGCCGATGCACCACACGGTCGCCATTCGATTCGCGGTTACCGCACTTAGCTCAGGTGCCGAATTGCTCTTCACCTCGAAGTTCGACGCAGCGAACACACTCGATTCGCTACGAAAAGATCAGCCGACTGCGGCGTTCATGGTGCCAACCCACCTCCAGCGCATCCTTGGTTTGAAAGATCTCGGACGAGAAGAGACGTTCTCGTCGCTCCGGTATTTGGCGCATGCGGGATCGTCGTGCCCCCCGTCGTTGAAGCGGGCCGCGATGGAGCGAGTTGGGGGAGAGGGAATTCTCGAGTTCTACGGAGCGACCGAAGCACAGTTCGCCTTTTGCACCCAAGACGAATGGCGAGAACATCCAGGAACCGTGGGTCGGGCTCGTTCGGGCCGACGACTCACGATCGACCCTGTTGACGGCGGTGACGGAATTGGGACGATCTGGTGCGAAGTTCCCGAATTTGCTCGGTTTTCCTACCTCGGCAATGAAGCCGCAACCGCCGCTGCGTGGCGAGGTCAAGCCTGCAGTGTTGGAGACCTCGGCGAACTCGATGATGAGGGATTCCTCTATCTGACGGGTCGTCGCCAAGACCTCATCATCTCTGGCGGCGTCAATGTGTATCCCGCTGAGGTCGAGGCCGGCCTGAGTGGCATTCAAGGCGTCACGGAACTTTGCGTCTTTGGCGTTGATGATCCGACGTGGGGACAGAAGGTGTGCTGTGCAGTTGTCGGCGGTTCCGGAGCGATTAATGACCTTCGCGATCGGGCGGAGCGTGATCTCGCACCACACAAACGACCGAAGGAGTACTTCTTGCTCGATGCACTCCCAATGACCTCGACGGGCAAGGTGCTTCGGCGCGACGTTGCTGCACTCTGCGGTTTCTGACGAACTGAAGCGCACGGAGAGCAAGGTCTTTCGGGCAGACTGGTTCTATGCCGTATCTCTCAACGAACCCAGCCACTGGCGAAGTAGTCGCCACCTTTGACGATCACACCGAGGCCGAGGTCGAAGCCCTCGTTGCTCGAGCAGCAGCGACCTTTCAGGACTATCGCCTCACCAGCTTCTCTGACCGAGCGATGTGGATGCGAACTGCAGCGGAAATTCTCGAGGGTGAGCTGCCAAATATTGCCCAGGTGCTCACTGAAGAAATGGGCAAGACCTTCAACGCGGCCAAGGGCGAAGTCCTGAAGTGTGCAATGACGATGCGATATTACGCCGAACATGCGGAAGCAATGCTTACGGAAGAGTCCATCCCAACCTCAGCCAGTCGCTCTGGGGTTCGCTACGACCCAATTGGTGTGGTCCTGGCAGTGATGCCGTGGAACTTCCCACTTTGGCAGGTCGTCCGCTTTGCCGCACCAGCCCTTATGGCGGGAAATGTTGGTTTGTTGAAGCATGCGTCGAATGTGCCGAAGGCTGCGCTCTTGCTTGAAGACGCATTCCGGAGAGCTGGATTCCCTGATGGTTGCTTCACCAATCTCTTTCTGCCCGCCCGGAGAGTGGCCGCACTGATTGCTGATGACCGCATTGCTGCGGTGACGTTGACTGGGAGTGAAGCTGCTGGG
>CAIQUD010000108.1 GCA_903874965.1 uncultured Actinomycetes bacterium | reverse complement strand
TGCCTATCGACAGCTTCGCAATCCACTTCTGCTGACTGTTGTCGAAGTAAACGCTTCCGTCACCTTTGGCCCGCATTTCAGTTGGCCCTTGTGAGGGTCATACGCGCGATTTCTTGCCTGGCATTCTCATTCAAGTAGGCGTTTAGCGCATGCCGCGTGATTCGACGCGCCCTTCCAATCCGCTGAGATGACAAGGCTCCTGAGGAGATCAGCTTATGAATTGTTCCTCGACAGAGTCCAAGAAGTTCAGCAGTTTCTTCTACATTGAATGCGACTCGATCAGGAGGTAAATGTGATAAATAGTTGTTTCTCATTGCATACTTTCTCCACCACGGTCTCCTTTCAAACCGACCGGTATCTCCGGGTAGAGAGATTTTACTTCTGTAACTACAAACCAAGCAAGGAGCCAGCGTAATTATGCGTGCTTTTGCAGAACAGAGAAACAGGATCTCTCGGAGATGAAGTCCCCAATGAAGTCCCCAACGAGGATTCGGGAGGATTGGTGATTGCACTGGAACCTGCTTTCGTCAGGTCCTGGCTTGCCAAATCGTTGGTGCGGGCGGAGGGATTCGAACCCCCAACCTTCTGATCCGTAGTCAGATGCTCTAATCCGTTGAGCTACGCCCGCAAGGTACTTCGGTGCCACTCGGAGGTGGCGGGTCACCACTCTAGCCTGCGAGGCAACAAGCCCTCTCCAAGCTCAAAGATCACTCTCGGTGGTTCTCGCCTACCTGCTTCTCGAGGTTCGCCATTTCACGAACGATTTGCGCGAGGTGCTCTTCTTGGCGCTGAAGATGAGTGTCCTGTTCCACGAGGTGTGACTGAATCGTGATTGCTTGTTCGAGAATCGCCGCGGCATCGTTATACGTTGCCTCAGCTCGAGCATCAGCGGCCTTGGCTTGGATGTTCTGTCCAACAATGATGATCGGAAGTAAGACCAACTGGAGGAATGAGCTCGAGAGCCAAAACACGACCGTAACAAGGTTGTGGCTCGAGATTGCAGAGGGAAGTGCAACGAGGGCAATCATGGCAAAGAGATACGCCGCCCACATCGTGCCGACGATGGTCGTGACCTTGAGCCCCAACTTCGCATTAAGGCGAGTGACGAAACTTGGATGATCAAGCCTTCGCTGATCGTCAACTCGGATCGGGCCAGCTGCTACCCGTGCTTCAAGATGTTCCTCGGGAGTTGGCCTCGGCTCAATGGTCATGGGAAGAGTCTGCACGGCCCGTTCCCTTGAATGGTGGAGTCATTTGGCTCGCGACCATTGGTGTCGGTTAGGTTCAGCCTTAGTCGGATGACGTTGTCCGGACGCAATGACCAGGGGGAACCGGAGGTTTGGCCAAAACGGGCGAACCGCTGGCTGGAAGGGGAGCACATGACGACGGCGTTTGAATCGGCCAAACTCGGCCCACTCACGATGAAGAACCGCATCATCAAAGCAGCGACGTTCGAAGGTCGAGCACCAAAGGGCGAAGTCACCCAAGATCTGATTGATTTCCATGTGCAGATGGCAGAAGGTGGCGTCGGCATGACCACCGTTGCCTACTTGGCTGTCGCTCCTGAAGGACGGACCGATCGAAATTGTGTCTTGCTTTCAGACGCCGACAACGTCGCCAAGTTGCAGAAACTGACGAGCGCCGTCCACGCAGCTGGTGCCAAGATTTCTGCGCAGGTTGGTCACGCTGGACCTGTTGCAAACAGCAGATCAAACAGGGTCCCGACGCTCTCACCTTCAGGAGGACGTTCGCCCCTTGGCATGGTCTCGCACGAAGCAACTGAGGCCGACCTCGAGAGAATCTTGATTGCTTTTACTGAGTCGGCAAGAAATGCCGTCGATGCCGGATTCGATTGCATTGAGCTTCACCTTGGTCATGGATATCTCTTGTCGTCGTTCATGAGTCCGAAGGCAAACACTCGAACCGATGTCTATGGCGGAAGCCTCGAAGCGCGATCGCTCTACCCGAGAAAGGTCGTGGAAGCGGTCAAGGAAGTCATTGGTGACCAAGTCGCACTCACCGCCAAAATCTCCATGAGGGATGGGACCAAGGGCGGCATTGAACTCGAGGATTCCATTCCAACAGCCAAACTCCTCGAGGCAGACGGTCATCTCGATGCCTTCGTCTTAACGGCGGGGAGTTCGCTCAACAATCCGATGTATCTCTTTCGCGGTAAGGCTCCCCGCAAGGAGTTCGCAGCGACACTCCCTCAGCCACTGAAACTCGGATTCAAGATTGTCGGCCGCCACTTCATGCCGGACTACCCCTATGAAGAGGCCTACTTCTTGCCAATGGCGAGTCAATTTCGAGAATCCCTCACCATGCCGCTCATCCTTCTTGGTGGAGTCGCCAATGCAGCGACGATTGAGCAGGGTCTGAATGCAGGCTTCGAATTCGTTGCCATGGGACGTGCGCTGCTCGCAGAACCGGACCTGCTCCTTCGTTACGACGCAGGGACGTCAACGACGTCGAAATGCACCCACTGCAACCGCTGCATGCCTTCGATCTACACCGGCACTCGCTGCACGGAGTTCGTGACCGCTTAAGCCAACTCGTCGGCAAACAGGTAGTGGCCGCCGAGAATCCCTGCGATGTTGCCGACAACCGTGATCCGGTCAAGGCGCTTGCCGAACCCGTCACGCCGCACCGTTCGAGCATTGCCTCCACCAATGTAGAGATGGTCGAAATTCACGAGTTCATCAAGAAGTTCGACAGCTCGATGAACGTGAAGCGTCCATTGGTCATCGCCGATTCGCTTGCGAGCTCGGTTCCCGAGCTCTCCATCGAGCGTTCCGCTTCGAAGCAGTGGCATCGATCCCATTTCCAAGTGTGGGGTTGCGACTCCATCGCGATAGAGCGCGAATCCGAATCCGGTACCGAGGGTGATGACTACTTCGATGCCGCGTCGAGCAATGACGGCAAGACCCTGCATCTCGGCATCATTCACCACACGTACTGGTCGGCCAATGGAATGCTCGAGCGCAGCTTCGAGCGGAAAACCCCCCCAAGCTTTCTGAAGAGTGGGATCAGCTTTCTGGCCAAGCCCCATCGACGACTCAAAGTGAGGAGCGACAAGAATCTTTCCGTCACGCACAACACCCGGAAATCCAACGGCCATTCTCGAAGTCTCCGGGAACTTCGCAGAAAACTGGGTCAAGAGATGGACCATGGAGTCAATGCCCTCGGGTGGCAGTGGATACGGCGTCGTGAACTTGAGCCGTTTCGTCACCATTTGCCCCTTGGCATCGAGCACCGCTCCCTTAATGCCGGTGCCACCAATGTCAATGGCGAGGGTTGAAGGTGGTTGAGCACTCATGGCGCGCAAGGGTAGTACCCGTTCAGACAAAACACCGTCTCGTGAGCTCGGGCAGGTTCACTTCGCAGTCTTCTTGTTTGGCATTTCACCGAGAGTGACCACGAAGGGACGCTCGGTGTCGTAGAGCACGATGGCCTGGCCGCGCCGAAGCGCCACAAGTTGTTCACCTCGAAGACGAGGTCGACACTCACGTTGCGTGTGGGTGGAGAGTTCGCCTTTCGCTCGAGTAGTTGAGGTGGTCTCGACCACTTCTTCACCGCTCAAATCGCGGAATAGTTGGACCGTCGTTGGATCAATGCTTCCCGCACAGAGGACTCGTGCTCGATGATTGAGCACGAGTGACGTGCCGAGTGCTCCGTGGCGAGCCACGACTTGGCCAATGTCTTGGAACACCGTGAGCAAGGTGATGCCTTGTCCTACTCCGGTTGCTGCGAGTTGCGCAAGCGTCTCGAGTCCAGCGAGCTGTGCTGCTTCGTCTTGCACAACAAGAAGTGGCTGACGAAGACGCCCTCCTTCAGACGCTGCACGTTGGAGTGCGTGATCGATCACTTCGTTTCGTATGGCCGTGAGCATTCCTCGAGATCGATCCTGATCCCTTAAGGGTGCACAGAGGTACAAGGTTCCTTTGGCCCCGAGGAGTTGATCCACAACAAGCGGAGCGCCCGTCCCCGCTCCTCCATCAATGAGCGATTCGACCACCACCTCAATCGTCGTCGTGATCGAACTCGACTGACGAGGATCACGATCAAGACTTCCGAGCACAACCCGGTAGGCATCGTGTTCGGACGCTGCAAGGAGAATCGCCAATGGCTCACTGAGCTGCTGTTCACTAATCCATGAGAGGAGTTCACCAAGCGTGGCGGCTGAAAGCGCAGCTGCAAGCAGCAAGGGAGCAAGCATTCGAGCTGCTGCCGCAAGCCAGAAGGCCTCGTCACCACTCGGCACCGTGGCACTTGACGCTGAACAGAGATCCCTGGCGAGTCGACGGGCGTCGTTGAACGTGCCAACCGAAGCCATCGGATTCCAGGAGACCGTCGGAAAGTGCGTCACCTTTCCG
This sequence comes from uncultured Actinomycetes bacterium, assembly GCA_903874965.1. Lineage (GTDB taxonomy): Bacteria > Actinomycetota > Acidimicrobiia > Acidimicrobiales > RAAP-2 > CAIQEU01. The sequence goes on along the minus strand of CAIQUD010000108.1, from coordinate 28,870 downwards.
GGGTCAATCACCGCCACAGGACCTCGAGCGAGGCGCTGTTCCATGGTCGCTCGAAGCACGTCGTCCTTGACACTTGAAACAAGAACCGGTCCATCCCAGCTCTCAATTGCTGGGAGAACGAGCCGAGTGGTCTTTCCCGATTGCGTCGGTCCAACAATGACGACGCTGTGCCCAGCCTCAGCAAAAACCTCACGACGGCTTACTGTCCCGAGCTTCAGTCGGTTGGGACCTTTTCCAGCAAGTCTTCTCGGCATTGCATTCCGACGCGCTCCTTCTCCTCTGCTCGGTGTCTTCTTTCGAAACCGGTCCGGCGCAAAGATCACCGCGACAACCGCCAGACTCATCAGAAGAATGATCAACGTCGCATCGCTTGATCGCTATCGATCATTTCTCGCTCGTGGTCATAAACGTGATGTCGGACAAGATGCGCCTCACCTGAAACTCGCCAGAGTGCGACTCCCCTTCCGAGTGTTGGAAGGATTCCAATCTCTGTTGCACCGTGCCCGAGGATCTCCCCCGCATCCGCTGCATCTTCGGTCCCGAGTTGGAAAGAAACCGACGTCCCTGAATCAGCCAGTAATCCAGCTGCAAGCGCAACGGTTTGGTCTCCGCGGTCACCAACTCCCAGGACATCGGAAATACGATGCAGTACAAGAATGTTGGATGTTGCCGTTGACCGTGCCAACTTCCATGATCCTTGGAGCCAACGAGCGACACTCAAATCATTGAGCACGGCCCATGCTTCATCGAGCACCAAATATCTAGGGCTCATGAGGTTCGAACTCGCACCTCCGAGCCACGCAAGGGCGCAGGCGATGACCAGTGGCAGTGCCTTCGTGTTCCAAACGGCTGAAAGATCAAGAACGACAAGCGGTTGGTCGAGTGTGCACGATGCCGAGGTCACATCGTCAAACATTCCAGCCAGATCTCCTTCAGTCAGTCGAAGAAGTTCAAGCGCAAGGTCTCGTCCGTCGGTTTGCAGAGCACCGACCGAGCAATGAAGACGCTTGGCAGCACTCGATTGAGGCTCAAACAGTGCATTTCCAATTGCGCCAATCGTGGCATCGCTCATCAGCGACACGGCACCTCGCGCCTCAACGAGCGCCGCTCGTTCACCTGGAGTGAGATCACGTTTGAGGCCATGTTCAAGAAGAGCCACAAGCAGGGCAACGTCGGTCCGAAGAGACGCTGCGTCAGGTCCACCTCGCAATGGATTCAATTGAATGGATCCACCTGGCTCTAGTCGAATCGGTGTGACGCCGATGGCCGCCGCGAGTGACTGGTACTCCCCCTTAGGATCAAGAACCACCGCGCGCCGGCCACGCTTGAGTTCACGGAGGAGAAACGTCTTGATGAAGGCGCTCTTTCCCTTCCCAAGTTGTCCGAGCACCACGAGATTTGGATTCGTCACGCGGCCTTGGGCATAGGCAGTGAAGGGATCAAAGGTGAATACTCCTCCGAGAAGGTCGTCACCAATTGCCGTGCCGTGGTTGTCCATGGAACCAGTGGTGACTGGAGCCAACACTCCAAGATGTTCCGTCGTCCACTCAAACGGTGCCGGCAGCCAGCGATTCCTCGTCACCGGATACCTTCGCGCGGGTTCCCAAGTGCACCAAGGACTCGACGTTGACGTCCAAACGATGTTGCGATCTCGACCTCCATCGTCGAACCCAACCCGAGGAGCGATGACTGACGTTTGACAAGTGCATTCCGAGTTGCGCCTCGCATCGCAAAGAACATCGTCGCCTCGACTGGAACGGAGCCTGCAGCCAGTGAGGTCTCATAGGAGTCTCGACCTTCAGTCTGGCGTTCAGCTCTTGCCGACCTCCGAAATCCGCGACGCTCAAGAACACCTCGATCAGCCATCGACCCGGTTTGACGGCGCTCAAGGCGGCGCTGGAATTGAGAGCGACTCGGAACTCGAATGGTAAGCGCCATGCAGTCAAACGGCGGATTGACGACCAAAGCCAAACCGAAGTTGAGCGCCACCGGGCGCTCCGGAAAGGAGCGCACCGTGGCTGATGACCACCAACCGGATGTGGTTCGAGTACTCCCAAGATGAACCTCCCGAGTTCGTCCAGTTGCAACAATTTGGCGATCGGTCTCAACGGACGAACCAATCGCCCACTGTTTTCCCTGTAATTGCTGGAGAAAGACCGTGACGGCTTCATCGTGGCCACTCGCAACAATGAGCAGCGTCACGAGTTGATGCTCTGAAGACGAAAGTTGAAGCTGCTCTGTCACCTCTGTGTTGAGGAAGTGTTGTCGACACGTCAGCAGTTGGATCGGCCCTTCTGATCGTGCACCAAGTTGTGCGAGGGCAAGACCAAATTGCGAACGATCAACCACCTGTTGACCTGCTGACAGCAGATGAAGATCCGGCGCGTGCACCTGCATCACGGTTCGTAACTGAACCTTCGCATCGGTCTGCCGCGCCCTTTCGAATCGAAGCATGAGCACTTCCTGGCACCACCGCGCAAGATGCACAATCCACTCATCAATCCCAAACCCTCGAAGTTGAACGACGGCAAGGAGCAGGGCAACTCCGATGAAGAGCAACGCCAGTGGCAGACGAAATGGCCCCCGAACCCATCCGAGGCACCACAGCGAGAGGCCAAGAGCACCAACGGCGGAGGCGGCCTGAGTTGGCCGCAAGATGCCGAGCAACTTGCGCTCGTATCGAGGGGGAAAGTGGACGGTTGGTTGCAACTCACTCACTCGAGGCTCCGCGTTCGACAAACGTGAGTACCGGTCCGAAAGCGTCGTGCGTCAACACATGATCACCGAGTGCTGATGCCGGGATGCCGAGTGGCGCTCGGGTCCTTGCTGGAGGGCGAGGGGGAGGTGGCGTGATCCCGACCACGCCTCCAATGTTCACCGGACCTTCCGAGCTTGCGATGTTCGGTGGGAGACCGCCCGTCGTTGACTGTTGCACCAGGTGCTCAATTGCGCCTGCTCCTACGCCCACGGGGATCGCACTCGCTCCCGCCATTGCCGCTCTTCCAAGCGTCGTGGCGGATCTGGTCGCCCGCTGGCGCTGACCTTCAAGTCCGGTCGACAGGACCGCTTCAGCCAGCGGCACAATCCGGAGCACGAGGAACGGCGAGAAGGAAGCCAACAGCAGCATCGTGATCCCAATCAACATCCCTGCGACTCCCGATTGTCCCGAAATCGCTGATGCAGCAAGGGAAAGTACTGCAACGATGACGAACTTCGACAGCACCAAGGCAATCAGCAGCTCAACCAACCGTTTTGCAGCACGTCCCATCTGTGGCCAAACCTGGGCGGCCATGGTGAGCGGGAGAAACAACACCACAATCGCAATTGCGGCTGAGCGAAGGAGGAGTTCGCACCAAAGTGCCACCGACGCGAGGATGGTGATGAGGCCGAGAAGCGCACTGAGAAGTCCTGGAATCCCTCCTCCAGTTGCGACTGAAAGCACGGACAACTGCACCATGGTCTTCACCAGTTCGGTTGAGCCATGGCCACTCAGGGCATCGAAGGACGCAGAGAGTTGATCGACGCCGGTGAGGGCCAACGTCGTCACTCGAATACCAACGGCTACGACGAGCCCCGCAACCGGGAGGTGGAGAAACATCGCCCGAAACAGGAGCATTGGTTCGCTTCGGATAGAAGCTTCAAATGCAGTGGCCACAAGAGCGATCACCGCAAAGGTCCCCGATAGGAGCACCATTGCTCGATAGTGGTTCGTAAACCATGAAGCGGTGAGGTCAACGGCGGTCGTTGAGGTAAGGAGGTGTCCAACCATTGAGAGGACGAAGACAGCCGCTCTTGTGACCGCTTCAAGAATTCCCCCGAAAATCCCGCTCACCAGTCCTCCTGCGGCAGAGGTGGCAACGGAACAAATCGGATCAAGAACCGAGAGTCCGAGACAGCGTGGCTGAAGGGGGGCCGCTACAAGGATCAATGGATTCCCGATCCAGTCTTAAAGAAGAAGTTCACGAGAATTGGTGCGGCTCCAACGAGCAGCGCCGCCCCAAGTGAGGCCGCGACCGCGCGGCGACCCACATTTGCTTGCTGGTAGTTCTGTGCATGTGCACCAACAGCCCAAAGCCCGGCGCCAATGACAAGACCAACCATCGCGCCAATGAGTGCCCACCCGGCCAGACCGTTTGCCAACGTCTGAAGGGCTCCACTTCCGGGAATTGCTGTTGGGGTAGGTGACAGTTGTACAGAGAAGTGCAACTGCGGCACAACCCAATGCTCTGCTCGGACATCTCCTAATGGTTTGGTCATCAACGCTCCTCGATTGGTGAGGCGCACAACCTGCGTTTCCCGTTCGCACTCAACCTCGCAAGTTCTCCTGAGGCTGAACTTCAACTCAGCAGGAATGTGGCTGCCATGATGGAGGGGTGCACCTCCTCGTTGCAGCCAAAATGTTTGGTCTCCCCGAATGGGTCCTTCTGACAATTGTTGGCGTCCTGCTCGTCGTCGTTGCGTGGTTGGGGCTCGTCATTGGTCGGCGGACCGGTCGGCGCGCAATCGCCAGCCGAATGGCGTCGCTTGGTGCAAGGCTCGGCTCAGATGGTCCAGGACCAGATGCAACACTCGAGGAGGGCCTTACCTATTTGGAGCAAGTGACCGGTGCGGCCGCTGAGGCCGTGACGCAACAGTCCGCTGATGCGCTTCGTCTTCGTCGGGCGCTCGACACACTTCCTGAAGGCGTCATCATCTGCGACGAGAGCGGTGTGGTGCTCTACCGGAATGGTCGAGCGAACGACCTCATGACCAGTCGAAGTGGCGACGCACTTGCTGCCCAAGCAGTGACGGACCTCTTGCAAGAAGCGTGGACCCTCGGAAGTGCGGAGAAGACGCTCGACCTCTTCGGCCCCCCTCGCTCAACCCTCTCGATTCGAACGCAACTCATCGACGATGGACGACGGCCCGTTGGTGTCGTCGCACTCATTGAAGACATCTCGGAACGCCGTCGACTTGATGAAGTTCGACGCGACTTCATCGCCAACGTCTCCCATGAGCTCAAAACCCCAATGGGGGCCTTGGGGCTCTTGGCCGAGACCTTGATGATTGAACGCGACAAGGATGTCGCCAGTCGCCTTGCCGATCGAATTCATCGTGAAGCGTTCCGTGTGAGCAGAATCATTGATGACCTCCTCGATCTCTCGAGAATCGAGTCCGAAATTTCCCCTCCGCGAGAACCAGTCCAAGTTGGGCTCGTCATGGCGGAAGCAGCAGAACGGATTCGGTCGGCAGCAGAACAGCGCGAGATCACGATCACGATGCTCGAGCCAGATCCAACGCTCTTGGTGCTGGGCGATCGTCGCCAGCTGACCTCGGCGGTTCATGCCTTGCTTGAGAATGCAGTGACCTATTCCTCGGCAGGTGATGAAGTGCTGCTTAAAGCAGACATCGACCCAACGCCAATTGCAAGCGAGCAAGGTGGCCTTGAGGTCGAATGTGACCAGATTCTGCTTTCGGTCACTGACCATGGCGTCGGAATTCCTTCTCGAGACCTCGACAGAATCTTCGAGCGTTTCTACCGCGTCGACATGGGTCGCAGTCGTGAGACCGGCGGCACTGGACTTGGGTTGGCCATCGTTCGCCACGTCGCGCAGAACCATCAGGGTCGAGTCGATGTCAGTTCCCGCGAAGGCGAAGGGTCAACCTTCACCCTCGTGCTCCCCCGATTTAGCCGGCCATGAACGACAAGAAGAAGGGGAAGAGCCAACCTGTCCCCAAGACACGAATCTCGATTCTGCTCGTCGAAGATGAAGAGTCATTCGTTGATGCTCTTCAGATAGGACTCGATGCAGAAGGTTTCGACGTCACCATTGCTCGTGACGGAGTTGAAGCTTTGCAAGCTTTTGACGACGGAACCTTTGACTTAATCCTCCTCGACATGATGCTTCCCCGATTATCGGGCCTCGACGTCTGTCGTTCGATTCGGGGTCAATCAGACGTACCCATCATCATGGTGACAGCAAAGAGCGAGGAAATCGACACCGTCGTCGCCCTTGAAATCGGTGCAGATGACTATGTGACCAAGCCCTACCGGCTCCGAGAGCTCGTTGCTCGCATGCGAGCAGTGCTTCGCCGTCAAGCAGCCGAAGCTGCAATGCCTGGAGACGGAGATGGTTTCGAAGTGATCGAACTCGGCGATGTTCGCCTAGAACTCGATCGTCGTCGAGCCGTGGTCAGAGGTGAGGAAGTCCACCTTCGACGGAAGGAATTCGACCTTCTCGCAATCTTGATGGAGAACGCTGGTCGAGTCCTCACGCGCGAGGTGCTCATTGACCGAATCTGGGGATCTGACTACATCGGCGACACAAAGACCCTCGATGTCCACATCAAGCGCGTCCGGACCACCATCGAGGTCGACCCAAAGAGTCCAGTCATGTTGACCACCATTCGGGGCGTTGGGTATCGCTTCGACGGCAAGTCGAAGACCGACGAAAGCTGATCGCTACGCAGGTGGTGCAATGGTGACATTGCCACCCAAGTAGGGCGCCAGTACCTCTGGGAGTTCTACCGAGCCATCAGCGCGGCGACCCAGTTCAATGAGGGCAGCCCAAATCCGTGGCCAGGCGAGCGCAGAGCCATTGAGCGTGTGCACGAACTGCGGTGTACCACCGCCCTCCGGACGAAAGCGAATGTTCGCCCGGCGCGCTTGATAGTCGCCAAACCAACTCACTGAAGAGACTTCAAGCCACCGATCACACCCAGGAGAAAACACCTCGAGGTCGAGCGTTCGCTTTGCCGAACCCCCAATATCTCCAGTGCAGAGATCGAGGACTCGATAGGTCAGCCCAAGAGCTCGCAGCAGCGATTCGGCCCTTGCCAAGATGTCATCGAATGAGGCTTTCGCAAGATCAGGTGTCGTGTAGGCCACGAGTTCTACCTTGTCGAACTCGTGAACGCGAAGAACGCCTCTCGTGTCACGACCGGCCGATCCTGCCTCCCGGCGGAAGCACGCACTCGATGCGGTAAATCGAAGAGGCAATTGCCGCTCCTCCAAGATTTCACCTCGGTGCATTGAGGTCAGCGGCACTTCAGCAGTCGGAATCGCCCAGAGATCGTCGCGACCAATGTGATAGGCCTCGTCGGCAAATTTTGGAAGGTGTCCGGTGGCCGTAATGGTTTCAGTCAACACAAATGTTGGGGGCCTGAGTTCCTCATAGGCATCCAAATGCGCATCGAGAGCAAACGACTCAAGTGCCCGCAAGAGCCTTGAACCCATTCCTCGAAAGAGTGGAAACATCGAACCCGACATTCGGGCCCCGCGCTCCAAGTCCAAAATGCCGAGCGTCTCCCCGACTTCCCAATGAGGGACCAGTTGGTGGCTTTCAAACGTTGGGAACGGGAATCCCTGCTCAAGTCCAGGCCACCACCGACGAACCTCAACATTGTCTTGTTCTGAGGTTCCAACCGGGCATTCGTCTGCAACGAGGTTCGGAATGACGAGCAGGGCGTTTCTGAGCGCTTCACCAGCTTGGTCGACCTCACTATTGAGTTCGCGTTCCGCGTCACCAATGGCACGACTTTGCTCGGCCAAGGCTTGGGCCGTGGCTTCGTCGCCTGATTTCTTTGCTTTTCCGACTTCGCGAGACAGGGCTTTCACTTCTTGACGAAGGGTCTCTTGACGAGCCAGCAGCGATCGGTGCTCCAGATCCATTGCAATGACGGCGTCAACCTCTTGAGGGTCCTCACCTCGAAGAACGAGGCCACTTCGAACCACATCGGGTTGGTCGCGGAAGAGCCGGATGTCAAGCATGGTGACTCAACGGTAGCGTCTCAGAACATGACCACCAAAGCGACGACGCCTGTCGAGGGCGCAGCCATCGTTGCCAGTGACCTCGTGGTGACGTTCGGCGACACGATGGCAGTGAACAAGGTCTCGCTCAGCGTCGAGCCAGGCGAAGTCGTCGCCCTTCTCGGTCCCAATGGTGCAGGCAAGACCACCACACTCCGTTGCCTTGAGGGGTATCTCTCTCCAACGAGCGGACTCGTCCGTGTGCTGGGAGTCGATCCAGTGGCTGAGCACAGGGCCGTGGTCGACAAGATGGGTTGCATGTTGCAGGGCGGGGGGATCTACCCGAGCATGCGGGTCCGCGAGACGCTCAACCTCTTTGCGGCGTATTACCCAAATCCGCGTGATCCCGGGGAACTCTCGTCCTTGCTCGGACTCAACCACCTAGCGAAAACCACGTGGAGACGACTCTCCGGTGGTGAACAGCAGCGGCTTAGCCTCGCTCTTGCGCTCATTGGGCGCCCTTCAGTGCTCTTCCTCGATGAACCAACTGCGGGCGTCGACCCTGAAGGTCGCCTCGTTATTCGAGACGTCGTTGCGTCCCTCAAGGACGAAGGTGCAGCAATGGTCTTGACGAGCCATGAACTGAGCGAGGTCGATGCGGTCGCTGACCGCCTTGTCTTTCTCGCCCAAGGAGCGGTCCTCGCCGCAGGGACTCGAGCGAGTTTGACCGCTGCTCTTGAAAGCGGCTCGACCTTTCAATCTCGCCCCGGCCTCGACCTTGAGGTGCTTTCACTCGCGCTTGAGTGCCAAGTCACCGAGTCTCGACTTGGTCACTACGCACTCAGTGGATCGCTCAGTGGCGGCGAGCTTGAGAAGCTCGTCACGGCATTGGCAGCGCAAGGGGCAGCCTTGGAGACCTTTTCAGCATCGAGCGGCCTTGAAGATCTCTACCACGCGCTCTACGCCGACCAACCAGTACAGGACACCATGCCGACTTCAAGAAGGCGGCGCCGATGAAGATGCTCTTGGCGCAAATCAACGTTGAGCTGGCCCTGGCGCTTCGCAAGGGCGAGACCTTGCTCCTGACCATTGGTATCCCGGTCATGTTCTTGTGCTTTTTCTCGGCAGTATCCGTGGTGCACTCACCAACACCAAAGCGAGTTGACTTCCTCTTTCCAGGAATCTTGGCCCTGTCAGTGATGTCGACGGCGATGGTGTCGCTTTCCATTTCAACCGGCTTTGAACGCGGGTATGGGGTGATTGTTCGCCTGTTCATGACGCCACTCGGACGTGGAAGATTGCTCGCCGCGAAGGTCGTCACCATTGCGGTCGTGGAAGTCCTCCAGGTTGTGGTGCTGGGCCTCACCGCAATGGTGCTCGGCTATCACTTCCCCTCGGGAACAAAGTTCACGGGACTCTTCGTGGTGGTCGCCCTCGTCATCCTTGCAACGCTTGGGTTTGCTGGCATCGGGCTCATTACTGCCGGCAGACTGAAGCCAGAGGTCAACCTTGCGGCCGCCAACGGGCTCTACCTCGTTCTTCTTCTCATTTCCGGCATGGTGATTCCACTCTCGAGTCTTGGCTCCTTCGCGAGCGTCGCTCGACTCTTGCCGTCAACGGCTCTCGCCGAAGGACTTCACGCGGTGATGAGTTTCGGCACCCCAATTGGTTCTTCCACTTGGGTGGTGCTCGTTCTTTGGGCCGTCATCGCGCCCAGTCTCGCTTCTCGACTCTTTCAGTTTGAGTAGCGAACTCAGTGATGCGGTGCGACCAGAACGTCAACCATCATTGAGCCAAACAACAACGTGAGATAGGTAATGGAAAATGAGAACAGCCGCATGGCTTCTTTCTCTGCTGCCTTACCTTCTCTGGCCAACTGCACGAGCTTGGTCGAGCCAAAAATGAACACCGCACCAAGCACGAGTGCAGTGATCGCATAAATCAAGCCGAGATGCGCAACTCCTCCAAGAAGCGCCGTCGAGGCAACCAGCGCAATCGTGTAGATCAAAATCTCAACCGCGGTTCGCTCCATCGAGGCGACAACCGGAAGCATCGGGATATCTGCCGCCGCATAGTCGTCGCGATACCGGACGGCCAGCGCCCAGAAGTGCGGCGGGGTCCAGATGAAAATCACGAGGAACATGATCACTGGTGCCCATGAAAGCGAATTGGTGACTGCCGCCCACCCAACGAGAACCGGCACGGCCCCAGCTGCACCGCCAATCACGATGTTCTGCTTGCTTCGTCGCTTCAGCCACAAGGTGTAGACGAAGACGTAGAACGCCGTGGCCGACACAGCAAGGACGGCCGAAAGAGCGTTGACCGTTACCCAAAGTTGCACAAATGCCAAGGTCTCGAGCGTGAGGGCGAACACGAGCGCCGCCGTAGGCGTCATTGCTCCGGTGACAAGCGGGCGATTCTTGGTTCGCTCCATGAGTCGATCGATGTCTCGATCAACCACCATGTTGATGGCATTGGCTCCACCTGCGGCGAGCGTCCCACCGAGGAGCGTCCACAACACCAGCGTGAAGGACGGAACTCCCTCTTTCGCCACAAACATCGTCGGAACTGTCGTAATCAGCAGCAGTTCAATGATCCGAGGCTTCGTCAGCGCGATGTATGCCTTCACTCGCTCAAACGGTGTCAGAACCGAAGGCTTGAGGTCGGTTTGAAGATCCACGAAGGCAGCCTACGTGGATCGGGACATCTCGCTGGTTCTCCTAGCCCACTGCCAACTGGATCTTGACGCAATGACTTGCACCTCTCGTGATCGACGTGTGGTTGATCAGGCGTAGCGAGCGCTGAATAGAGGTGAACGATCGCCATCGAGGAATGCAACGCAATCCGCCCCCACTTGGCGGATGAGGTCGCTCTGTGCAGCATCATCAATCCAGCGTTTCGGCACCGAATTGATGCCGACCATCGCGCCAATGAGGTTGCCGCAGATCGAACCGGTCGAATCAGTATCGCCATCGTGGTTGATGCTTGCGAGAAGTGCAGTCTCGATATCTGGTCCCGAAACGGCGCACGCAACGGCCACCGCCAGTGCTTCATCCCCCACCCAACCCTGTCCAAGTTCATCGCACAGCGACATGGGTTCAATCGCTCCTGAACTACCGAATTCGACTGCAAAGTCGAGGAGCTCTTGGAGGTCGTTTGGGATGAGTCCGTTCAGTTCCACCACCGCCTCTTCAATGGTCGCTCCACACAACAAATCGCCCACCATCGCGGCGAATGCCCCGGCTGGATGAATTCCGCCGTCGTGGCCGTGCGTCACGGCTGCGGACAAGCAACCAACCTCGTAGCGATCGGCTCGGCTGAATCCGTCGCCGAGTAGAAGACCGACGGGGGCTGCCCGCATCACCCCGCCGCAACCCATTGAGTCGTTGAGTCGATATTGAAGCGTCCCGGTCTCCCCACTGCGGAGTGCCGAAAGACACGTGTGGCCAGGTGCCTCGCGCCGATACATGGTGGATTCGTGGACGAGCCAACTGCCTCGCATCTTGTCGGTGTCCGAGAAGACTTCTTGGGTTCGGAGCCATTCCAGATAGGCAACATGGAATGCATTCGTCCACTGCTCGCTACTCGGACGATTCTCGGCAAGCAGCGCCCTCACGACACCGACCACCGTGAAGAGCGTCATCTGGGTGTCATCGGTAAAACGACCGGGCGGGTGAATTTCGGTGAGCCCGGCCGGACCGAAGTGCCTATAGATGGATTCGAGCGACTTGAACTCTGTCGCAGCGCCGAGACAGTCACCAACTGCTCCTGCCATGAGACTTCCGAGAATCCTGTCGCTCTTCGAGGTTTCCATGAGGTGAGGCTACCGAGGAGGTGTCGCAATCCTCGGGGCGTCGTCGGAGCAGCAGCGCCATCGGCGTTGCTCGGTAGGCTGCTGCCGTGGTGAACACTTCGGAGAAGAGCGGTCGAACCTCATGGACCGTTTCGCCAAAGCACTTCACCTGGCTCGCTATCGCCTGTGCGGTTGCCTATGGCTTGATCATTGTTTCGGGAGGTGCCGTCCGGCTCACTGGATCAGGTCTTGGATGTCCGAATTGGCCCGCGTGTTACGACCACCACATCCTTCCGCAGGCCTCAATCCACCCATTGGTTGAATTCGGCAACCGAATGGTGACTGGTTTCATTTCCATCGTGACCATCGTCACGATCATCGCTGCCTATCGTCGATCAGAGAGGCGCAAAGACCTCATTTGGCTGTCATGGGCGCTGCTCGGCGGCATTGTGGTTGAGTCGGTATGGGGCGCCGTTGTTGTCTATACGAAGCTCAACCCGTACACCGTGGTCATTCACTTTCTCGTTGCACCAATTTTTCTCTGGCTGTCGATACTCCTTGTGTATCGCAGCCGCCGCGACGTCAGTGCTCCTGGCACCCTCCTTGTCCCACGACCGCTCCAACTCGCCGCTCGAGTTCAGACTGGACTTGCCGCCCTTGTGGTCGCTGCTGGAACTGCGGTATCAAATGCCGGTCCTCATGCTGGGAATTTCAGTGGTCAGCAGGTTGCGCATCGACTCCCGTTTGAGCTTCGGAGCGTCGTCGAGGTCCATGCTGGAATCGCCACGGTCTTGATCGGTTTTGTCAGTGCGCTCGTGTTCGCCGTCTTGACCATCGAAGCACCGCCAACGATTCGCCGGATTACCGAGCGCCTCGTTCTGGTGGTCGTGTTGCAGGGGATGCTCGGAGTGCTCCAATATGCAACGCACCTGCCGACTGGATTGGTGGAGCTCCATATTGCACTTTCGGTCATGGTGATGATTGGAGTCATCCGGTTCCAACTCTCCCTTGTTGAGCGACCAATGCTTCCTCACGCCAAGATTTCCGTTGCTACGTGACGCCCTAGTCAACGAGGGACTCATTCGCTGGTAGCGTCTTGGCTCCACCGCTCTGGCCCCCATCGTCTAGCGGCCTAGGACGCCGCCCTTTCACGGCGGTAACACGGGTTCGAATCCCGTTGGGGGTACGCAGAGGGTGCGGGCGGAAATCTGGCGAGGATTCTGCAAATTGCTGGCCTAGCGAATGCCGGCGAATTTCCGGCTCTAGCTGGACTTCTCGTTGAGCGACGGCGCTGCGACACCGAAGATGAAGAAGGAATCAAGGCAGTCACTTGGGTCACGTGACCAGGCATAGGCTCGAACTTCCTCGCGGGTTCGCCGCCCAAATCGGCCGCGAAAGATTTCGAAATCTGGGGCCGATACGGCGATTGGATCAAGCCCTGCTTGCACCACCGAGGTCTCGAAGAATCCCAAGAGTTTCGGAGCTATCCACGGCAAGAAGCCTTCCGGTAGCGAAGCCGGCACGCCACAGGCATTCGCGAGGTCAGAAAGGTGCGTGGCGACATCTGCCACCGCTTGCCACATTCCCTCACCACCTGGAGCGGAGAGTGTTGCTTCAAGTACAGGAGCACGCTCCGACCACTCTTCAATGAGTTGTTCAAGCGATTTTGACCTGCCCCGCTCAACTTGCGCAGCGGTCCACGGTTCGCCAGGTGCTCCAGCGAAGTTTCCGGTCTGACCATCTTCGACAACGCCGGCAAGATGCGAACAGACATCATGAACTGTCCAAAGTGGTGTCGCCGGCACCTTCAATGTTTCATGAGTGCTCGTCACGAGTCGAATTACTTCCTCTCGTGCACTTCGGTAGGCCACCCCAAGGTCGATTTCCATGTCACGACGATAACTGGAGTCGGAATTTCTTGCTCGAGTACCCCAGTGATTCACGTGAATTACCGCGTCACTGCCCTCATCAACAAGTCCGTTATCGCGTCAATGTGCTTGGCCTCGTCGAGGACTCCGTCATAGGGATCAAATTTTTCCGAGAACCCTCGAAGGGTGAACGGTGCCTCTGCACCGTGCGCAACGAGGAAAAACAGACTTCGCATTGGCAGGGGAAGAATTTGCTCGTTCGCGCGCAGCCGATTGAGCAGGTCAATCATCGGCGCAATCTGGGGGAGGATCACCATTTCAAAAATGAAGTCAAGACGGGCCGAAGGCTCGACTCCTTCGCGGTTCATCAACTGACCAAGTGCCGGGAACAACGCCGAAGCCAACAAGAACGAGTGGATAAGCGCCCTCAGTTCTTCGAGATCCGATAACTCAGCTGGCCACGACATTCGGGCATCTCTGATGGCATTGAAAAAGCGTTGAAATTCCTCCGTCACTGCCTGTCGAAAAACGTTCTCTTTCGTCCCGAACCGCTGACCAACAGCACTGTGACTCAAACCAAGGTCAGTGCTGAGTGTGCGAAGCGACATGCCTTCATAACCCTGCTCGGCAAAGCACTTGAGCGCGGCACTGAGAATGTCCGTGTCCTCAATGATCTTGGGCCTACCGCGCTCGTTCATTGCTTCATTCTCCCAATTGCTGCTCACGGCAGCGAACTTCCCCGAATTTTCGGCACTCAGGAGAAGTCTCTGCTAGAAACTACCATTAGTTAGTCATACGCCTAAGAAATAAGCGTGATGAAAGTAGAGGATGCTCCATGGCACTCACCGACTTGATCGATATAGAACTCGCTGTGCCGAATCCCGGTGAGCTTCAAGAGTTTTGGAATCGACGCGGACTTGCAACAACCGGCACTGGTCGCCTTGGAACCCCCGAGCGCGCGTCACAGATTCGCCTCACCGAGTCGGACTATCGCCATGTCTCCCAGATGCGAATTGCGACCGAAACCCAAGAGGACCTGGTTCAAATTTCGAATTCACTCAACGCACTTGGCGCCCAGGTCGAGCTCGGAGACGGCTGGCTCGAAAGCATCGATCCACTGATTGGCCACTCAGTGCGAGTGGAAGTTGCCCGCAACGCTCCGTTGGAGCGGGCACCTTCACGGGAAGTGAATGCTCCGGGCAAGCTGGTCAGGCAGAACCGTCGATCAGAAGCTGCCGTGAGTGAGTGGACGCCGAAACCGAGGCGACTTGGTCACGTGGTGTTTGGTTCCACCGACACGAAGGCCTCGGTTGACTACTACGTCAAAGGGTTGGGATTTCGCATCTCTGACCGTTTGCCCGAGGTCGAGGCAACGTTCTTGCGCTGCTCAACTGATCACCACAACATGCTGATTTTGCCGGCACCCGTTCCCTGTATGAATCACTACGCCTTGGAACTTGAAGACTTCGACGCCGTTGGCTTGCGAGGTATCGAAGTGGTCAAAGAGCGGCCTGATGCATCGGTCTACGGAATTGGGCGACACGTCGTTGGTTCCAACGTGTTTTGGTATCTGCTCGATCCCGCGGGTGGCATGTTCGAGTTCTTCGCTGACATGGACCAGATCACGAACGATGACCTCTGGGACTCGGAGATACGTCGTGAGGACTGGGATCCTTTCACGATTGCCACCTACGAATCAGGAACGTCAAAGATGGACTTCTTCCTGCCCGCAGACATTGACGACATTGCTACCGGTCGCGAACGGGCAGGCCTGTAATGGACCTCGGTATTGCCGGCAGGAAGGCGATTATCACGGGATCGACTCGAGGTCTTGGTTTGGCGTGCGCCGAAGCATTGGCAGCCGAAGGTGTCCAAGTGCTCTTGAACGCTCGCACCAACCTCGAGGGCGATCACGTTGTGAAGGAGTTGCACGCTCGATTCGGCGTTGACGTGAGCTTTGAAGTAGCCGACGTCTCGACCGCTGAAGGTCGAGAACGACTCTTTGCGGTGTGCCCCAGCCCTGACATCGTGGTCACCAATGCGTCCGGTCCTTCTCCCACGAGCTTCGTCGACAACAGTCTGGAACAGTGGACTGAGGCATTCGATATGAACTTTCACTCCGCTGTTGGCATGATGCAGCTCGCAATTCCAGGAATGCGCGAACGAAAGTTTGGACGCATCATCAACATCACCTCCGCCATGGTGACCTCTCCGCACCCGTTTATGACGCTCTCCATTGCGGCCCGAACTGCGTTGACCGGGGTGACCAAGGCCGTCTCAAAGGACGTCGTTCGCGACAATGTCACGATCAACAACCTCCTTCCCGAGCGCATCGACACCGGTCGCCAACGTCAAATGGCCGAGTTCCAGGTGCAACTTCGAGGCATCACGCTCGAGGAGGCGTATGACGAGATGAAAGCAACGATTGCCGCGAAGCGGCTTGGACGACCTGAAGAAGTTGGCGCTGCATGTGCCTTCCTCGCCTCAATGCAGGCTGGCTATATCTCGGGTGAAAACCTTCACCTCGATGGTGGAAGTTACGAAGGATTGATCTAGTGGTTGGTTCGTCGTCCGAGACTGAGATCTACGACGTCTTGATCGTTGGCGGAGGCCCTGTTGGACTCATGGCAACCCTGTTGCTTCTCCAACTTGGACTGCGTGTCGTCGTTCTTGAACAGCGAGATGGACCGCAAACTGCTCCGTCGGCACACGTGGTCAGCGCCAGGACGCTCGAAATCCTTCGAGGAGTCGGCATTGACATGGCAGAGATTGAGGCCATTTCGCAGCGGCCCAGCGAAGGCGCGTGGGTTCGTTGGGTTGATGCTCTCGGCGGGAGAGAGCTTGGATCGGTTCCTTTCGAGAGCTTGCAGGATCCGGAGAAGATGTCGCTGACGACTCCCCAGCCACTTCGAAATCTCTCGCAACACCGACTGGAGCCTGTGCTCTATCGAGAAGTGGCCGACCTCCGATGTTCCACGCAATGGATCAGTTGCCATGAGCATGAGGAAGCCGTCGTCAGCACGGTTCGTGATCTCTTGACTGACGAAACGTACGAGATCACCAGCCGCTACGTGATTGGCTGCGATGGAGCAAGCAGCGCGGTCCGTCGCCACTGCGGGATTCAAATGGTCGGTCCTGACGAGATCGAGAACTTCATCTCCATTCATGCCGAGGCTGATTTGCGTTCGCTTGTCGCGGAGATGCCCGCAACGCTCTACTGGATCACCGACCCGACAGTTCAAGGAACGTTCATTGCCCATGACCTCGCCTCGACTTGGGTCTACATGACGTCGTATGACCCAGCCACCGAATCGGTGGCTGACTACGACGAGGCTCGAGCCGAAGCCATCTTCCGACGCGCTGGTGGGATTCCGAACGAGCTGCCGGTGTCGATTCGCCATGTCACGTCTTGGCGAATGACGGCACAAGTTGCGAGTCAATTCCGCAAGGGCCGCATCTTTCTCGTTGGCGATGCCGCCCACCGTTTCCCACCAACCGGTGGCCTCGGTCTCAATACTGGTGCCGCAGAGGCCCACAACCTGGCATGGAAACTCGCATGGGTACTTCGAGGTTGGGCTGCTCCAGAACTCTTGGATTCCTATGAAGGAGAGCGTCATGCAATTGCGCAGTACAACGCAGACGTCAGTTTGGAAAATGCTTTCCGCCTCCTCGAGGTGTGGATTGCACTCGGCGTTGACGGCGACCTCGAGGCTTCAAAGATTCGCGCCGCGCAGCTCCTTGCAACTCCAGAAGGAATGGCCGAGGTAGCAAAGGCAATTGAGCACCAAGCCGAGCACTTCGATCAACTCGGCGTGCAGTTGGGTTTTTCTTATAACGAAGACTCCGGCATCGTGCTCGATGACGGTTCCTCGCGACCCGTCGTTGGCAATCCTGTCCGTGAGTACCTTCCGTCGACGTCGCCAGGTTCTCGACTGCCACATGCAGTTGTCCAACGCGGCGACGAGGAATTGTCGACCTTGGATCTCGTCGAGCCCGGTGCATTCCTCCTTCTTTGCAATGCATCGGCCTGGGCGAGCGTTGACCTACCAATCGAAACGCCGGTAACAAGGGTGGTGGTCGGTCGTGACATCACCGATCCCTTTGGTCAATGGGCGGCCGTCAGTGGCATTTCAGAAGATGGCGCCATCCTCGTTCGTCCCGACCAGCACGTGGCGTGGCGCACACAGTCAGAACCCGCCGACACCGAACTCGAACTCCACGCACTCCTCAATCAACTCGTTAGGAACTCAACATGAAGATCGCCAATATCAATGGAAGAGCCAATCTGCTTATTGACGAGCAAGCGCTCGACATCGCTCTGGCAAGCTCCGGTCAATTCGGACCAAGCCTGCAGTCGATTTACGACAATTTCGATGCTTTCGCGGCGGCTGCCTCCGGTTTTCCAAAGGAAGGTCTCGAGTCGTTTTCACTGAGCCAACTGGGCTCTCCGGCGCCTGAACCACGCCAGGTCTTCGCCATTGGCCTCAACTATCACGGTCACGCAGCAGAGGCGGGAATGGCGGTTCCAACGGTTCCTGCTGCCTTTACAAAGTTCCCGTCAAGTCTTGGTGGACCCTTCGAACCTGTGCCCAGGATGGGAGAGACCCTCGACTGGGAAGTCGAGATCGTTGCCGTGATCAGCCGTCGGGCCCATCGCGTCGCCGAAGTCGATGCATGGGACTACGTCGCTGGACTGGCAGTTGGTCAGGATTACTCGGAACGCACCATGCAGTTTGCCGCCGGGTCGCAATTCTCACTCGGTAAGTCCTATCCAGGCTTTGGTCCGGTCGGTCCATGGCTCACCACCCTTGATGAGATTGCCGACCGTGACAACTTGCGCTTGGAGTGTTGGATTGATGACGACAAGGTGCAAGATGCCCCTTCAACCGACATGGTCTTCTCGATTCCATCGCTCATTGCGAAGTTGTCGGCCGTGACGCCATTGTGGCCGGGTGACCTCATCTTCACGGGAACACCGGCTGGCGTAGGGATTACTGCGCAACCACCTCGCTTCCTCCAAGTTGGAGAGGTCGTTCGAAGCACGATTGGCGACCTTGGTTCGATCCACAACACCGTCATTGCTCCTGACTGAAGAGCCACGAGCGGGAGGTCTCGTCCGGTCGATCGAGCAATCGGAGCGAGTACCGTCGGAAGTACTTCGATCGATCAAAGGTGACGAACATGCCAACATTTGGCCGTCTTCAACGACTCAACCTTGGCGCAGGAAGTTTGCATGCTGTTTCTGCACTGCTCATTGTTCTGCTTGCCAATAGCTTCGCCTTACCAGTAACCGCGCACTACATGGCAGGCCCGCCCGGAACGACGAAGCGCCAATTTGTTCACTTGGCTGATATCCGCATGGCCTGGCTCATTGGTGCCTTCTTTGCGCTGTCGTCGCTCGCACACTTCTTGATTGCCGGACCACTCCGGTCGCGCTACGAGACCAACCTCCAGTTGCGTCGCAATCCCTACCGTTGGCTCGAGTACTCGGTTTCGTCCTCCCTCATGATCCTCGCGATTGCCCAACTGACTGGAATTTCTGACGTTGCCGCCCTCATTGCCCTCGTCGGACTCAACGCAGCAATGATTGGCTTTGGTTGGCTTCAGGAGCGCTACGAGGCACCAGGCGGAAGCTTGCTGCCGTTCTGGTTGGGCTGTGTAGCCGGCGTGTTGCCATGGGTAGCCATTGGCTTCTATCTCATTGGTCCTGGAGCACATGCCCATGCTCCAGGGTTTGTCTACGGGATCTACGTTTCGCTCTTCCTTGCCTTCAACTGCTTCGCCATTGTCCAGTATCTCCAGTACAAGAAGGTTGGACGATTCGCCGACTATCTCGTTGGGGAGAAGACCTACTTGGTTCTCTCACTTGCGGCGAAATCGCTCTTGGCGTGGCAGATCTTTGCCTCGACGCTCGCCGCAACGTCAGCACCGAACTAGTGGGACGAAAGCGCACGAAGAAGTTGGCTTCATGAGTCGCGTCCTCGTCACCGGAGCAACTGGTTACGTTGGTGGGCGACTCGTTCCTCGGCTCTTGACCGACGGCCATAGCGTTCGCTGCCTTGTCCGGACTCCTGGAAAGCTCAACCACGTCTCGTGGCGAGAGCATGTGACCATCGTGAAAGGCGAAGTCGGCAACTTGCCGGCGCTTGCCATGGAGGACATCGACGTCGCTGTGTACCTGGTCCACAGCATTGGTGAAGGCTCAGACTGGATTGCCAAAGAAATTCACGATGCAGAGCACTTTCGCCAAGCGGCCGAAGCGGCAGGCGTTGGTCGCATCATCTACCTCGGCGGCATGGGCGACGATGGCGCAGCGCTAAGCGAGCATCTTTCGAGCCGTCACGCAGTCGGTCGCACACTTGCCGCTGGACCGATTCCCGTTACAGAACTTCGTGCAGCAGTCATCATTGGTTCTGGCTCTGCCAGCTTTGAGATGCTTCGGTACCTCGTTGAGGTACTTCCCATCATGGTGACCCCAAAATGGGTCTCGACGAAGTCACAACCCATCGCCATCTCGGATGTCCTCAACTACCTCCTCCGAAGTATTGATCGACCAGAACCGCTCGCGGGGGTCTTTGAGATTGGTGGCCCTGACGTTGTTTCCTATGCGGAGATGATGACCATCTACGCCGAAGAGGCCGGACTTTCACGCCGCCGACTCATTCCCGTGCCGGTCCTTACTCCTCGTCTTTCAAGCCATTGGGTTGGCCTCGTTACCCCAGTCCCTGCCTCACTCGCCCGTCCACTCGTCGACAGTCTCGTGAACGAAGTCGTCGTACATGACGACCGCACGATCACGGCACTCGGTCCACCTGAGCGCACGCTTCGTGATGCCATCCGCTTGGCGCTGGGACGGACTCGGGATGGCACAGTGCCAACCTCGTTTACCGCTGCTGATCTCCAGCCATTTAGGGCCTACGAGACTGACCCAAGTTGGGCCGGTGGCACAGAGCTCGTTGACCAACGGACTGCAACCTCATCAGCCACCCCCGAAGCGGTATTCGCCACGCTTTGCACGCTTGGCGGCGACAAGGGTTGGCATTCTGGAGAGTGGCTTTGGCGGATTCGTGGCTTTATTGACGTGCTGTGGGGAGGCCCAGGCCTTCGACGAGGACGACGTCACGATCGAGATCTTGTCATTGGTGACTATGTCGACTTCTGGCGCGTTGAAGAGATGCAGGCACCAGAGTTTCTGCAACTCCACGCGGAGATGCTCCTCCCAGGAAATGCATGGCTTGAGTGGAGCATTGAGCCGATGCCAACAGGAAGCAAAATTGTGCAACGTGCACGCTTCAAGCCAAGAGGGCTCTGGGGACGTATGTATTGGTATGGAGTCCTTCCCTTTCACGCCTTGGTGTTTCCGGGCCTCATGCGCGGCATCGTGGCCGACGCTGAGTCTCGCTCAACTGCACACTGAGAAGTCAGATCGACCTACGTTCGTTTCGCCGTGCACCAACGCTCCTCATCAAAGAGGCAGGAGTTGTAGCGCTCGAGGGGTGAAGGAACAGCACCGGCGATGTACGGTCAGCGTCATGTTGCCAACCTTTCTTGACGTTCCTCAGTCCCGAGCGATTGGTGTGAGCGGTGTCGTTCCTTCCTCATTCTCGCCCAATGCAGCTGCGTCGACTCCTGAGATTGAGAAACTCTGGGGAACGCTGTTCACCGCTCTCGGGACAACACCCGGTTCCCCGGAGTGGACCTTCGTCGGGATCACCTCACCGGCTGATGCGCTCATCCCACCGCACTTGATTACCTACGTCGCCGCCGTACTTGTTGATGAGGCCTTCTCCAACGAGACCGGCCTTCAAGAGATCATCATTGGGGCCGGCAGGTACGCAGTCTTTCTCTACGAAGGAACTCATGACGGCCTTGATGCGTTCTACCAGCAGGTCTACAACGTGGAGCTCGACAAGCACGGACTGTCAACAAGAGATGGCCAACACCTCGAGCGTTATCCAACAGCAGATGACCCGGACGTTTTCGTGGCCGAGGCGTGGATTCCCATCAACGCCTAAAACGCCTCTTCAGTTCACTTGAACAGCGATGAAGAGATGCCGAGAAGCGTCGCTAGACCTTCTTCATGATGCTCGACTTCAGGTAGAGCGGACCAAAGCCATCAACCTTTGCCTCGACGTCGTGGCCTCCTGGACCGGGCGTGAGCCGAATGTTTCTCACTTTCGTTCCGACCTTCAAGGTATTGGAACTTCCCTTGACCTTCATATCTTTGATGATGGTCACCGTGTCCCCATCGCTCAGTACTTGGCCGTGAGCATCGCGAATGACGTCGCCCTCTTCTCCGGTTGCATCTCCTTCTGAAGCCATCCACTCATGGCCACACTCTGGACAGACGAGCAGTGTCCCCATTGGATAGGTATTCACACATGAACAAGACGGGCAATTCGGAAGGTCACTCACTGCCCCACCGTAGGTCTCGATCCACTGATCGGGGAACGTAGGCAATGCAACACTTAGATACATGACCATCGCCATCAGGCCACCACTCCTTACCGACGACGCGATATGGAGATCACTCTTCACCGACTACCTCACGTTCTATAAGACCAGTCGGTCTGCGGCATCAACGCAGTTGGTCTGGGAGCGACTGACCACTGCACCGCCCTCCATCCTCTGCCTTCTCGCTGAACAGAACGGCATGGTCATCGGTCTTGCGCATTTCCACGTCCAAACCTCGACGTGGGCAGATCACGGGATTTGCTATCTGGAGGATCTCTTTGTCGCTCCTTCGGCGCGTAGACAAGGCGTGGCGAGCTTGCTCATCAGTGGCGTCATCGCCGCTGCTCGAGAGCACGAGTGTTCAGAGGTCACGTGGATTACGAGAGACGACAATGTCGTCGCTCGTCGTCTCTACGACCGCTTGGCAACCTTGTCGCCATTCGTTCGTTACGAGATTGACCTCGAAGAGGCGGCCGAACCATCCATTGACAAGTAGCTCGCTCAAGGAGAAGTTCTCGATGTTCTCCGCAGCGGGTGGCTACCTTCACCTGGAGGTCGTCGCGACGACAAGAGAGCGAACTACCCTGCCAAGAGGGAGGTTTTCATGACTGGCACCATCACCGCACTCGTCACTGGCTTTGTGGTTCTTCTGATCATCGCAACGTCGTTCAAGACCATTGACCAAGCCCACGTTGGCGTGGTCACGATGTTCGGCAAGTACCGACGAGTGCTCAGCCCTGGTCTCAATATCGTCATTCCTCTGATTGAGAAGGTGAACTGGAAGGTCCCCGTCCAAAACCAGACCAACCAGCTGACGTTCTCGGCCATCACTGGCGACCAAGCAGCGGTCCACTTCAAGGCAACCATCATTTTCGCTGTCACCGATCACCAGGCGGAGACAATCCAACTCGTTGCCTTCAAGTTCATCAACCCCGGCGCCTTCACCATGGCCATGACATCGGCCGTTGAAGCGGCAGTTCGTGAATTTGTGGCGACGAAGAAGCAAGCAGAAGTCCTTGGACTTCGGACAGAGATCGCGAGCCACGCGAAAGACAACCTCAATGAACAGCTGGCGAGCTGGGGCTACAGCCTGATTGACCTCGCAATCAACGACATTGCGTTTGATGCCGAAGTCATGGCATCAATGAGCCGGGTCGTGGCAGCAACCAATGCGCAGACCGCGGCGGAATTCGAAGGTCAGGCACTCCTCATCACTCGCACCAAGCAGGCCGAAGCAGAAGGTGCAGCAATCCGAATCTCGGCCGAGAACGAGGCAACTGCAGCACGCCTTCGAGGTGAGGGATTGGCTGGCTTTCGAACGGCCCTGTCACAAGGTTTGACCGAGTCCGCTCGCATGCTTGAGGACAATGGCGTTGGCGCAGGGCTCCTCGCCTTCACGCTGTGGACCGAAACCATCCTTGATGCAGCGAAGTACGGGAAGGGCAACACGATTTTCCTCGACGGGAACATCGTGTCAATGGAGGACTCACTGCGCCGCCTGCAAGCCATCACCAAAGAGAACATGATTTCGGACCCTGCACCACCTCCACCTCCGCCACACGCTTGAGATCCCCCATGTGAACAAGGTCCCGGGGGTAGCCTCGAAACGGTCACCAATTTGCTGACCACGTTGGGGGGGCCAATGCCAGGTGTTGCAAAGTTGTCGAGTCTTTCAAGTGGACCGAGTCTGATTCTCGGAGCAGTCATCATTCTGCTCATTGGGGCGCTCATTGCGTTCTTCACGATCGCAAGAGCTGGTCGTTACGACGCTGATCCAAGCGGCCGTCGACCAATGACGGCCTATCTCCTTTCGGGTGCCTTTGCGACGCTGTGGACTGCCTACATTGGCGCGATCGGGATCGCCTCGGGCTTCATTGGCTTCATTGGTAAGCACACGACCTATTCAATGCCAGTGGCCTTCGGTGGTCCAAAGCACCCAGTTGGTGATGCCAATGTTCGAACGATCACCGAGGGACTGCTTCTTGTCGTGATTGCTGGATTGGCTTCACTGCTGCACCGGTCCCGAGGGCTTCAGATTGCCGCCGACGATGACGACGCCAACAGCCCAGCGAAGAAGGTCGCCCGAACCTATGCCGCGACGGTGAGTTTCTTTGCCGTTGCCGTCTTCATCGTCGCCGCACTTCTTGGCGCATACCAGCTGTTCCAGTTGATCGCTCCCGGTATCTACGGTGGCGCAACACGTCTTGGAACCTTCAGAGATCTCCTGCTCATTGGGACCATTTTGGTGACCATCACGATGACATTTCGTTCACACCAACACATCGCTCCGAGCGAACTTCGTCTGTTCTCCATGGGTTCGGGTGGTCATGACCACGACCACGACCACGATCACGATCACGAGGGTCACGACCATGACCACGGAGCTGCTTCGCTGCCTGAGTAGGCGGTTTGCGAGTTGTCTTTTCGTAACCAGCACTGCATGGCTTTCACGGGGCATGCAGTGAGGTTGCGTCCAACAAGGAGCACGCCATGACCAACCATCATTCGATCTGGCCCACCCTTCGGGCACAGAATGCCCCGGCTCTCATTGACTTCCTCGAGAGCGCATTCGGCTTTGAACTCATCGTCTCTTATGGCGACGACGACAGGGTTGACCATGCGGAGTTGGCTTGGCCGCAGGGTGGGGCCATCATGCTTGGTTCAGAGAGGCAGGACCCTGAGCCAAACGATTGGGCACTCAGGCCTGGAACCGCAGGGGTGTATCTCTTCGAACCAGATCCCTTCGGGCTTTTCGATCGAGCGATCGCCGCAGGGGCCACCGTGCTGCAGGAACCCCATACGACTGACTACGGCTCGACTGAATGCGCGCTCATTGATCCCGAAGGAAATCGATGGTCCTTTGGCACCTACCGAGGTGCTGCCGACCTTTGACTCGCAACATTGACCCTCGTGGAGAGGGTGAACCCGCCGTCGGCTAGTGTTGGACTTCTCCAAAGGGGAACGTTGTTCTCCTCCGAGGCGGTGCTTGCACCAACTCGGACCTGTGGTGCAGCCTGGAGTGCACGCCGCCCTGTCAAGGCGGAGGTCGCGGGTTCAAATCCCGTCAGGTCCGCCATCGAACGCTTCGGCGTTCGATACCCGAGGTCGGGTAGCTCAGTTGGTAGAGCGCGCGCCTGAAAAGCGTGAGGTCACCGGATCGACGCCGGTTCCGACCACCAGGTGTGGTTCCCCCGGGGAGCCCAAAATGGTTCCCCAGTTAGCGGGTTAAGGTTGCCCGCACGTGTGATGGGAAGACAACCCGGGGTCAGCCAAGAGCATTTTCGTTCAGAGTTGGGGTCTCCGGTATCGCAAGGCCAGCTCGGGATCTGTGGCCCAGGTGTGCAATCAGCGGGTCCACGAGATAGAGCTTCGGCTGGGTCCCCTTGATGTGCTGCCCCGTGTCGTCAATCTGAGGGCACCAGATCGCTCCAAAACTGTTCACCAGACGATTGAGCCGAACATTCAAGGTCTGGCTATTGGGATGGCCAAGTTCTTCAGCAGTGTCCTTGCGGTTCAGCGGGGACGTGGAACGCTGGGACAGCTCCGCTATGAGCAGAGCTGTCGAATTGGGAGCATCATCCTTGTCGACCTCGCGATGGAGCCACGCTCCGAGGTCCTGCACAAACGAGTCGCTGACCCGCCCATCAGAGGCGTGCTCCGCCACGGCACGAGGGAATCCCCCGGAGTCGAGGTAGCTCTGCCAAGCGAGGTCGAGCTCGTCGGCATAGAGCTCGGCCTCCACGGCAGCTTCCTTGGCCCGGTCCCCCTGGAGCTCCCACAACGGTACGGCTTTGGGCAGAGGAATCGGGCGCTTGGTGCTTGTTGCAACGTCTCGAAACGACATCGGAAGCAGGAGACGAACTCACCGTGTCGAAGCAGTCCCGGCTCGGCCGGTCAGAAGGTCCCTCTCCGCCTCTGAACGGTCATCCCATGATGATCCGGTACACACAACGGTGTCCCCGCCAAACGGGGTCTCTCCTCTAAGGAACTTGATGGCTTCAGTCCATCCGGAGATTGAGGTGACCTCGTCGAGCAGCCAGATACGTCTCGCCGGTTCGACCGATCGTGTCAGTTCTCGTCCGATGGTTGCGACTCGATTGAGATCCGCTGCCCGCATCGACTCGGCTGTGAGATAGACGATCTGCCTCGGGTCGACATCGGACCGCCGACACAGGGCAGCAATCGTGTCCTTGATCAGAACGCTCTTGCCGACACGCCGTGGTCCTCTGAGGATTATGAGCTTGTCGTCAACTGGGTCACTCGCAACGTCAGCCAGGGTAGAAGGGCGGTATGCAAGATCGAACTCTTTGCGGCTTTGCAGCGTTTGGTCTGCGGCTTCCCAGGCCGTGGCGTCGCCACCGGATGTGGCGAACTGCCACCAAGGATTCGTCAGGACGAGCCTCGACCGGATCTGGTCATCACGCATGTTCGAAACCTTCTCAGAAGGGGCGGGGTGCAGAGGGGTTTGGCTTATCAGAAGGGGCGGGGTGCAGAGGGGTTTGGCTTATCAGAAGGGGAGGGGTGCAGAGGGGTTTGGCTTATCAGAAGGGGAGGGGTGCGTCTAAGAATCAGTTGCCGCTAGCGGCAGAGGGCGGGCGCCTCAACCCCAAACCTCAACTACTCGCCCAACTTGGAATAGTCATTGCTGCAACTTGGAATACCCAGAAACCGTGCCTGACGCCCTCTTCCCCAAAGGGGTTTCGAGGGTGGGGAACCACACACCAGAGGGTGTCCCTGCGGGACCCCACCGATTTCGACCTTGCTCATTTGCGGGCATTCACCCTTCCTCGATGTCGCGCCGTACTCAAGAGCAGCCATTTGATGGGGGTTCCGTGAAAGGCTTCTTCCATGGCCCTTCCCCCGCCCATCGACGTCCCAACGCCACCATTTCCTTCACAAGACGCAGGAACTGCTTGGCCGACTACTTCTTGGCCCGTTGGACCAATTCCAGAGGGCCTCGACCTGGAGTCGCTGCTCGATCGAGCCTTTGACCCAGACGGCCCCTGCCGAACTACCAACGCCGTGGTGGTCATTCACAAAGGTCGCCTCATCGCTGAACGCTACGCGGGCAATCGAGAATTCTTTGATCGCGAGCCAGAACCCATTGATGCGAACAGTTCACTGATTTCATGGTCGATGGCAAAGTCCATGCTTCAAGTTCTTACGTTTTCCCTCATTGCTGAAGGAGTCTTCCAACTCGATGCCCCACTTCAGATTCCAGAGTGGTCGGCCACGGGCGACCCCCGAGCGGCCATTACGTTGGCAGAACTCCTCGCAATGCGAGATGGCCTCGCGTTCATTGAGGATTACGTCGACGGTGCAACGTCTGACGTCATTGAAATGCTCTTCGGAGGTGGCAAGGCAGATGTTGCGCACTTCGCCGCTGATCGGCCACTCGCCCACGAGCCCGGCACGTTCTACAACTACTCCTCGGGCACGACCAACATCATTTCCGGAGCCATCGCTCGGCATTTCGGTAGCGGCGAAGCCTACAAAGATGAATTGAGGAAACGCCTCTTCGAGCCGCTCGGCATGCTGTCAGCCGATCCTGGCTTTGATGATGCCGGCACCTTCATTGGCTCGTCGTATGTTCATGCGACTGCTCAAGACTTTGCCCGGTTCGGGCTGTGTCTCCTTCGTGGTGGTGTCTTCAATGGCCAACAGGTCATTTCCCCTGCCGCACTTGAAGCAGCTCGAACGCCCCTCAGTCGGGACCCAGATGGACTGCTCTACTCCATGCAGTTCTGGTTGCCAGGTGACGCCTACGGAACCTTTGCCGCCCAAGGCTACGAAGGGCAATCCATCACCATCTGTCCAGCGCTCGACGTTGTCCTCGTTCGTCTCGGCAGGACGCCTTCAGAGCGATTTCAAGCACTCCTCGACTGGCGTTGGAGTGTGCTCGACGCATTCGCTGCACTCGAGAAGTAGCGAGCGCCGAACCACCTGCGCTGCCGTGCAACAAGCGAAGATCAAGCGCCTTCGTAGGGGAAGCCAAGATCAGGTGCGGTGAAGACCGCCTGGAAGGTAAAACCTGCATCCTTCGCCATTGCGGCAACGGTGCCACCTCGGTCAACGAGGGCGAGCAGCAGAACTGGTTCGGCACCCGCGTCAACAATGGCGTTGGCAGCTTCAAGCAGCGAGGTTCCCCTCGTCACGGTGTCCTCGGTGACGACCACCTTGTCGCCGGGGTTGAGCGCTCCGGCAATCCGCCCGCCGCCTCCATGGTCCTTCACTTCTTTTCGAACTGAGAACGCCCGAAGCATTCGACCCTGACTGGCGGCATACGCCGCAGTGATGAAGGCAACTGGGTCGGCACCCATCGTGAGGCCGCCAATGGCCGTCGCAGATTCAGGGACAAGCTCAAGCACGGCTTCTGCCATCCAGAGCATTGACTCAGGCCGACAAGCAGTTTGTTTTGAATCAATGAACCACGTTGACTTTGCCCCTGACTTCAGCGTGAAGTCACCTCGCCGCACTGATTGCTCGAGAAGATGTTGCTTGAGTGCTTCACGATTCGTGCTCATTTGACCTCCACCGCCCCCGTTCCGCGTGCACAGTGACCAACAACTCGAGCATCATGACCCGCACGTGAAAGCGTCGAGAGCACCGCGTCAACCGCCGTTGCCGCAACGACGAGCACCATGCCGAGACCCAGATTGAAGACACGGGCCATCTCTTGAGGCTCGACCGGACCAAGCCGCTCAATCTCGTCAAAGATTCTCGGTCGATCAATCGCAGAGAGATTGACGACCGCATCAACGTCATTCGGGAGGACCCTAACGAGATTGCCGGCAATGCCCCCACCGGTGATGTGCGCAACGCCATGCACTGCACCAGGGTGGGCTTCGAGGGTCTCAACAATTGCCTTCGTGTAGATGACACTCGGACGGAGCAGTTCGTCGGCAAGTGTCGTCACAGACCCTTCCCAAGCCGGTCCCTCAAGGGCAAGGTTCGCTTGTTCTAAGAGCACATGGCGAGCGAGGGTGTAGCCATTGGACCGAAGTCCGGGCGAAGGAAGACCAATGA